>JBBQQN010000181.1:0-1591 GCA_038215845.1 Flavobacteriales bacterium | reverse complement strand
CGGATTGCAAAAGTGGTCCCACATGGGCTCGAACCATGGACCCCCTGATTATGAGTCAGGTGCTCTAACCAGCTGAGCTATGGGACCGTTTTTCTTCAAAATTTCAATTATCCACTTGCTTTCAAATCTACTATTTTAGTAGACAAGGGATAAATAACAGGATGCAAATGTAAAACACTTTGCAAATACAGCAAAACTATTTTTCGTTATTATTAATTTCCTGGCATAATTCCACCAAAACCCCATGAGAAGATTTCGGGTGCAGAAAGGCAACCCATTTATTGTCCGCCCCTTTTTTTGGCTCCTCATTTAAAAGGATAAACCCCTCACTTTTAAGTCGTTTCATCTCCTTTTTAATATCGTCCACGGCAAATGCAATATGGTGTATTCCTTCTCCTTTTTTCTCTATAAATTTGGCTATTGGGCTATTCAAATTTGTAGCTTCCAAAAGCTCTATTTTGCTTTCCCCGCATTCAAAAAAGGAGGTTTTCACCCCTTCGCTGTCCACATTTTCGGTTTTATAGGGGGCTGTGCCCAATAATGTTTCATAAATTTTATTGGCTTCGGAAATGTCTTTTACTGCAATTCCAATATGTTCTATTTTTCTCATAATTATCTTTTCTCCGTTCTCCAAAAATAGTAAACTTATTGCCTTGCCCATGTGTTGACGTTTTAAAACTTCTACAAAAACCTTTGGCAAGGCATTTCATTTACATAGAGCTACATACATTTTATTGTACTATTTTTGCAATATGATAGAAAGCAACAGACAAAAAAAAATAGCCGGAGTTTTACAGAACGATCTTGCCAATGTACTCCAAAATATGCTTCGCGAAGCAGGACAAATGGGGATTATAATTTCCGTGAGTAAAGTTAGCGTTACTACTGACCTTTCAATAGCCAAGGTATTTGTTAGCATTTTTCCCGCTGATAAATCTGAAGCCATTGTGAAAGAGCTCAATAAAATTAAGCCAAATATAAAACACCAGATTGCACAGCTTACCAAGCACCAATTGCGAAAAATGCCCGATCTTACTTTCTACAACGATGATTCGCTGGAATATATCGAAAGGATCGACAAGGCAGTAAAAGGTACTGAAGACCCTTTGAAAAATCCCGATCTGATCCCGAAACGAAAAAAATCGTAATTTGAATTTTTCGCTGTACATCGCTAAGCGCTACTTATTTTCAAAAAGCAGCAACAATGCCATAAATATTATTACCACAATTGCAGCGATTGGTGTTATTGTAGGCGCCATGGCATTATTCATTGTACTTTCCGGGTTTTCCGGTCTGAAAGATTTCAGTCTGCAGTTCACAAACGTTTTTGATAGCGATTTGAAAATACTTCCAGAAAGTGGAAAAACCATAGGTTTCTCGACGGCCCAGGAAGAACAACTAAAAAATATTGAAGGGATAGATGCCTATTCAAAAATAATTGAGGAACGCATTTTTCTACATTACAAAGGCAAAAACCATATAGCTTATATAAAAGGCGTGGATTCCATGTATGCAAATGTAAATGCGCCCGACAGTATTCTAATTGCTGGATTGTGGTTTCAGCCGCGCCAAAATGAAGTGGTTATTGGCC
>JBBQQN010000180.1:0-1598 GCA_038215845.1 Flavobacteriales bacterium | reverse complement strand
TTTCGGATTTAAAAATGAAGCAATTGTACTTTCCAATGCTTGTGTTTCGGGTATTTTGGCAGTTTCGGTTGCCAAGCGTTTTATTCAGGAAGGAAAATATGAGCACGTTTTAATTGTAAGTGGCGATTTGGTTACAAAATTTATTCTTTCTGGGTTCAATTCGTTTCAGGCATTGAGCGCCGAACCTTGCAAACCTTACGATAAAAATAGAATCGGGATCAATCTGGGCGAAGTGGCTGCCAGTGTTTTGGTCACTTCTTCAGAAAAAAATCTTACTGAGGAAGCTGTGGAAATTATCGGCGATGGCACTTGTAACGATGCCAACCATATTTCCGGCCCATCGCGCACAGGCGAAGGTTTGTACCGAAGTGTAAATTCTGCTTTAAAAGAGGCAAATATTCCGGTTTCCCAAATAGATTATATTTCGGCCCACGGAACGGCAACACCATTTAATGATGAAATGGAAGCAATTGCCTTCAACCGTTTGGGAATGGAAAATATTCCAATCAACAGTTTAAAGGGATATTTTGGTCATACCTTGGGAGCTTCGGGATTGTTGGAAACCATTGTGGGAATGCACTCCTTGAAGCAAAATAAGTTATTCGCTTCAAAGGGCTTTGATGAAATGGGCGTTTCACAATCCATTAATGTTATTTCAGAAAATATCGAAAAACCTTTAAATGTTTTTCTGAAAACCGCCTCGGGATTTGGTGGTTGCAATACGGCCGTAATCTTTCAAAAAGTGAAAAGATGAAAGAGGAATTTTACATAAAATCTTGGTGCAGTATTAAAAATGGAATTGTTTCCTTAAACGGGAAAATGCTCTTTCCGGATGATTCCGAAGATTTTTCAGATTTCAGCAAAGCTGTATATAAACATTTTGAAACCGCTTACCCGAAATTTTTCAAAATGGACAATCTCAGTAAATTGGCTTTTTTGGCGGCGGATGTTCTTCTGAAAAATGAAAATCTGGATTCCGAAGAAAATGATATTGCTCTCGTTTTTTCAAATAGAGCTTCCAGTTTGAATACCGATAGAAAACATCAAAATTCCATTGAAAATGAAGCCGAATATTTCCCTAGTCCAGCGGTTTTTGTGTACACATTACCAAATATTTGCATGGGGGAGATAAGTATAAAGCACAGGCTGTATTCTGAAAATAGTTTTTTTATCTTTGACCGTTTTGACGCAGAACATTTGCACGTTTATGCCAATAGTTTATTGCGAAATGGAAAGGCTGAAAAAGTACTTTGTGGCTGGGTGGAATTTGATGGAAATGAATACGAGGCATTTTTATATTTGATAGAAAAGCAAGGCGAAACGCAACATACAATAGACGAAATAACCAGATTATACAATATATTATGAGTGAATTAAAAGAAGAATTAAAGGCGAAGATTATAGTGCAACTGAACCTTGAAGACGTTTCTGTTTCTGAAATTGCGGACGATGATGCGCTTTTTGGCGATGGTTTGGGATTGGATTCCATTGACGCGTTGGAATTGATCGTGATGCTCGACAAGGATTATGGAATCCGTTTGAGCGATCCAAAGGAAGGCCGCAAGATTTTTGAATCTGTGGAAGTAATGGCCAATTAT
>JBBQQN010000179.1:0-1610 GCA_038215845.1 Flavobacteriales bacterium | reverse complement strand
GATATTTTGGGTATTCCTATATTAGAATTAAGTTTATTATTGAGTCGCCTTCCACCCAGGGTAGCCGATACCGTGAATGCTCCTCTGATGAGATGGCTGTTTGGAGACATTACCAAACTCGGTTTGAAAAAGAAAGCTTACGGGCCATTCGAAGAAATTCAACGCGAAGGACATATTCCTGTGCTCGATATAGGTACCGTAAAACATATTCGTGAAGGTCACATAATTGTTTACGGAAGTATTGATCGAATCGAAGGCAATGCCGTTTATTTTTCTGAAGGCAGATGCGAAAAGTTTGATGCCATTGTTGCCGGCATTGGCTATTACAGGGATTATGCTGAAATTATTGACGTTGATAAAAATCGTTTCCAGGATTTAAAAGTTCCAGTTAGTAAACAAAAATATTTTGGCAAAGATGGTTTATATTTTTGTGGATTTTGGATAGGACCCACCGGGCAAATTCGCGAAATAGCGTCCGATGCTAAAATAATCGCAAAAGATATTGCGGGAAAAGAACATGATAAATAATCGTATGAAACAATTAAAAACCTGCAGCAAGGGACATAGTTACTATAAAAGCAGTGACTGCCCGGTTTGTCCTGTTTGTGAAACAGAAAAAAAAACAACTGGTAGTTTCCTGGACTCACTTTCTGCACCGGCAAGAAGAGCTTTGGAGAATAACGGGATAAAAACATTACGGGAACTTTCTGCATTGAGTGAGAAGGAAATTCTCAAATTTCATGGAATGGGAAAGGCTTCAATACCAATGTTACGGAGCGCATTGGAGACCGAAGGCTTATCATTTAAAAAATAAAGAAATTGAAACGACCAGGCGACACAGAGATTATTAAAGGCGAGATAGCTGATTATTGGTTTGATGCTAATGGGATTCTATATTCATTTTCAAAAAATCCAAAACGTACCATAAAAAATATTTCTGAAAATATTGAATTGGTAAGAAAAATAACTGGCGGCAAAAAAGTTCCGCTCTTAATTTATCTAAGCAACTCTCCCGTTCCTGGTAAGGCAACGAGAAAATTTTCAGCAGAGCAGCTACCACACGTTTATAAAGCAATGGCAATGGTTTCAAAACCCAGCCTTGCAAAGTTTATTATGAATATTCTCTTTAAACTTAAGGCACCTCCCATTCCTATGAAATCGTTTGCTGATGATAGTGAGGCAGTAGAATGGCTCAGGCAGTATCTATAATTATTTTAGTTTTATTAATTTTAAAGGAAAAATATGGGAACAGGATATAAACAAACTATCACCGTACAAAATATCATAAAACCAAAGTCATTGAAATATTTGAAGCGGAAGATATGAATGCCCCCGAAATACAAAAAACAGGCTGGCAGGCAATCTTAGACAACTTTAAGAGGTACGCAGAATCTCATTCTTAGTAAAGGGGCTTACTAAAATTTTTGCACAAAAGCCCTATTTCTTTTCATTCAAAAGATCTTTGTAGCTAACCGGGGTTATTCCTTTTTGCTGCATCATTAATTTTATCTTTTCATTGGTAAATAGATCAGTAACTCCCTGCCTGTCTTCTGCTACATTTTCATAACCGATGTGAAAAATCGCCCTCAACTCATCATTATCTAACCCGG
>JBBQQN010000178.1:0-1908 GCA_038215845.1 Flavobacteriales bacterium | reverse complement strand
GCTATAACTGAGCTAATCAGCACATCACCAATTCTTTTATTCTGTATTACAAGTATTTTAGTCATATTTATTTACCTTCGCAAAATACTTTTTTTGGCTGTATAAATAATTAAAATGCACGAGAATTTTGTAATCCATCCTAAATATTCCCACTTAGCTGAAAAACTAAAGGATGTGCTAAACAATTTTTCAATCCAAGGAGAATTTGTTACTCAAGGAGAGCGCAATGTGATAAAAAAAGTGCAGGTGGGGGAAGACCTTTTGAATATAAAAAAATTTAAAACCCCGAATATCTTCCAGTCATTGGTTTATCGGTTTTTGCGAAAAAGCAAAGCCAAAAGGTCTTATGAGTATGCTACAAAATTAATCAAATGGGAAATAAATACTCCCTATCCAGTGGCTTTTTTGGAGATTTTCAAAGGAGGGATGAAGGAAAGTTTTTATGTAAGTGAACAGGTGGATTATGATTTCGATTTCCGTGCATTGGTGCATAAACCCCAATTTTCCCATAGGGAAGAAATTTTAAAACAATTTGCCCAATTTACCTTTAAACTTCATGAAAAAGGAGTTAATTTTTTGGACCATTCTCCCGGAAATACGTTAATTGTAGATAGGGGCAGAAACTTTTACAACTTCTATTTAATCGATCTGAACCGTATGCGATTTGAGCATATGGGCTTTAAAAAGCGGATGCGCAATTTTCGTCGATTGTGGCTTTCAAAAACCATGATCAAAATAATTGCCAAAGAATATGCAAAACAATACGGAAAGCCGTTCGATGATACACACGCATTAATGTTGAAATATAGCAGGCAATTTCAGAAAAAAGTGAACAGTAAAAAATTGCGCCGAAGGAAGTAATTTGAATAGGCAGTGTTCAGTTGCAATTGGCAGTAAATTTATCAATACTTTCTAATAATTTTTGTCGAAGAACCTATATCATGAAATCCTCTTTCAGTTCCGAAAAGATAAGAAATTGAATCTATTGGTATAATCCGCAACATACTTCGAATTAAAATATTTAAAAATTTCGCTTTTGTACCATCCTTTTTTACAACTTCGGTTTTCGTAATAATTTTACCTATTGTCTGTCTGAAAAATGTTTCCATAATTAAGTAATAAAGAAACATGAGCAAAAAGAAATAAGATGCTTCAACATATGAATCCCTTAAAAAAGTAATTCCAAACAAGAGCATTAATATAATTATAGAATCAATAAGATAATTTGTTAATCTTAAACCTTTGTCTATTTTGCCCAATCAGAATTAGTTATGCCTAATTACTTTAGTTTATTTCTTAATTATCTAATTTAATTAAACCGCCACATTATATTCCCTCAAAGCATCATTCAACGAAGTTTTAAGATCGGTACTTGGCTTGCGTTTCCCAATTATCAGTGCACATGGAACCTGATAGTCGCCCGCAGGAAAAGTCTTGGTATAGCTACCCGGAATAACTACGGAACGGGCAGGGACCATTCCTTTGGTTTCCACAGGGGTTTTACCGGTTACATCAATAATTTTAGTGGAAGCGGTTAAAACCACATTGGCGCCCAAAACGGCTTCTTTTTCCACACGAACGCCTTCAACAACAATACAGCGCGACCCAATAAAAGCGCCATCTTCAATAATAACTGGGGCGGCCTGTAAAGGTTCCAACACCCCGCCAATGCCTACGCCACCGCTGAGGTGTACGTTTTTGCCAATCTGCGCACAGCTGCCCACGGTGGCCCAAGTGTCCACCATCGTACCTTCGTCCACATAAGCACCAATGTTTACATAGCTCGGCATAAGAATTACTCCTTTTGAAATATAGGCGCCGTGGCGTGCTACTGCATGCGGCACAACCCTGATTCCTTTGGCTTCGTATCCACTTTTTAAAGGAATTTTATCGTGATATTCAAAGATG
>JBBQQN010000177.1:0-2115 GCA_038215845.1 Flavobacteriales bacterium | reverse complement strand
TTTCGGATTTAAAAATGAAGCAATTGTACTTTCCAATGCTTGTGTTTCGGGTATTTTGGCAGTTTCGGTTGCCAAGCGTTTTATTCAGGAAGGAAAATATGAGCACGTTTTAATTGTAAGTGGCGATTTGGTTACAAAATTCATTCTTTCTGGTTTCAATTCGTTTCAGGCATTGAGCGCCGAACCTTGCAAACCCTACGATAAAAATAGAATCGGGATTAATTTGGGCGAAGTGGCAGCCAGTGCTTTGGTCACTTCTTCAGAAAATAATCTTACTGAGGAGGCTTTGGAAATTCTGGGTGACGGGACTTGTAACGATGCCAACCATATTTCCGGCCCATCGCGCACCGGCGAGGGATTGTACAGAAGTGTAAATTCTGCTTTAAAAGAGGCAAATATTCCGACTACCCAAATAGATTATATTTCGGCCCACGGAACGGCAACAACTTTTAATGATGAAATGGAAGCGATTGCGTTCAACCGTTTGGGAATGGAAAATGTTCCATTGAACAGTTTAAAGGGATATTTTGGTCATACTTTGGGTGCTTCGGGATTGTTGGAAACTATTGTAGGAATGCACTCCTTGAAGCAAAATAAGTTATTCGCTTCAAAGGGCTTTGATGAAATGGGCGTTTCACAATCCATCAATGTTATTTCAGAAAATATCGAAAAACCTTTGAACATTTTTCTGAAAACCGCCTCTGGATTTGGTGGTTGCAATACGGCCGTAATCTTTCAAAAAGTGAAAAAATGAAAGAGGAATTTTACATCAAATCGTGGTGCAGTATTAAAAATGGAATTGTTTCCTTAAACGGAAAAATGCTCTTTCCGGATGATTCCGAAGATTTTTCAGATTTCAGCAAGGCTGTCTATAAACATCTTGAAACTGCTTACCCGAAATTTTTCAAAATGGATAATCTCAGTAAATTGGCTTTTTTGGCGGCAGATGTTCTTCTGAAAAATGAAAATCTAAATGCGGAAGAGGAAAATGACATTGCCCTCGTTTTTTCAAATAAAGCTTCCAGTTTGGATACCGATAGAAAGCATCAAAATTCCATTGAAAATGAAGCCGAGTATTTCCCTAGCCCAGCGGTTTTTGTGTACACATTGCCAAATATTTGCATCGGGGAGATAAGTATAAAGCACAGGCTGTATTCTGAAAATAGTTTTTTTATCTTTGACCGTTTTGACGCCGAACATTTGCACGTTTATGCCAATAGTTTATTGCGAAATGGAAAGGCTGAAAAAGTACTTTGTGGCTGGGTGGAATTTGATGGAAATGAATACGAGGCCTTTTTATATTTGATAGAAAAGCAAGGCGAAACGCAATATACAATAGACGAAATAACCAGATTATACAATATATTATGAGTGAATTAAAAGAAGAATTAAAGGCGAAGATTATAGAGCAATTGAACCTTGAAGACGTTTCTGTTTCTGAAATTGCGGACGATGATGCGCTTTTTGGTGATGGTTTGGGATTAGATTCCATTGACGCATTGGAATTGATTGTGATGCTTGACAAGGATTATGGAATCCGTTTGAGCGATCCAAAGGAAGGCCGCAAAATTTTTGAATCTGTGGAAGTAATGGCCAATTATATTGAGGAACACCGCACAAAATAATTTTGATTGACCTGCAAGGTTTTGTTTTCATTGTGCGAAGCAAAAATGAAAACCACCTTGTAGGTATTTTACCACCTAACAAAATGAGCAAAGGCGTAGCCATAACCGGAATGGGAATAATTTCTGCCATTGGAATTAATGCAGAAGAAAACTACCGTGCGCTTATTCAAAAACATCATGGCATTTCCCGGGTTGAATTTATTGACACCGTTCATAAAAATGATATTATGGTCGGGGAAATAAAACTTACCAACGAACAACTTGAAAAAGCGCTCGATCTTCGGCCCGAAAACAATTATTCCCGCACAGCTTTACTCGGGGCAATTGCTGCAAAACAAGCCCTTTCAGGTGCCAAAATCAACGATATAAAAAAATATAAAACGGGATTGATTTCAGCGACAAGTGTTGGCGGAATGGATATGACCGAAAAATATTATTACGAATACCTTACCGAAAAAGCACCCCAAAAATATATTGAAAGCCACCACGC
>JBBQQN010000176.1:0-2293 GCA_038215845.1 Flavobacteriales bacterium | reverse complement strand
AAGGGTATTGTAAAAACCTGCTGCTTTGGTCATATTTCTGGGGACCAAAATATACATTCCCCTTAATAAATGAACCAATCCGCCCATTTGAGATCCACTGTGCCAAATACCTTCCAAACGATGGCCTCGGGTTCTAACAATCAGCGGTGCTTTCTGTTTTCCGAAAGTTCGGTAACGCAGGGTTACCAAATCATCGCTCATAATCTGTAGACAGTACAATATATAATCCAAATACTGAATTTCAGCAATAGGACGTAATCCTCTCATGGCCATTCCGATACCTTGGCCCAGTATGGTGGCTTCCCGGATTCCCACATCAGCTATGCGCAACTTTCCGTATTTCTCCTGCATGCCTTCGAGGCCTTGATTTACATCGCCTATTTTACCACTGTCTTCCCCAAAAATCAATACTTCGGGGTGTTTGTTGAAAATAGCATCAAAATTATCGCGTATAATAAGTCGGCCATCCACTTCCTCGGCATCACTGGCGTAGGAGGGAAGTACTTCAGCTATCGTTTTTGCATTCTCTTTTTCTTCTGAATAAAGGTGTGCACTGTATTTGGGTTGAATGGTTTCAAAATAATTTTCAATCCATTCCTGAATTTGTTTCTTTTCTGAGGAATCTTCGCCCGTAACGTACCTCAAAGCCTTTCGTGCAGCGGAAAGAATATCCTTGCGCAACGGTTCTTTTTCCGAAGCTAGTTCATTCTTAATTTTTTCAATGAAGTTTTTATTGGGACTGCTTCCGGCCAAGTTGTCCAATAAGGTCAAGGCTTCGTGCTGTTCTTTGTTTTGTGGTGCAAGAAATGCTTCCCAAGCTTCTTTTTTTCCAACGCGCACTTCTTTTTTTATTTTACTTTCCATTTCGGAAAGCTCGTCATCCGTTGCCATATTATTGGCAAGCATCCATTCGCGCATTTTTACATTGCAATCGTATTCATTTTCCCAGGCCAAGCGATCCTTGCTTTTATAGCGTTCATGGCTACCACTGGTGCTATGTCCTTGTGGTTGGGTGAGTTGTTGCACGTGAATCAATACGGGAACGTGTTCTTCGCGCGCAATTTTTGAAGCTTTTTGGTAAACGTCTATAAGTTCAGGGTAGTCCCAACCGTTTACACGGATTATTTCATATCCATTTTCATCTTCGGTACGTTGAAAACCCTTTAATATTTCTGAAATATTCTCCTTAGTGGTTTGGTGTTTAGCGTGAACGGAGATTCCGTATTCGTCATCCCACACACTCATAACCATAGGCACTTGAAGTACCCCGGCCGCATTGATGGTTTCCCAAAAAAGGCCTTCGCTGGTACTGGCGTTGCCTATGGTACCCCAAGCAACTTCATTTCCGTTGAGGGAAAACTGCGTTTTATTTTCAATTCCTTTTATATTCCTAAATACTTTTGAAGCTTGGGCAAGACCCAGCAAACGGGGCATCTGTCCAGCTGTTGGCGAAATATCTGCACTGCTGTTTTTTTGTTGGGTTAAGTTTTTCCAACTGCCATCCTCGTTTAGGCTTTGGGTAGCAAAGTGGCCTCCCATCTGCCTTCCCGCACTCATCGGGTCTGCATCAATATCAGTATGGGCATAAAGCCCTGCGAAAAATTGTTGGATGGTAAGTTTACCAATGGCCATCATAAATGTTTGATCGCGGTAGTAACCACTTCTCCAATCGCCATTTTTAAAGGCTTTTGCCCAAGCCAACTGGGGCACTTCCTTGCCATCGCCAAAGATTCCAAACTTTGCCTTGCCCGTTAAAACCTCCCTTCTTCCCAAAAGACTACACTCCCGGCTTGTTACGGCAATTTTATAGTCGTTAAGTACTTCGGCTTTAAAATCATCGAACGAAAGTTCTCTGTTGGTCTGTGGATCTGTCTGCATTATATGGAAAATTTTGAATTACAAAAGTAGCGAAAACGGGCGTGTTTCACAATGCTTAGTTATCCACAGTTAAATTTTGAAAAGCAATATATTTTTTTCAATTCTTTTTTAAAAGAATAAGTTTAATTATCAGCAATCTAAACAAAAGAACGAAGGGAAAACCATGAAGTAAAACATCAAACCAATCTGCTGCCTTCATTCCTTCGGCGCCACCGGCAATCCATTTCAGTTTGCCCCAAATGTGTGGTTCAGGAAAGAAAGGGGCGAGGCCCAGCGTAAGGCAGAGAAGAAGTATTATGCGCCAATTTTTTAATAGTTGCATTTTTTGATTCCTTATGTGTTTATGCTATTTTTTTTGACATCTTGTAATGTAGATTTAAAAATCGTATTCCGTAAAAATTTAAGTTATGGTCGG
>JBBQQN010000175.1:0-2579 GCA_038215845.1 Flavobacteriales bacterium | reverse complement strand
TAAGCAAGGAAAACTCACGGTGAAACAAGCACAACAAATTGCAACTCCTCCAATTAAGACTACACCTAAAAAAAAATAATTGTTTTTTAATTAGTAAGACCCCTTCCCTATCAGCAACGTCTCACGATATTGGACGTTTTGCGTACCATTAATACTCATCGCAATGAAGAACAAGAATCCAATACACCGATGATAAAATAAATAAACTCGTGTATGAATTGTACGGATTGAACGAGGAGGAAGTGGGTAGTGTGGAGAGTGTCTAAACTAAGATTTGTAAGATTGAAGGATGATAGGAATGGGATATAGAACGTCTCAATAATTTTTCCTATTTCAAAATACTAAATCAGCATTATTTCTTCGTTTACTATGGGCCGTCCCGCATGTGGTGCGTGACGGCTAACAAGATGAAAAAAGTTCTCTAAATTTGCCGCTCTTCTTTAAAACTAACTACCTATTATGAAAACGATTAACACCATCAAAATTTTTGCCCTTGTCTTAACAGTAGCCTTGTTTTTTTCAAGCTGTGAAAAAGATCCCGGTCAATCGGGAAACCCAATACAACAAGGAAATACCACTATCCAGATCAATGCCATTTCCCCGGATGTTTATAATATCCTGCAGGTAAGATATAATAATGTAATCAATGCGCCGATAAAGGCTACCATCAGATTTACGCTAAAAGACGGACAGCAAAAAGATGCTCAAATAACCATTCCTGCCAATAATAAAAACCTACTGCAATGGGATGAAAATAAGTTCATTAATTCCTGGAATTATACCGGCGGTTATTATGACTCTACGGGTAATACGCCCAATGGCCCTATAGACCGCCGTTGGGATATCGCTTCGGTAAAAATAATGGCGGCCAGTTGCCCCGACAAAGAATATGGTTTTAAAGTTCTTACCACTAACGACTGGATTTTTTATCAACCAAAAGATTCTATTACCTCTGTAAGTTTTATTTCAAACAAAGACACCGTGTTTTATTCCGGCTATGATTTTTTGGGAACACTTAGTCAATTCACTAATAGCATCTCCCACTATTATTTCAATTTTTTATATAATAAAGTAATGTTATTTTCAGGTAGTGAACAATATCCAGTTCATGAAGGAATGACCATAGATATTCCTTTAATGGTGTACAATTTTAATTCGCGAAACTACGGCAGCTGGCCTGATGGCCCACAGGCATCTTCAAATGGATCTACCATTGTACTTACCATAACCAAAGTGACCGGCACTCACTTTGATGCAAAATTTTCAGGCAATTTATGGTCGTCGATGCAAGCAGATACGCTTCATATTTATAATGGAGAAATAAAAAATGCAGTATTGCCGGAGAGAGTTAATTAAAAAGAAATTGAGAGCAATTGACACTTATTTGGATTCAAAATGAGGACGGACAGATTTGTTTCAGCGACGTCTCACGAAAGTGGATACCCCTACCCTGCTTATAAAACCTATTTCAATAACAACTTCACAAAGATATTTACGGCAGCCATCTCACACTCCTGCCCAAAAGACTACCGCATAATGAAAAGAAAAAATATTGATGTTTATCTTTTTCGTTTTTTCTTTTCACCCTTCGGGATTTATTCAGTTTCCTTTTGGGGCTTTCCCTTTGCCGGTAAATGCAGGGTTGCTACGTTGTTCAATGAAATTCTATGTATTGAAGTTTAAAAAATAAATTTGATGCCTGCGAGTTCTATAAAATAAAAAAGGCATTTCGATCTGTGGAATATGTAAAGAAGTTTGAAGAACTTAATTTGAATAAATGTAATCCAATTTTGAAAGCTACTCCCCTACTCTCTCAAAAAGTAAGGCTAAGTCCGATATAAGTGCCAATCAGATTTATGTATTTTAATAATTATTTAATAACATGTTTATATAAATACATAATTATTTATTTATTCGCTATAGATATGAATGAGATTAATCAATTTTTTTCCCCTATCTCTTTTTTCATCTTTCGTACAAAAATTTCGCTTACATTCATAAGATTGGCTGTTTCAGCTATGGTAAACTTACCGGATACAAGTAAATTCTTAACCCCTTCAGCTTTCCCTTCTTCTCGCCCCTTTTCCAATCCTTTTTCCAATCCTTTTTCACGGCCTTCTTCCAAGGCTTTTTTTATAGCTATTTTGTGTTCGGTTTCTAATGTCTTTTTTATGGCGTATTCGTCCCAGGATGCCATTAAGTCTTTTTCGTATTTCATATATTCCTCCTTATTTAAGTTAGATACTTTTGCTATCTGAAATAACTTTGAAAATATCCTTGAATTTAAAATTACTGGAATTTTTTGTAAACTACTAAGATTTTTCAGTAAAAACAACCATTTATCAATCCCTGTCTTTAGCTGCGTTTCTTCCTTTGTAAATTTAGGAATTTCTATAAAAATATAGCGCAGCTTATTGTAAAATTCTCTGCCTGACTTTTCATAAGACAATCTTACCCAATGCAGATAATTCTTTTTATCTGATTCTTCAAAAATAAAATCCATAATTCCTATAAAATATACCTCTTTGAGAGAGTAATCCCAGTTGTCGCCTTGCGGAGCCTGGTCGTGAATAAGTCTG
>JBBQQN010000174.1:0-2581 GCA_038215845.1 Flavobacteriales bacterium | reverse complement strand
CTTTATTGCGAATAAAACCAAAAAGCTTGCCGCCAAACGTTTGAATGGAACTAGTAACAAGACTTTCTTTTTGGCTCATGGATGCTGGCGTAATATTCTCCATATATACAGTAAGACGTATAGATATGGATTTTACTTTATTTTTTTAAAAGTAATCAGTTTTGGGAGGAAATTTCCCTTTTTGAAATTTAAAATTTTTACTGACAGTACATCTGGCGGTACTTGGAAGGAGACATACCTGTTTTGTTTTTAAATATCCGGTTAAAGCTCGCTTTTGATTGAAACCCTGAATCCTGTGCCAAGCCCAAAAGTGTATATTTTTTACTTTCTTCCTCTTTTAATCTTTCCTGCACTTCAGAAACCCGGTAGTCATTAATGAGGGTGTAAAAGTTTATATTGAGGTTTTTGTTTAGGAATTCGGAAAGCTTTCTACTACTAATATCCATAGCCTCTGCTAATTCAGTTAAGCTAAGGTTTTCATTTAGATAAAGCTTTCTATTGTCCAGTAAATCATAGAGTTTAGTTTTTAACTCCTTTTCTTCGTGTTCCATTATTCCTGTAGAAGTTTGAATGGAAACAACATTTTTTTCAGTCTCTAATTCTTGGACGGTTTTAGTGATTACAAATTCCGGCAATAAAATATTGGACTGAAAAATACCTTTATAACCCAAATAACTATAAAGAACAATAAATAAAAAGGCAACCAAAGTCCCAATATTCCATGGAATCATCGGGTAGTTAAGCTCATAAATTGAAAAAATACTGTCCAATATTACAATGATAAATAAGCCCACCAGCAAGTTATGGAACCAAGAAAGGTCAGTATGCTTTAAGGAAGAAAAGTTTTCAAAGGAGGCTCTGCGAACACGTTGTGTAAGTTGATATGTGATAATTATATATACTAGAAAGTAAGCATTTTCCACCAAATTAAGATAATCGGCTATTGAAGCGTAATCTTTACCATAAGCGGTTAGATAAGGCGTGGCCATACTTATGGATACTGGCAACGATATAAAAAGCCAATTGCAAAAAAAAGGAATTAAGTGAATCCATAAATAAGGGAATACTTTTTTATTGGGAAGTATAAGTGCCTTTAGGTAAAAATAGGTTACTGGACCCAAAAGATAGCCTGCCCCGTTGCCACATAATAATGCAAATGCTCCCAGCTCCCTTGAGCGATGGAGAAAGGCATAATAATATAAAAGAAAAAAGAAGCTACTGGCAAAAAAAACAATCAGAAGATTCTTTGAAAAATGCGTTCTGGCCTTAAATAAAAAAACCATCAGCAGAAATAGCAATGCCATCCCGGCAATTAAAACAAAATCTACAAACATTGCCCATTTTTCCACGGATGAAAAATAAGACAATATTCGTAGATTTCCAATAGAATCGGGGGAAGAGGAGTTAATTTTTAACCACTTTTATTGTTGTACTCCCAGCTATATTTAAATAATATATTCCTGTGCCAATTGTTTCCAATTTTATTTGCTGGTTAGTATCAAAAGCTCCGCTCAGTATAATTCTTCCCTGTAAATCAAACAATTGATATTTTTCACCTATAATATTTTTTGAGCTATCAACATTTATAAACGAACTAGCCGGATTTGGATAAACCGTAATTTCGGAATAATTATTTGATGGAGCTCCCAAAGTAGTAGCGGCCATTTTAATAATATAGTTGTCCCTAAAGTCTATGGCCGTAACTTCCAGGGTTTCCCCTTCCAAAGGATTTATATCCACTGTTTTTTCAAAATGCCCGGAAAGATAGATATATCCTTCCGCATCGGAGCCAATTTTATGGGTATCCAGAAAGTCAGCCCCACCAAATGTAAAGGCATTCACAAAGTTTCCATCCGTATCCAAGGCCCACATATAAGCATCGGTAGCATTGGCGGATTGCTTGGTCAAATTAAAGGTGGCACTGGGGTCTGGGTCAAAATCCGCTGTGTCTGCAAAATATCCTGTAGTAAATAAATTTCCATCCTCATCGGCGGTTACATCAAAACCAAATACGGTATCATCACTTTGAAGGTGCCTGGCCCATTCCAATGTGCCTAAAGGACTGAATTTCATAGCAAAACCATTGCTCGCAAATTCTGAAGTATAAACGTAATCCGTATTGGTTTCATCGGGATTAAAGTTTACTGTTCCATTAAAATGTCCCGTAAGGTAAACATTGTCATTTCCGTCGATGGCAATTCCCCTCACTTCTACATTACCATCATGGGTAGCACCCGCAAATACCAGTTCGCCAGTACTATTAAGGTGTAGCATATAGCTGGAAAAACCTTCAGTACTGCTGGTAAGATTGTATACTTCCAAATCGTTTGGGTCCAAATCGGAGGTTCCTTCAAAATAGCCTGCGATAAAAATATCATCCGCACTGTTTATTTTCATATCCAACGCCAGATCTAAATCTGGTCCCCCATAACGCTTTGCAGAAATAAACTCGCCATTTTCATTCAAGCTGAGCAAAAATGTGTCGCTTCCACCTTCGCTCGCCATAATATATTCATCGGCCCCTGGATTAAAATCCGCAGGCTCATAAAAATAACCCAAAACTGTTACGTTCCCTGTGGAA
>JBBQQN010000173.1:0-2636 GCA_038215845.1 Flavobacteriales bacterium | reverse complement strand
TACCACCCAGATTGAACACTATGACCACATGGCGGCACTCTTCGATTGCCTAAAGAGAATAAACAATATTCTTATTGATTTAGATCGGGATATTTGGACCTACGTTTCCATGAATTATTTTAAACAGAAAATTAAGCAAGGAGAAGTTGGTTCCAGTGCAATGCCACATAAAGTAAACCCAATAGATTTTGAAAACAGCGAAGGAAACCTTGGCATTGCCAATGCCTTGTTTGAACATCTTTCTGCTAAGCTTCCAGTAAGCCGCTTACAGCGCGATTTAACGGACAGCACCGTACTACGGAATATTGGAGTACCCATTGGGCATACAATTATTGCATTTCAATCCACATTAAAAGGACTGAACAAACTATTGCTGAATGAGGCAAAGTTCAAGGAAGATCTTGATAATAATTGGGCCGTAGTAGCTGAAGCTATCCAAACCATTCTGCGCCGCGAAGGCTACCCAAATCCATACGAAGCGCTTAAAGGCTTAACCCGTACGAATGAAAACATAAATTCAACGGCAATTGCCAATTTTATTGAAACCTTGGAGATTCCCGAAAGCGTAAAACAGGAAATGCGGAATATAACTCCGGGAAATTATACTGGGATTTAAAAAAAAAAAACTCCCCTCAAAAATTTGAGAAGGAGTTTATTTAACTAACCTATTCCTTTAATTGGAGGAGTCTCGGGAAAGCAAAATCTAATTTTCTGGGGCAAAAAAGTTTATAATAGGTATTCTATTATCACACGTTTCAAAAGCCGTGCCGCGTTTATAAATTTTTGGTTATCAATAATTTATAATCCCTTATTTAAGATTTACTTTAAATTAAAGATGGCACTGTTGGTAAACAACAATGCCATCTTAACTATTAATCAACTGTATTAATCTTTGAATATTTCGCCAAGTCCATTCAATTGAGACACATCCATATCTCCCCGTTCTACTGATTTCATCAATTTCACCATTTGGTCCGGACGCATCTTATCACCCAATACCCGTAAAACTGCAAAGCCCCGTTCGTTATCGCTGGCAAAGATAATAAGCTCATTGATGGCGTCTTCCTCTCCAGTATATTTTAGCGTCGCTCCTTTTGTAGGAGAGCCCATTTTAATAAGGGTTTTGTATTTCTCATCGCTTAGTATGCCTGCCAATTTTTCCTTTTCAACTTGATAGTCTAACGAGTCTCCATCCTTTATAGGGTAAGCAACTACGTTTACTTTTTTGATTGTATTAAGTATCTCCTTTTCCTCTGGGGAAAAATTGCTGCTATTGGTTTGAAGCAAACTCGCAGCAACATCTATTTTTAAAAATTTGTCGTCATCCTGTTTGTCCACCAAATACTTTTGAAGAGATGGGTTGTCGCAGGAAATAAGTGCAGTGAGCGCCAGCACTGTAACCAATAAATATTTTGTAAGTGCCATGATTATCCTTTTTTCTTTTTATCAATATTTTTCAATTCTTCGCTTCCCGGAACTTTCAGATCTTGGGTAAGTTTGGAAATTTGTTTGAGGTCTATATTTCCTGTTATGCTCATAATGACACTCATTTTTTTACCGTCCACTATGCCGTCAAGGTGCATTAAAAGCTCACTTACAAAGTTTTCATTTTTTCCTTCTTTGCTATAGAACTTAATATTTTTTTCATCGTCTTTAACACGCATCAGCTCGCCAAGATTTTTTGACCCGGCTATATATTTCGCGACCGCGGCGTCCATTTTTTGTGCAACTGCTGGGTTTTCTGTGGTGAAAATTTTTATGTTTTCCAGATTATCCACCATTTTCAAATACTCTTGGGCTTCAGGGTCGGTAGAGTTAAGGTCCATTTTGCTCAAAAGCTTGAACATATTTTTGGTAACTACCACCGAAGTTACGTCCTTTTCATTTTCAAAGGAATCGAAGGCATTTTGTGCAGATCCCATTAGGGGAGCAACTGCAAGGGCTATTAATAGTGCTATTTTTTTCATCTTTTTATTATTTAATATTGTTGTTTTTATTGTTATAATTCTAATTTATATTCTATTTCAAAAATTTATCCTTGGTGATGGTAAATTGGTTTACCAAAGAAATCTGCTCGGCACCTTTATTAAGATTTTCCGAAAGTAATAACATAGCGTCCTGGCTTTTTTCAAAAGCTGCCAAGGCTTCCTTTTCTTCCTGAGTCAATCGTGGTTGGGAAAGATAAAACCCGCCAACCGCTATTGCCACCAAAAGCATTGCAGCCACTGAATACCACCAGGTCCTTATTTTCGGAGTTTTGTTTTTCGGAAAAACAAATGCGGTACTCGATTTTTCAAGCCTTGCAGCTTCAAAGCCTGCAAAGAGAGGTTTGTATTGCGCTAAATGATCGGACACTTTATTATTAATGAAGTAGTCTCGCAACATTTTTTCTTCTTCAAGACTGGTCTGCCCATCAAAATACGCCTCCAGTAAACGTTCTATTTTATTTGATTCCATAGTTGTATTTTTTTATCATTGTGTCCCGCACTGTTTTCCTTGCCCGGGAAAGTGCCACCCGTATTGCCGTCTCGTTACTGTCCAGCATTTTTGCTATTTCTGAAAATTCAAACTGTTCTACATCCCGTAATTGAAGGATGATTTTTTGTTGTTCGGGCAGAGTTTCCATTACTTTGAAA
>JBBQQN010000172.1:0-2678 GCA_038215845.1 Flavobacteriales bacterium | reverse complement strand
ACCATTGCACTTTGGTTTCAGAATTTTGAGTTTAACGCAAGCGTTTATTATGTGATTCGGTGGATTGGTTTCAAAATAGTTGGATGGAATTTGATTGAAACAGTTGGGAAAATTCTTCCTGTTTTGGTTTTTGTTTTCGTTTTGGGAATTACTTCTTTCAGAAAAAATAAAACACCTCAGCAATTGCTTACTGCTATGCTTTTTGCAATTTCGTTTTATTTTTTGCTTTCTACAACTGTACACCCTTGGTACATTGCAACGCCACTTTTGCTTTCCGTTTTTACGAAATATAAATTCCCGATTGTTTGGAGTTTTGTTGTAATGCTGAGTTATTCAGCCTATGGAAAAAATGGCTTTGATGAAAAACTTTGGTTAGTGGCTTTCGAATATATTGTTGTAATTGGAGTTGCGGTTTGGGAGCTATTTTTTCAATCAAAATTAAAACCTACAAGGGTTTGAAAACCTTGCAGGTTAGTATTCTTTACAATTATTTCTTCACCCGTTCCAATCTATAAAAATCCTTTCTTCTATCCTTTAAATTTCGAACTGCACCAAAGGTGTGTAGCTCGCGGAGCAAATCCAAATCAACATCGGCCACCAAAATCATTTCTGTATTTGGGGTTGCTTCGGCTTTTATACCGTTATTGGGGAAAGAGAAATCGCATGGCGTGAATACAGCGCTCTGTGCGTACTGTATATCCATGTTATGAACCTTTGGCAGGTTTCCTACACTTCCCGCAATGGCTACGTAACATTCGTTCTCAATGGCTCTTGCTTGCGCGCATAGTCTTACACGTGAATAACCGTTTTGGGTATCTGTAAGAAAAGGAACAAAAAGAATGTCCATTCCCTCATCTGAAAGCAATCGTGATAATTCAGGAAATTCGGAATCATAACATATTAAAACACCTATTTTTCCACAATCAGTATCAAATGTTTTTAGGGAATTTCCGTTTACCATACCCCAAACTTTCGCTTCGTCCGGAGTTACATGAATTTTTTCATAACGTTCCACGCTTCCGTCCCTTCGGCATAAATAACCTACATTATACAACTTGCCACGCACCATTTCGGGCATACTGCCAGTAATGATGTTTATGTTATATGAAATGGAAAGGGTAGAAAGTTTTTCGGTAATTTTCTTGGTGTATTTTGCAAGTTCACGGATGGCGTCCGGCTCGCTCATATGATTATATTCGGCCATCAGCGGTGCATTGAAAAATTCGGGGAACATCGCAAAATCGCAACGATAGCCTGCAACACAGTCAATAAAATATTCGGCCTGTTGCATCAACTCTTCCAAACCGGAATAGGAACGCATCTGCCATTGAATTAGACCCAAACGAACGACACTTTTAATGGCACTTGGTTTTGGTTTTTTATCTGGTTTTGTGAAATAAATATTATCCCATTCCATTAAAACCGCAAATTCACCCGAAGCTTTGTCGCCCTGCAAATAACCTTTTAGTACGCGGACAGGGTGAAAATCATTTGAAATTTGAAAATTGAGAACCGGATCGTCAATTTGTTTGCTTTTTACTTTTTCAATGTATTGCTTTGGTGTAACCTTATCTGCATGTAAATGGTAATTAGGCATCCTTCCGCCGAAAACTATACTTTTAAGGTTTAGGTTTTCACAAAGTTCCTTTCGGTAATCGTACAATCTTCTTCCCAAGCGCAAGCCGCGAAAATCGGGTCGGATAAATACATCTATTCCGTAAAGCACATCGCCGTCAGGGTTATGGATACTAAAGGTTGGGTCGTCAGTAATATCTTTATATGTATGCTGATCTTCAATTTCGTCATAATCAACAATAATTGAAAGGGCGCAACCGGCAATTTCGCCATCGGCCATAATAACCACTTGACCTTCGGGAAAAATGTCAATCAGGTTTCCAATTTCATTTATTTTCCAATAGCTATTTGGCAGCCCTCCATAAGACTGAATGGTAGCTTGTTTCAACGCTTCGTAATCTTTTATCGTTAAAAATTTCAGTTCAATATTTTCAATCTTTGGGCTTTCCATAGTATATTTAATTATATAATTCTAAATCGCTTCCCCTAATTGCTTAAGCAAAGGGAAGCGATTTTCTATCTTGAATTTTGATTCTTATTTAGTTGGAAATAAGTTTTATAGCAATTTTTTACATATCCAAAAGATACGCAAAAATCAACGGAGCTACAATAGTAGCATCACTTTCTATGATGAATTTTGGAGTGTCTATGTCCAGTTTTCCCCAAGTTATTTTTTCATTGGGTACCGCTCCGGAGTAGCTTCCAAAACTGGTAGTTGAATCGCTAATTTGGCAGAAATAACTCCAAAAAGGCGTATCCGTACGTTCCATATCCTGATACAGCATGGGCACAACACAGATTGGAAAATCTCCGGCTATTCCTCCACCAATCTGGAAGAAACCGATTCCGTTTTCTGAATTTTCGGTGTACCAATCTGCAAGAAAGGTCATGTACTCAATTCCACTTTTCATGGTGGAGGCTTTCAATTCCCCTTTTAAAACGTAGCTGGCAAAGATGTTACCCATGGTGCTGTCTTCCCAACCTGGGCAAACTATAGGAAGGTTTTTTTCTGCCGCGGCATACATCCATGAATCCTTTAAATCAATTTCATAATGTTCTTCCAAAGCGCCGCTCAGTAAAAGCTTATACATATATTCGTGCGG
>JBBQQN010000171.1:0-2710 GCA_038215845.1 Flavobacteriales bacterium | reverse complement strand
CCTTACGAGAGGAGATTTTATAGAATCATTTTTCATTTATCAACCACTTCAAAACTAAAAAAAAGTTTAATAGAAGATTACATCTTCATAAATTATGTGATTTCAGTCCATACACAGGATAAAAAAACACATCCAATATCGTTCTTTCCATATTTAGCAAAATCTGATCCTGTTTCCTCAATGCCAAAACTTACTACTGAATCCAAATATCGAATTTGCCGTACAATGGGAATATGGAGTGCAACAGTTACATTGTAATAATTTGGAACTAAAACAGACTTGGGAATTTCTACATTAAAGGATTTTGTTACCAAACCTGATAAATTATTATCTAGATATATCTCACTGCTAAAAATTTTTCTATTTTTTTGATCAATAACTGCAAAGGATAGTGCTACATCTCTGTCATCAAAATGATGGGAAATTTTAAAATTCAATTCTATGGCTTCATCAAATCTAAAAAAACTGGAAGGTGCTCCATTTTTTAAAACTTTTATTTCTAGAAAATCAGTGGTACCT
Source organism: Flavobacteriales bacterium (assembly GCA_038215845.1). Lineage (GTDB taxonomy): Bacteria > Bacteroidota > Bacteroidia > Flavobacteriales > Flavobacteriaceae > Aequorivita. The sequence goes on along the minus strand of JBBQQN010000171.1, from coordinate 2,191 downwards.
GATTCTGCAGAATTTATATACATATTGTTTTCGTGAACTGCAGTATCATTTAGATAAAAATCCACACAATCATCTATTTTCCCTGAAAAGGCTATTACCCCATTTACCAAAACAATCCCTTTTGTGCATAATTGCTGTACACTTGCCATATTATGGCTCACAAAAAGTACGGTACGGCCTTGCCCTTTGCTAATATCCTGCATTTTCCCAATCGCCTTCTTCTGAAACTCTGCATCCCCCACAGCCAAAACCTCATCAACCACCAAAATATCGGGTTCCAAATGCGCTGCCACTGCAAAAGCCAAACGCACGGTCATTCCGCTACTGTAACGCTTTACAGGGGTATCTATATACATTTCGCAGCCTGAAAAGTCTATAATTTCATCTACTTTGGCAGTAATCTCAGCTTTCGTCATTCCCAAAATAGCCCCGTTTAGAAAAATGTTTTCGCGACCTGTGAGTTCGGGGTGAAAACCAGTTCCTACTTCCAACAAGGAAGCTATTCTCCCTTTGGTTTTTATAACTCCAGTGGTTGGGCTAGTTACCCGAGATAGTATTTTAAGCAAAGTAGATTTTCCTGCCCCGTTTTTTCCAATAATACCCAATACTTCTCCCTCCTGTACTTCAAAATTAATATCGTTCAAGGCCCAAACATATTCTTCCTTGGTTTTGCTACTCCTATCGTTTACCGCCCCTATTTTTAAATAAGGATCTTCCTTGCCACGGATTCTATGCCAGAAGCGGTTGAAATCGTGTTTTAAAGTTCCAGTTCCAACAGTTCCGAGGCGGTATTGTTTACTTATGTTTTCGGCTTTTAGGATGATCATTTTCAGTTATCTGTTGTGGGTTGTCGGTTGTCAGTTGTCGGTTGTCAGTTGTCAGTTGTCGGTTGGCAGTTATGGGTTGGGATTTGTTATTGGGCATTTCGTTTTTGTCTCTTGTCTCTTGTCTCCTGTCTCCTGTCTCCTGTCTCTTGTCTCCTGTCTCTTGTCTCCTGTCTCAGAGATTAGGAGGGTGCTAAAATAAACTTTTTCTACCGCCTGTGAAAAGTATTAAGGGTTGAAATTCCTGCACCACCATGCCGATAATCAGACACTGTTTTATTTTTAATTAAATAACTAACCAACACAGCTTTCAATAAAAATAGCTTGGGAAATTTGAAAACATTCTCGAAAAGGATGTCTGCTATAAGATTGCACGATACTCCCACGATACTTGCACTATCTTTCCACTATGGTTGCACTCAATTGCACTCAATCAAAAAAATAAATTCGAATTTCACTTATTGACAAAATCTTTCCAAAAAAAATTCCCATCTTCCATATACACTTTCCCCACAACCATCAAACATCAACCATCAACCTAAACAGTATCTATAAAACTCTTCTCTGTCCTGTTAAAAATTACCAACCCCAATAAAAATGAGCATACACAAAAAACGAGTGTATATGCAAAACCAATCCAGGTAAAAGTGCCTGTATTCAATAACATATAACGAAACCCTTCAATAATTTGTGTCAAAGGATTGTAGGTAACAAAGTCCGCAACCCAAACAGGGAGTTTATTTCTAGCTTCAGAAAGTGGATAAGGCACGGCAGAAACATACATTAATAAGGATATGGCAAAACTTACCAAGACACTAAGATCCCTGTATTTTGTAGTAAGCGCCGAAACGACCATTCCCAACCCCAATCCCAATAAAGCCATCATAACTATATAAATGGGAAATAGAAATAAATGATTGTTAGGGTTAATTTCAAAACCTTGAAGCACATAATATATATAGAAGGCAATAAAAATAAGTAATTGTATGCCAAACTTCAACAGATTTGAAATGGTAACCGACAGCGGCATAATGACCCGTGGAAAATATACTTTTCCAAAAATCCCTGCGTTGCTCCTAAAAGTGTTCGACGTCCCGTTAAAACAGGCGGTAAAATAATTCCATGCCGTAATCCCTGCAAGGTTGAACAAAAAAGGAGGAATACTTCCAGTACTTATACTACCCAGGTTATTGAAGACCAAAGTAAATATTATCGAAGTAAAAAGTGGCTGAATAAAATACCAAAATGGGCCCAAAATGGTCTGTTTGTAAGCCGTGGTAATATCCCGTTTAACAAATAAAATCAATAAGTCGCGATAGCGCCAAACCTCCCTTAGATTAAGGTCAAAAGCCTTTTTCTTGGAAGAA
>JBBQQN010000170.1:0-2905 GCA_038215845.1 Flavobacteriales bacterium | reverse complement strand
GGAATGGCTTTGTATTTGTGAATAACCACAGTGGTGATTGGTGAGCAACAATCCTTTGTTTGAAATGATTTCGGAAGTGCAGCCGCCGTTAAAATGCGGAACGGCATCCTTTAAACTGGCGTTGTTGACATCGTAAATGTCTTGGGCTGTCATTTTCATGCCCAGATTTGTCATTTCGGTTTCGTTCATTCCTTCCAAAAGGGAAGGGATCCACATCCCGCCCTGTTGGGCAAATAGGGGAAGGGATAAGAAGATAAAGAGAAGGCGTAGTAATTTCATGAAGCTTTGTTTTTGAGAAAAGTGCAAGATACTAATAGCTGTTAATAGTTTAAAACGAAAAAAGTTCCTACTGTAATTTTAAAGATTTCTACAGTTCTTTTAATTCATTTAGCTAACTGTGTTGTTATTGTTTCACAATCTGTTTCGAACGTCTTCCATTGTTGGTTTGGAAGTTAAGAAGGTAGGTGCCAGCAGGATAATTAAAGTCAAATGAATATTCCTTGGTTCCTGCTTCGGGAACTCTGTCGCGGGTTAAGCGCTCCATAAGTTTTCCATTCAAATCATAAAGTTCAATCAGAAGATTGTCAATATGGGTGTAGGCAATAGAAATATTCAGTTTGTCCTTTATGGGCATAGGTGCTATTGTTATGGAAATATCTTCGACGCTCTCATCGGAAAAATCAGAAACCGAAAGTTCTTCATCAAATTTATAAATTGTTTCGCCCGCAGCATAGGCAAAATGGTCGTTAAAAATCAAAAACCTGTTCAGGTTATAACCTAGGCCGGTATCGGTCCAGGTATTTCCGCCATCGGTGGTTTCATAAAAACCGCTGTTGTGTCCGCCCATCCAACCGTGGGTGGGACTCACAAAGCCAATTCCCTGTACGTTGGGATCGGGAAAATTTTTAGTTTCCCAAGTAGCTCCTGAATCGAAAGATTTAATCAATTTACCTTGAAAGCCAGATTCCACAGAACCATATATGTAGGTGTTATTTTCCATCAGTTGCAATTTCCAAACATATTCCCCAGGATTGCCTGAATTATATATTTGTTCCCAATTCGCCCCGCCGTCTTCAGTTCGCAGTATAATTCCACCATTACTATCTTGTCCAGAAGCATAGCCAAACTGTTCGTCCACAAAAAGAACCTCTACTAGTGCAATAGCATAATCGCTCATAGCTATATATTCCCAAGACCCACCAGCATCAGTGCTTTTAATAATATAAGCTGGGGTGAACCAAGCACCACAGCCGTATACGGTGTTATCGACCGCGTCAAGTCCGCAAATAGCATCGGGGTTGGGGGATAGAAATACGTTTTCCCAGTTCTCACCGCCATCAGTAGTTCGGTAGAAAGCTCCATCCAAAGTTCCTAAAAAACCTATGTTTTCATCTATAAATTCTATATTTCGAAAGTAGGAAAACAACGCTAACTGCTGTTCCCAAGTTTCGCCTCCATCAGTAGTTTTAAAAACAATACCGGATGGGCCATTGGCCGCCCAACCCAATTGTTCGTTTAAGAAAAAGATATCATCAAACCTGCCAAATCCGTTTGGGGCATTTTCTAAAGCTCTCCAGTTGGACTGTGCTGTAGCAAAAAGGGTGGTCAGGCAAATAAAAATAAGGAGTGTAGTGTTTTTCATATTCAAATTGGTTCAAAATAATTGAGGGAAAATACAAGTTTATTCTGAAAAAATCTTAAAAATGGAATCAAATCTATGGGGTAGGATGTTTTTTCATAAAAGAAACAATCTCCTCAAAGCGATCGTTCCACGGCCAAAAATATTGAACAATCATCGGTACGTGTTTTTTGGGAAGTACAATAGGTTCCACTTCAGGCTGAAATGGTTTTAGCGCGTTCAAAAACCGTCGGTTTGCCTCTTTGATCGATGGGTAGGTTTTACTGCCTATATAAACCATTATGGGCGGGGTATTTTCATCAATGAAATAAATGGGCGAGGCTTGTTTCCAAACTTCTGGATCATCGGTCCAGGTATTCAAATAATCGTTCTCTTTAGTAGGCGGAATTTTTTGCAGATAATTGTACATATCCAACCCCGCCGCATCATTAAATATAATGCCCGAAATACTTTTGGGATCTAGGTTGTATTTAGGGTTCATTATAGCAAGGGCTAATAAATGGCCGCCTGCGGAATGTCCCGTTAAATAAATTCGGTTTGGGTCGCCATTGTATTCTGAAATGTGCTTTTGGGTCCAGCGTATTGCCTCAGCCACTTGTTGAACCATTTCGTCATAGCTCACTATTGGGCTTAGTGTATAATCTGGAATTACCGTTATAACTTCTTTTTTCGCAAAGTTTCTTCCAAAAAACCCGTATTGGTCTTTGCTGCCACTATTCCAATTGCCACCGTGGACGAAGATAAGTACCGGCAGTTTTTCTTCCGAAATTTTTCTTGGGGCGAAAACATTCAGTTTTGGAATTTCAATAATATCCGTTTTCGATTTTTCTATGTAGGAAATATCTTTTTGCTTTATGGCCGCACAACTCGTAAATAATAAACTGACAACAGCAATGACAAGGAACACTGGAAAGCGCATATAGTTTTTTACGGAAGATACCATTTAGTGTAAAGTGATTTTTATAAGGGAACGTTAAAGCTTGATAAAATGATTTTACGGATTTTAATGTTAATAAACGGTTTCCGTCTTTACAAGGCAGTTGTCTTAAACCAAAAAAATCTGCTCAAGCATAAAAGCTAGGCAGATTTTTAGGTATTAATCGACGTGCACAAGCACGCTTAATTGTGGAGCCGGAGGGAATAGAACTTAGCTGTTAAATAGACTGTAAATAATGGGTTTTCAACCGGTCTATTTTACTGCGCACCGAATAGGTGACTTTTTAACATTTAGAAATTCAATTAGTAGTATTTGTGTATATTTTTATC
>JBBQQN010000169.1:0-2926 GCA_038215845.1 Flavobacteriales bacterium | reverse complement strand
TAAAAGTGGGTTGCAGGATTGTATTATCTCTGGCGGGGCACAGGAAATTAATGCACTTGCCATGGGGAGTTTTGACGGGCTTGGAGTTTTTTCAACCCAAACCGAACCTACGAAAGCCTGCCGTCCTTTTGATAAAGATCGTGATGGATTGGTGCCCAGCGGCGGTGCTGCCACGCTAATAATCGAAAGTTATGAAAGTGCTGTAAAAAGGGGTGCGCCTATTTTAGGTGAAATAATAGGATACGGGTTTTCGTCCAACGGCGATCATATTTCAACCCCAAATGTGGAAGGTCCTTCTCGAGCCATGAAAATGGCACTCGACCAGGCAAAAATAAAAGCTGAAGATGTAGATTATGTAAATGCACATGCAACTTCGACCCCAGTGGGAGATGCCAATGAAGCGCGGGCCATAACCGATGTTTTTGGAGAAAGCAAACCGTATGTAAGTTCAACAAAATCCATGACTGGACATGAATGCTGGATGGCGGGCGCCAGTGAGGTAATTTATAGTATGCTAATGATGGAACATTCCTTCATAGCACCCAATATAAACTTGGAAACCCCCGATGAGGCCGCATCGAAATTAAACCTTGTTAACAAAACGTTAAATAAAAAATTTGATGTATTTTTGTCCAATTCTTTTGGATTTGGGGGAACCAATTCCGCATTAATAATAAAAAAGTTCGCACATTAAAATGAATAAAGCAGTTATAGTTGAAAAGATAAACTACTTTCTTGTAGATGAGTTTGAGGTAGAAACCGAAGACATTGAGCCTAAAGCGAACCTAAAGGAAACTTTGGAGTTGGATAGTTTGGATTTTGTGGATTTGGTAGTTGCTATTGAAGCCAATTTTGGCGTGAAATTGACAGGCGAGGATTTTCTTAATGTGGTCACACTTCAGGATTTTTACGACCTCATTGAAACCAAAATAAGCTGAAAGTCTATATAAAACCTTATGGCTGGTGAATGGGAAGGCAAGAGTAAAGGAACCGTCTTAGGGTATAAAATCTTTATATTTTTTATAAAAAATTTAGGGGTGGGCGCGGCGTATGGCTTGCTCTATTTTGTTGCTTTTTATTATTTTTTATTTGCCCGTAAAAGCACTCTTTCCATTTATTATTACCTGCACAAAAGGCTGAATTATTCAAAAGCCAAAAGTATTTCAAATATTTATAAAAGCTATTATATCTTCGGGAAAACCATAATAGACAAGGCTGCAATTGCTTCAGGTTTAAAAAAACAGTTTACCTATGAATTTGACGGAGTTGAGAAAATTACCGATCTGCTCGAACAAAAGCAGGGCGGTATTTTAATCAGCGCACACGTTGGCAATTTTGAAATTGCAGAATTTTTCTTTGAGGAAATCGACACCCGTTCCCAAATCAGTTTGGTAACCACCGATGCCGAACACCGGAAAATAAAGGAATACATGGAAAAAGTAACCATGCATTCCACTATAAAGTTTATTTTGGTGCAGGAAGATCTTTCACACATATTTGAAATAAATAATGCCCTTACAAATGGCGAATTGGTATGTTTTACGGGCGACCGTTATATGAAAGGCTCTAAAGTATTATCAGAATCACTTTTGGGAAAAGAAGCGAATTTTCCAGCAGGCCCATTTTTATTGGCAAGCCGATTGAAGGTTCCGGTTTTGTTTGTTTACGTGATGAAAGAAACAAACAAGCACTACCACCTTTATGCACGAACAGCAGAAGTAAATAATAGGGATGCCCAGGGGTTGCTAAAAAAATATACCGAAAGCGTGGAATGGATACTGAAAAAATATCCCTTGCAATGGTTCAATTATTTCGATTTTTGGGAAACAAATGATTAAAATATGAAGGAAGTACTCATTATATATTATTCACAGACTGGGCAACTTACCGAGATTTTAGAAAATATAGCCTCGACAATTTCAGATGAAAATGTGAATGTTTCCTATTATGAAATAAAGCCAAAGAATGAGTTTCCATTTCCGTGGAATGAAAAGGAGTTTTACAACGCCTTTCCGGAATCTTTCCTTCAAATTCCTGCGCCTTTGGATAGAGTTCCCGCAGAAATTCTTCAAAAGAAATACGACTTGGTAATTCTGGGCTATACCGTTTGGTTTTTAACGCCTTCCATTCCCATCAATTCATTTTTAAAATCTCCCGAAGCAAAAAAAATATTAGCCAATACTCCCGTAGTAACCGTTTCCGCAAGCCGGAATATGTGGATAATGGCACAGGAAAAAATGAAAAAATTATTGCTTTCCAACAATGCAAAACTGATCGGGAACATTGCCTTAGTGGATAGAAACATAAATCATATAAGTGTAATTACAATTGTTCATTGGTTGATGGGCGGAAAAAAAACCAGACTGCTCGGCATTTTCCCAAAACCAGGTGTTTCGGATCCAGATATTGCAGCAGCCTCCAGATTTGGTTTTCCCATAAAAAATGCACTTTTTGAAAATGAATATTCAAATCTTCAAAAAAGCCTGTTGGACATTGGCGCCGTAAGGATTGATCCTTCGCTAATTGCAACCGATGTTCGCGGCAACATGGTTTTTACAAAATGGGCCAATCATCTTATAAAAAAAGAAGGCGAAGAAAGAAAAAAATGGCTCGTTTTTTTTAAATATTATTTGTTATTTGCAATATGGATAATTGCCCCAATAGTATTTATTGTATTTTTGATCACATATCTCCCGATGTATAGTAAAATCAAACGGGACAAAGCATATTACTCATCAATTGCATTAAAGGAATGAAGGACGTTTACATTACAAGAATAGCAAAATTTTTACCCAACGAACCGGTAGAAAATGAAGCTATGGAAGAAAAATTGGGAGTAATAAACGGAAAGACCTCCAAGGCACGTCGGATTATTCTTCGAAACAATCAAATTAAAACACGTTACTACGCCATTGATGAAAATGGC
>JBBQQN010000168.1:0-3015 GCA_038215845.1 Flavobacteriales bacterium | reverse complement strand
GAAAGGCTGAAGTCTTCACTTAAATCAAAATTAAGGTCAAAAGTTACACGTGTTCCGTAGTTGATGGGGTCTTTATCTGTCCATCCACCAGCAGAACTTGCATTGGTGTTTAAACCAGAACCATAAACGGTAGTGGTGTTTGAAAGCCATTTGGTGAAATCATATTTATGACTTAAACCTGCACGGAAACTTATCACTTCACTATGCGCGTTGTTTTTAATATATCGTGCGTTTCCGCTGTAATCTTCGGTTTCGTATTGCTCAATAGTAAGTTCTCCTCCACGTTGGTCATAACTATTACTGAAACCAAAATAAGTGCTTACGGTCTGTTTTTCACTTGGGTGAAAATCTAAAACAGCATTTAAAAAGTCTTTTGTGGAAGCGTTATGGTCCAAATATCCATCTGAAATTTGATGTCCATAATTCAATAAAACAGAAGATTTCTCCATACCCATTTGCAATTGGGTGGTAAAACGTGCCAAGCCGTAGCTGCCCACTGTAACTTTTTCACTCAGGGAAGTTTGGCCGTTTTCTGGACGAATAGTGGTAAGATTTACCACGCCCGCGATTGCAAAACCATATAATGATCCTGCTGGGCCTTTTATAACATCTACATTTCCTACCGAACCAAAATCAATATCGTCAAGCATCGTAATGCCTTCAGCGTCGGTAAGCGGGATGTTATTGTAATAAACTTTGTAACCTTGGCCGTCAAAATTGTTGGTGGCACCTCGGAAACCAACCCCACTTCCATAACCACGAATATTGAATTGCTGCCCGGAAGATACTGCCCTTCGGTTCATGGTAACACCCGGAACGTTGGCATTTATTGCGTCGTCAAGGTATAGACCTGTGCCGCGTTTAAGTTCTTTTTCTTGTAATTGAATAATGGAAAGTGGTTTTTCCAGTACTTTTTTATTGTTGTCCAAGGTTCCGGAAAGTTGCACTTCATCCAAAGCATTTACGGAGGTGCGCATTGCAAAATTCAAAGTTTCGGAACAGTTTTTTACTTTCGCAATATAAGTTTCATAACCAATAAAAGTTATTGCAAGGGTTTGATTTGGGGTACAGGGAACGGTAAAATTTCCGCTCGCATCCGTAGTGGAAATTTCATTCCCATTTATTTCAATTTTTGCCCCTGAAAGTGGGGTGTTGTTTGTGGCGTCGTATATTTTGCCCGAAAGTTGATTTTGGCCAAACATAGACACACTAATAAGTAACCCTATTAGGGAGAGATATAGTTTTATCATTTTAAAGATTTTATAATTGAATAATAGCTGATGGAACCTAATAGGCACCATCAAAATTTTAAAGACAGATGTCTTTACTACAAATTATAAAAACTGTTTGGGTGGGGGACTTGAGATTTCGAGTGAAAGAGTAGTGTAATTAATGCAGTAATTAAAATTGGGCGAACACTCTTTTTGTGAAAAAGCCAACTCTTCCTTTTGGGGGAGAAAATTGATTCTTTGGTTGAATTTAAAGATTTTGAGGGGATTGGTCCGGTTGTTTTTATTCTTCCGGTTTTTTTGAATTTGTTTGCTGTATTTGGCTATAAGCTTTGTTTCCTGGGTATCTGAAATACAATGGTATTCAATGTTTTGGCCTTTGGTTTCCACATGAACCACATCGTACATTATTCCCTTATAAAGGAATTCTTCGCGATTTTTCCAAATTATTTGATTTTGGGTTTCTGGAGTAATTACAATAGAGGTAAGGTTACTTTCCGGAATGCCCAATTTTATTTGTTGGATAATTTCTCTGTGGAGTTGGTGTTGCTGAAATTTTAAAATAACATACGAGCCTCCGAGACTGAAAGTGAAGATTAATAAAAGAAATATGGCTGCCGCCTGTTTCAATGCTTGGTTATTTTTGAAGGTTGCTAATTTAATGAAAAATAGTATAGTTGTTTATTTTAAGGACAATTTTATATAAGATGGTCCGTAACGGGCTATTATTTTGCGATTTAAAATAATTTTAAATCGTTCAATTTTTTTAAATAAAACAAAAAGCCCCAGCAAATTTACTGGGGCTATCGCCTACATTGGTTGTTGGCTAAAACTATTGCTTGCTTATTTTAAGTGTGGCATGTTTTCCTTCGGCTGTTTTTAATGTTACCAAATAAATTCCTGAGGCGGCATTCAGTTCCATATTCAAAATTTGCGAATTTTTGTATGTATTGATGGAGACTACCTTCCCCAAAATATCAGTAATGGTAACTGTAGTTTCAGAAAATCTTTCTCCCAAATTTATAGAAAACCTACCACTAGTTGGGTTTGGGTAGGCGCTTAGCGCAGGTCCAAAATTGTTTTGTGATACCCCCAAAATTGCTGAGGTTACTTTAAAGATCCAATAGTCATCCAGACCTTCATTATTTTCGCTTTTATCTCCGGAAATATTAGAGTCTGAAGCGCAGCCCATCAAAAACCCGCCATCTCCTGTTGGAACGATGTAGGTTCCACTTTCATCGCCTGCACCTCCAATACTATTTTGTGAAATAATTTCTCCCGAAGCATTGAGTTTTACCAACCAATAATCATAGCCTCCATTTGAAACTTCTGTTTTGTCGCCCGAAACATTTGAATTGGACCAACCCGCAATTAAATAGGTGCCATCTGCCAATTGTTTTACATCACGTGGATAATCAATCCCGCTACCGCCAATGGTATTTTGCCACATAAGATTTCCACCTCCGTCCAGTTTTAAAATCCAGTAATCGTAATCGCCTTGGGAATTTTCAGTTTTATCGCCTGAAATATTCGATTTCGAATACCCGCCAATTAAGTACCCGCCATCTGTGGTCTGTATCATATCGCGTAAAACATCGCTATCGTTGCCACCAAAGGTTTTATTCCATTGCACATTTCCACTGTTGTCCAGTTTTACAACCCAATTGTCTGAACTGCCTTGATTGATTTCAGTTTTATCGCCCGAAATTCCAGAGAAGGAAAATCCGCCAATCATATAACCGCCATCAGCAGTTTGAAAGGTTGCTTGGGGACGATCTACTAAACT
>JBBQQN010000167.1:0-3143 GCA_038215845.1 Flavobacteriales bacterium | reverse complement strand
TTTTCCAAGAAATTTTAGTTTGAATTTGTAATTTTCTTTATCAAAAAACATATTCATCTCAATAGTCTGCCCTTCCTTTATGTTTTTTGTGTCCAGTTTATTGCGAAGGTAATAAAATGCGGATATCATATCCTGCGTTTCGCTGGGAAAGGAAAACACCGAAGTTTCATCGTGCTTTTTATCGTTGACCGTGGCTCTGTTTGTTGAATGATTAAAGTCAATCTCTATGTCTTTGGTATAGCCGCCTTCGTCAATTTTTCGGATAAATTTATAGGGAATGTTTTTTTCCTTGTCAATATAGGATTGATAATCGTCCTCTACCTTAAAGAAAAATTTTGACAGGCCAACGGTTTCCCCGTATCCCCTTACGTGGTAGACCGGTTTTCCCTGAACCGTTGCATTTTTAACTTGAAGGGTGGCATAACCCGCCGTTACAAAACCATAGTGCACCCTGAATTTAAAAAATTCGCCGTCACCGTATGCCCGCTCTTGGGCTGAAAGAAAAACTATATTAAAGAGAAATAAAAGAAGAAATAGCTTTTTAATAGACTTGTGCATAGTGGTTTTTAAGGTTCTGAAATTACAACTATTGTTCCAAAAAGAAAACCCCATCATTTAAAACGATGGAGTTTTCTATTTGTTACTTCAATTTATAAAGTTCCTCTTTGTTCCTGTTCCCTTTCTATGGATTCAAAAAGCGCCTTGAAGTTTCCTGCGCCGAAACCTTTGGCTCCCATACGCTGAATAATTTCAAAAAACAGAGTGGGTCTATCTTCTAAAGGTTTGGTGAAAATTTGCAGCAAATATCCATCCTCATCCGCATCGATCATGATTGAAAGATTTTTGAGCTCATTGATGTCTTCCTTCATCATTTTCATATGGTCGCCCAAACGGCGTGGAATATCATCGTAATAAGCTTGTGGCGGTGGTGGTAAAAACTCAATGCCTCGGGCCTTTAGTTGCCTTACCGTTCCAATAATATCATCCGTGGCCACGGCAAGATGCTGTACTCCGGAATCTTCATAAAAATCCAAATATTCTTCAATTTGTGATTTCTTTATTCCTTTGGCAGGTTCGTTTATTGGGAATTTTATCCTTCCGTTGCCATTGCTCATCACCTTACTCATTAAAGCAGAATACTCGGTATGGATCTGTTTATCGTCAAAAGAAAGAAAATTGACGAAGCCCATAACATCTTCGTACCACTTAACCCATTTGTTCATTTGGCCCCAGCCTACATTGCCAACCATATGGTCAATGTACTTTAAACCGGTAGGCTCGGGATTGTAATCTGACTTCCATTCCCTGAAGCCGGGAAGGAATTTTCCCTTGTAATTTTTACGCTCCACAAATATGTGTACGGTCTCACCATAGGTGTAGATTCCACTGCGAACAACTTCGCCGTGTTCATCTTTTTCGGTGGTAGGTTCCATATAAGGTTTTGCTCCACGTTTGGTTGTTTCCTCAAAGGCGCTGGTAGCGTCTTCTACCCAAAGGGCAATAACTTTTACGCCATCCCCATGTTTTACAATATGGTCGTTTATTGGCGAAGTGCTTGTTAAAGGAGTTGTAAGCACTAACCTAATTTTGTCCTGTTTCAGCACATAGCTGACCGAATCTCTGGAACCTGTTTCCAAACCTTTATAGGCGTATGATTGAAAACCAAAGGCGGTTTTGTAAAAATGGGCGGACTGTTTTGCGTTGCCCACATAAAATTCTACATAATCGGTTCCCAATAATGGCAGAAAATCTTCTGCGCCTTCAAATATTTTTTCTAGTCCGTAATCAACGGATTTTACTTCTCTGCTCATGATATTAATTCTTTAAAACTTTAAGTTTTCAGGGTTTTGTCTTGTATCCCAAATAGTAAGAACTTCCAATACACCTTCTTTTATTCTATAAATAATTTTAAAATCTTTTACAATTTGAATCCTAACATCTTCAATTTCAGTTTTAATACCAGTCAAGGGATAGATTGCTATAATTTTTACTGTTTCATTAAATAGGTTTTCCAATTTCTCGGCGTACAGAGTTGATTTATTTGTATTTGTCCAATATTCATAAATAGACAATTTATCTTGAGTTGCCCTTATAGTCCATCGGATTTCTCTTGTAACCATTTCGCAACCAATTTTTCAGACTCTTTATGTGAATAATGCCTGCCATTATCCGCATCCTCAATTCCTTCCTTAACCTGCAATAATTCTGACGGAGAAAATTTATATATTTTTTCGAACTCCTTTTCAGCGGTAATCAAATTATAAATTTGTTTCAAAATAGATTCATCTTCTATTAAATTTACCTGCTCTATTATTTTTTGTTTTACCGTCATTTTTATAACATTTTATACTACCAACTGCCACTGCATACTTATCATTTATATTTACTCCAACCAACTCTGATAATAAGTACCATCGCCAATTTTCATAGCATCTTCAGTAACCTGTAAAGGTTTAAAAGTATCAACCATTACCGCCAATTCATCTGTTTTGGTTTTACCAATACTTCTTTCTGTTGCTCCAGGGTGCGGTCCGTGCGGAATCCCTGCTGGATGTAACGATATGTGTCCCGGACCCACATCATTTCTACTCATAAAATCCCCGTCCACATAATACAATACCTCATCACTATCTATATTACTGTGATTATAAGGCGCTGGAATACTTAGAGGGTGATAATCGTATAATCGCGGCACAAAACTGCATACTACAAAGGCATCTGTTTCAAAAGTTTGGTGCACAGGGGGCGGTTGATGGATTCTTCCTGTTATAGGTTCAAAATCGTGGATTGAAAAGGCATACGGAAAATTGTAACCATCATAGCCTACCACATCAAATGGATGGGTGGCATATACCATTTCAAAAATATCATCACCTTTTTTTACTTTTATAAGAAATTCCCCTTTTTCATTATTTGTTTCCAGTTCCTGTGGCTTCCGAATATCACGCTCACAATAGGGCGAATGTTCCAGCAACTGGCCAAACCAGTTTCTATATCTTTTGGGGGTGTATATTGGCCTTCTGGATTCTACAATAAAAAGACGATTGTCATCAGTATCAAAATCCATTTTATAGATAACTCCCCTAGGAATTAAAAGGTAATCGCCATACTTGAAATCGATATTCCCTAAAAATGTACGAAGC
>JBBQQN010000166.1:0-3291 GCA_038215845.1 Flavobacteriales bacterium | reverse complement strand
TGAAAAAGAAATTACTTTTTTTAAGCATGGTGTTGGCTGGTTTTATTGCCAATGCTCAATATGCTGTAACCGATAGAGCCGGAAATCCTATAATTGATGGTGATGTGGAAGAATTTGGCACCTTTGAGTCCCTTGAATTTTTTGTAACTAATACTGGTTCGGAAACCATCTATACAAGAATTGAAGTAATGAGTATGACCAATACCGATGGTAGCTTATTTGAATTGTGTTATGGGGAATGTTATCCAGGAATTACTGTAGGACAGTTTGTGCCCGAACCTCCTGTATTGGTAACCCTTGCACCCGGAGAAGTAAGTTTGGATGGTAACCACTTTTACAACTATGATCCAGGAAATGGTACAGATGTATTGGAATATGTTTTTACTTTCCGTCAATATGAATCAACCGGAACTACAGAAATAGGAACTCCACTAACTTTTATATATCGCTATAACCCAGCTTTGGGAGTTAATGATGTAAGCAAATTGGATTTCACTATACAATCTACAATTGTTACCCGTGAATTGGTGATAAATGCAAACGAAGCACTACAAATGGATATGTATAATTTACAAGGAAAACTTGTAAAACAAGCAAATTTGGAAGTGGGTCGTCAAACTATCAATATGTCGGACCTAAGTTCTCAAGTATATATCCTTCAATTCAGTAATGGAAAAGGAGTATCCCAAACCGCAAAAATTGTAGTAAAATAATATTTTAGCTAATAAAAGAAGCCCCGCGAAACAGAAGTTTCGCGGGGCTTCTTTTTATGTAATGACTATTTAGAAAGTAACAACTAAATTTGCACTTACCCCTGTGTTTTCGGGGACATATCTACAAACGCCACCTACACAAATTAAACCGCCACGCTGTCTTCCATAATTCATTGCAAAACGTGTACGCCCTTTGGAATAACTTCCTCCAAAACTGTAATAGTGAAGTTCGCCCTCGCCACCATAATTCCAAGAATCCGCAGCATATACAGTCAAGGCTGATGAGAAGTTATATTCTAAAACCGCACCGGCCCAGTTTTTACGGTCATCGGGAGTCCATAAGTGTTGTAGTTCCAAACGTACGGCCTTGCCATTTTCCAAACGACGGGTGGCTTCCACCACCGCTATTTGTGCTCTAATATCACCCTGTTTCCCTAGCGGGCCACCTTCAGATACACCTTTATCTATAATAACATCCTGATAAGTTGCAACAGTGCTCCATTTTGAGGACCAACGGTTTTTTATTTCAAGGTTAAGGTCTCTGAAATAACGGTCCCCTTCGCCAATAAATTTGGCATCATAAGTTTGTTCCTCTAAATTGAATTCGGCATCCAGTCCTGCCCAGTATGAAAAATTTCCTGCCAGTTTTGTGCCGTATTTTCCCAAGGTAGATTCCTTATCAAACGAATAGTAGACATCTACCTGCGTGCCTACTTCACCGGCTCGAGTTTCTGTAGTGCCGTTCAACAACAATCGTGGCTGTGCATTATAAACATATATATTAGAAAGGAGATAGTCGTGTTGTTTTGTAAGTGCCGGAAGGTAATTTACTACCTGTTCATTGTATTGGTTTCCTTCTGCATATCGGTCAGCATAAAAGGTAAAGTTTTCCAATCTTCTAAAAGTTGTATTAATTCCAAGGCCTTTTTGGGCATAGCCTAGATTCACTAAGAACGCAGTCCCGTCAAATAGTTGTGGTGAAACAATAATACCTTCATTTACAACCACATCCGGATCTTTGGTGTCAGCTTCTATTCCGCCATAAAAATTTTGTACCACAAAATCAAGCCTTCCTCCATATACATTAACATTAGCGGGAATGGAGTCATTGGAATCATTTGATTGGTAACGGCCTACATAGCTTGCGCCCAAAGTAATATCAACAGCCTCCACTTTTAGCAGACTGGTTACGTCTAGATTGGCATCAACTCCTTGGATAACTCCTTTCGAAACATCAAAACCATCCCTTTGTTGCCCATAAACACCAGTTAAGTCCAGATCTTTTGTGGGGCTAAATTTCACCCTTAAACCCTTAAGGGCATTATTAATCCCCAATTGCCGATCTTCCCATGAACGTAACACTAAACCGCTTCCAAATTGCTCATAAAAATAACCCCCTGTTACATCCAAAGTTTCATTTTTGAAATTAAGATAATAGGTTCCTACGCCATTTTGGCCGTCCCACTTAGGCGAATAGCCCAAAAGTGCTGAAGGAAGATAGGATTCATATTGTATCCCGGCGGTAAATTTTCCGTAATTATAATTTAGTTGAAAGTAATTGTTGGATCTGAATTGGTCGTCCGGGGCAATGAAGCCGAAGTCTTCATCATCCAGCAACCATTGCGAATTTGATTCAAGGCCACCAAAGAAATAGCCGTTGTCTTGCGAAAAGCAGATAGTGCCAATAAATAAAAAGGCACCCAAGATAAGTTTTTTCATCTTAAAAGTTTGGTTGGTGTATAGAGTTTAGTTGGAGTATTCCTTGATTTTTTCGTAGAGCTCCATTTCGGCGCCCGGGCTATAACCGGAATGCCTAAAAACAATCTCGTTGTTTTTTACAAGCAGGGTCAGAGGCACGGTAGCCGCTCCCAGGGCACGTTGAAAATCATTGTTTGTATCCAGCAAAACGGTATAGTCCCAACCTTTTCCATTGGATAAAGGTTTTACCCTTTTTACGGTGCGGCTGTCGTCTACAGAAACTGCATATAGTTCAACATTTGTCTCCTCCTGCCAGTCTTGATACACTTCACTTATTGCGTCCAATTCCTTCAAGCACGGAACGCACCATGTAGCCCATAGGGAGATTACAATAACTTTATTGTCATTGGATAAAGCTTGTGAATTGATGGTTTTTCCATCGATGGTAGTAAGATCAATTTTGGGTAATTCATTTTGTGAAATGGCACAGAAAGAAACCATAACAAACAACAGGGGGAATAATTTTTTCATAAATAAATTTATTTTTAATTAAAAATTGAAAAGCAATATTAAGTTTTTTTTAGTGAAATTTTAAGAGGTTTTTTGAAATTTATGGATTTAACATACTAAAATTGCACCCTATTTCTTAAATAGGTTATATTAGCAAACTTATATTATTAACAGTTAATTATGAAAAACTTATCCCTTTTAACACTTTTACTTGCCTTTTTATTTATAGGCTCTTGCAGTAAAAATGAAGACCCAATACTTGTAACTGGTCCAGCTATTTCACTAACTCTAACTAGCGATGTGGGCTCACAAGCCCTGGAAGTATTATCGGTAAATGAAGAAGTGAATTTTACCCTTACCGGAAGTGATA
>JBBQQN010000165.1:0-3328 GCA_038215845.1 Flavobacteriales bacterium | reverse complement strand
GCCCACGATAAATTTTTTCGTGGGTTCTTTTTTTCTTTTTTTCACATCATACATTTCCTCCTTTTTTAAAGTTTATAGCAAAAATAGTCCACTAAATAATTGTTGATTAACGCATTATGTATTATTTGTAGCTCAATTCTTTAAAATAACTATCATACTGCACAAAACATTGGCAATTTAAACGGCAAAGCGTTAAAATTGTACGAAAACCTCCCAAACATTTGTTATAGTGTAGACAGGCTAAGCCGTTCCTCTTTAAATTTATAAAAAAAAGAACTATAAAAAATTTGTTATGAAATCAAAAGAAACACAATTGGCCCAAAATGTATATCCGGAAAAGGACTATACTGAAAATCAAAAAAACCAGAATCCAGTTAAAAGAGATAATTGGCAGTCTGGACAGGGAAAATATCAAGATGAAGATTAAGAAGAAGAGCAAGAATAGGGTAGCTAAGTCAATATTCCCTAACCTAAAGCTATCATTGCACAACAGTATAATTATAAAATAATCATGAAAGACAAAACCGATAGCCCCCAACAAAGGGACGAAGATGCCAAACGGCAAAACGAAAAACAGGAAAGGGAATATAGAAAGCAAAAAGAAGGTAAACTGAAAAGTCCTAAAAAGGATCAAACAGATCAAGACGCCACTGAAAAATATGTAAACCTAGAAACCAAACGGGGTAAAAATTTAGAGGAGGAATAGGTCTTTCAATAATATACTTATATTTTTTGCTTAATGAATGTTCATTCAGATTTTGCAAATTAAAAATTATTTGAGCGGCTTGGGGTCGCTCATTTTGCCCCCTAAATCCTTCTAGGATTAATGAAGGGGGCTTTTTTTAACTAGATATATAAAACTATATTTTAAACCTTACGAGCTTTTTCTGGTAACACCGAAAAAATCACGTACATCCTTCCAAAATCCTTTTTGTGGAACTAATTGATCCAAATCACTAATATTGGTATTAAAGTTGTGTTCCCTTAAGAAATCGCTCTGCGATTTTTGGCTGGCATATTTTTTACGTTCCTTGCCCAAGGTTTCCATCTGCTCGTGTCGCTCTTCCATAACTTTTTTAAGAACTGGCATGATCCGTTGATTAAGGGTGTTTATCGGTTCCTTTAGCAAAAATCCAGAAGATCCCGCATCTAATAAGCGTTGCGAATCTGCTTCGTTTTTTAAGTGACCAGATATTACTACAACAGGGATTTTGCTGTTGTACTCTTTTATAATCCGGATAACATCAAAAGCATCCATTCCCACAAGGTTAAAATCTGTTACAACCATATCGGGAATATATGTTTTGAGGGCATTTATCAAACTGATTTCGCTATCCACAAAACGAATTTCAGGGTTAGCGCTTATTTTTTTTAATTGGCGCTGTAGTAGGAAAGAGTCTGATACTAAATCTTCTACCAAAAGAAAGTTGAGGTTGTCTGGAAATTCCATAATTAGGTTAGATTTGTTTTAATAAATTCGTTAAAAATATTAAAATCATTATTGGCGTATTAACGGAATTGAAATTAAAATTAAACCATTAATTTAGTTTTTTATTAACTTTTATATGAAAAGAATCCGCAAGATTGGTCTCACCAACTTTATTTTACTGATTTCGTCCTTGCTATTGGTTATTTTTTTAATAACCTTTTCCTTTATTAAAAACGCTTCCTCTGCGGAAATGGTAGCCCATACTTGGGAGGTAAAGAGCACCATCCGCAGCCTTTCCTCTTCCATTTCGGAAATGAAAAGCCGCAAATTAAATTTTCTATACACCCAACAGATAAAATATAAACATGCCTATTCGGATTCCCGGGAGGAATATGATTCTTTATTGATTGTCCTGGAGGATTTAGTAAAAGACAATCAAAGCCAGCTAACCTGTCTAATGGAGGTAGATTCAATTGTGGGGGATAATTTTACAAATTTTGAAAACTCTATAAATACGGCTAAGATAGCGGATAGTCAGATAATATTTGAAGGAAAAGCGGAAGTGGACAAGGTAAGTAGGATACAGGCCAAACTAGAGAAAATGGTTTCTGAGGAAAACAAACTTTTGGAAGAAAGGGGAGCTAGCTATGAAAGGTGGAAAGTAATAATACTGATTGCCATTGGTGTGGCGGGGATCATTATTTTTCTGAGCCTTTACAACCTAATTAAAAAAGTACGTCCACTTTTGGAAGAACTTTTGGAAACGAAGGGCCGCCTTGAGCAAACCAATACCAACCTCAAGCAAACCTTGGTTGAGCTTAATACTTCCAATGCCCAAAAGGAAATAGAAATGCAGGCTAAAAACAGAGCCATGGAAGAAACCGAAAAATTGAATGTTTCCTTACAGGTCAAAAACCAACAGCTGGATCACTTTGCTTATGTAGCTTCGCACGATTTACAGGAGCCACTTCGTACGGTTTCCAATTATTTAGAAATCTTTCAGGAAGATTATCCCGAGCGTTTGGAGGGGGAAGCCACTATGTATTTGGACTTTATAAACAGTGCCGTGGAAAGGATGCGAAATTTGATAAGCGGCCTCTTGAGTTTTTCGCGTTTGGGCACAAGCGGCGAACAAGAAAAGATTAATTTAAACGAAACCATCCAAAAAATAAAAGAAGATTTTTCTGCCGTAATTGAAGACCGTAATATTGTTATTGAATCACAATTGCTGCCTACCATTACAGGTCATAAGTTGGAAATTAAGCAACTTTTCCAAAACCTTATTTCCAACGCAATTAAATTCACCAAAAAAGATGTTTCCCCCCATATAGAAATCTCGTTTGACGAGACAGACGGGTATTATAACTTTCATATAAAGGATAATGGCATCGGAATTCCTGATAAGGATTTCAGTAAAATATTTGATATGTTTAGCCGTTTGCACAGCACTAAAGATTACGATGGACAAGGAATAGGTTTGGCATTTTGTAAAAAAATTGTAGAATTACATCACGGAAATATTTGGGTAACCTCTGAATTTGGGAAAGGCAGTACCCTACATTTTACTTTAAAAAAATAAAAAATGGAAATGAAGCGAAAACTTAAAAACGTCCTTTTAATAGACGACTCCGAAAGCGATAATTTTTATCACGAACGCAAAATCCGCAAGCTGGGCATAACCGATAGTATCCATGTCTCTTATAGTGGACAGGAGGCTTTAAATTTTTTAAAAAGTGAATTGGATGGCGTTCACCCACGGCCTACACTTATTTTTTTAGATATAAATATGCCCGGCATGAACGGCTGGGAATTTTTGGAGGAATACGAAAAGCTGGAGGTATCACAAAAGGGCGAGGTGGTACTGACCATGCTCAGCAACTCCATTGATGAACGGGATAA
>JBBQQN010000164.1:0-3372 GCA_038215845.1 Flavobacteriales bacterium | reverse complement strand
TTGCCTCAACCGCCTCCCTGCTTTGCTAACCTTTGAGAGTAAAAATACTTTGAAACTTATCGGACGGCTTAGGGTGTTTTTTTGTTAAAATAAAAACCTATATTTGAAATTCTCCCCTATTAATTAGCTCCGGTTACGGTTTTCCGTAATTGGTAGCGTTGATTTTTGATAAATTTCGAAACAAATAAACTGGCTGATATATGTGGTATATACAATATTAGAATGTTTTATATAAGCATGTTAGCAACAAGTAAAAACAGAAATCTAAATGGACGAAGACTGGAAAAGAGAACTATTCCTAGACCGACAATTTGAAGCAAATACTTTAAAGATTGGAAACGTTGGACTTGAATCTTCAATCGATGACATTGATTATTTTGACATAACAGATATTCACGTTAACAAAAATGGCTCTGACCAGTTAAGATTTAAAGACAGAATTGAGCTTCTTAAAAATAACAAAGGCTGGATTCATTTAGCTTCAGGTGCTTCGTTTGAAATTAAAAAAGGGATAATAAAGCAAGTAAAACTTTCTACCCGTTTTCTTCAAGACAAAAAAACAAACCGCAAGGACTTTTTGAAAATTTTCGGACAACCTGATATAGAATTGGTTGATGATATTTGTTACTCAAGATTTGATTATAATATTGACGCAAATGTTCTTGTTTATAGGAAAAAGAAAATATTTGCCTTTTTAGACCCCGAAACTGACCGACTGAAAGAACTTCATTTTGGAGATTTTGACGAAAGTCTTTATGGAAAGAAATAAAACCAGTTGCTAACAAGGGTTATACGTAATGCGGGGTTACTGCTACACGAAAAGTCAGTGCATTTAATGAAGTCCGCCAATACTTTAATTTGGTATTTAAAATGAATAAATTAAAAACAAAATATAAACTCTTGGCTACGTGTAAATTTGAAAACTCCGCTTTTCCAATCCCGCACTACGCATAGCCGGGTCGTTGGCAATAATTAAACAAAATGAGCGAAAAAAAAGTAAATTTCTCTACGCTTGCTAAAAGACGATTACAGGATTTTAACAAAGCTGAAGTACAAGGTTGGGTGATAGAGCGCTTTATTAGAGTTGAAGAAAGCATAAATAAGATTATACTTGACTATTTTAAGCCTGATAATAAAGAGATATTTATATCTGTAGTTTTAAATAGTTCTATCCTGACAATCGGATCTAAAATAAAAATACTCGTAAACATTGGAGTTGAGAATAGCACGATTGATAAAATTAGAAAGTTATCAGCTATACGAAACGGTTTTGCACACACACTTATTATCAATCAAATATACATAAATGTACCTTCAAAATCTGAATCTGAAAAAACAATTGAAACGAATGTGATAAGTATAATTAATGTAATGAATTCTTCTGGTAAGATTATAAAAAAAAATGCTCACGAATATTTAACAGAATACTTGGAACTACTTCAAGATGTAGAAAAAGAGATTTAATAAAAAATATTGACAACCCCTCGCTTGTACGGGCGTCCCGCCCGTGTCCTCTCGCCTGCTGCCTAGAACAAAAATGAAAATACGAGCGTCCCGCCCGTGTTAGTACTATAAACATTTCCGCTACTGAAATTTCGCATTAAACGGTCTCCGCAACTCAAACTCACTGGGTGTAATATTTTCCAAAACCGGCCTAAGCAGTACATTTTTTATTTTGGAAGTGTGGCGTGCAAATAAGGTCATTGTTACGGGCAAGGCGCCCAAGGCACTTTTGATGAGTTCGCTGGTACGGCCCAAGTGCAGCTCAGAAACTTGTAGGGAAATAGCCTGTTCCACATAATCATAAAGTAAGCGTTCGTAAACCGCAAACTCGGTATTGTATTGATAGTCGATGCCCACATAATTGGCTTCCAAATTATCGTCGTTGACAACAGCGGTACTAAAGGCTATCATTTTATCTTCCAAAAACACGCCTTTGCAAATAAACAAATCTCCCAAACTTTTCTTGAGCGCGGCAAAGGAGGCCGGATAGTTTTCGCCATAACAATAGTCCGATTTCTGCAGCACATTGCTAAACAGTTTTTGAATGCTGTGTTGATGTTGCTCTATTTCTTCGGAAGAAAGGGAGCGGATGGAAAGCTTATCCGATTTTTTATAGGCGCTGTTGGCTTTGGTGCGGTACTTTGCTTTCATACTTTGCAAGTAGTCGTCAAAGGTTTTCCATGACGGGTGCATCTTCAAAACCATATTCACATCGGCTTGAAAAGGAAAGTATTTAAAATCATCCAAATCTGTAGTTTGGGGAAGGGAAGAAGGCCAAAATTCCTTAAAGAGGATTACCTTAAAAAAATCTTCCCACCGGGAATCATTTTTAATGTGTTGCGCCGCCGATGCCATCAGTTCCACCGCGGCACGTTTTGAAATCCGCGGGCTGTATGAAAATCCGTTTTCGCCCGTGGCAAAAATATTGCCGCAGACCAAACCCTTGATTGAAAAACTATCGTCTTCATTCCGGCAATCCTGAAACAACTTTATAAACAGATTTCGCTGTGCGACCTTTTTATAGGTAAAAGTGGCTATTTGAAATACGCCCGCCAAAAGCGGTTGGTTGTCCGAATCGTAAACCAAAACGTAAACGGGTTTTAAGGTACCTTGCAAGCTTTCTTCCAAAGCCTTTAGATAAGACAGCGAAAGATAAGTATGTGTGGCAGGAACCACTTCGTTCCAATGCTGGACGGGAACGGCAGCGGCATTATTATAAAATTGAAAGGGATCTTTAATGTTGTTGGGCATTGGTTTTTTTTATTCAGCCGTAAAGATAGTAACTGTATTGGTTAATTGGCAGCTAACGGACTAACTGATAGTTTTGTTATATTTGTTAGTATTGGTTTTTAAATAAGTTTATAGATCATGAAAACTGAAAAACTTCCAGAACTGCCTTTTGATATATGGAACGATACACGGATAACGCTTCATATAATTCTTCAAATAATTGGAAAAACAAGGCTTGCATCCACTCCCCGAAAGAACCATTGGTGGTACATAACGCTCTATGTTTCGCCCAATGGGTTTAGCACACACGGCATTCCCATTAACAACGGAATGGACAGTATTGAAATAGAATTTAACGTCAAAAGAAAGGCGGTTGTACTCTCCCAAAGTTCGGGGCAGGAAATGGTGATATCGCTTACGGAAAATCCAAGCATTGCTGATTTTTACAAGACTTATACGGACAAGTTAAAGAGCCTTGCCCTGCATCCCCATTTTGTGGAAACACCTTTTGATATGGATATTGATAAACGTTTTGATGAAATAACCGAATACCATCATTACGATTGGAACAGCATAAACAAGTTCTGGAAATTGATGCTTTGGAACAATAGTATTTTACAGGAATTCAGCGGACGGTTT
>JBBQQN010000163.1:0-3382 GCA_038215845.1 Flavobacteriales bacterium | reverse complement strand
CGGCGTATTTTTAACGAGAGACGATATTATTACCATTGGAACCCGGATAGGCGATTACGCCATTGACCTTGGAGCACTGCACCAATTGGGCTATTTTGACGGGATTGAGCTTACGGATGATATTTTTTTACAGGATACTTTGAACGATTTTATTAGCGACGGAAGAAAGACGTGGCGGTTGGTCAGAAACCGAATTGCAGATATATTCGACAAGGAAAATCCAAAACTACGCGATAACAAAGACCATCGCCAACATATACTTTTCACAATGGACGAAGTGGAAATGCAGCTGCCCGTGCAGGTTGGAGATTATACCGACTTTTACTCCAGCAAGGAACATGCTACCAACGTGGGCACTATGTTCCGAGGAAAGGAAAATGCCTTGATGCCCAATTGGCTTCATATTCCCGTGGGTTATCACGGAAGGAGCTCCTCTATTATTCCAAGTGGCATCAATGCCCGTAGACCTTGGGGACAAACCATGCCAGAGGGTGCTGATCAACCTGTTTTTGGCCCTTCAAAATTGGTGGATTTTGAATTGGAAATGGCGTTTATAACCACAGATGCCAATGTTTTGGGCGAACCTATTCCCGTAAATGAAGCAGAAGAATACATATTTGGATTGGTGCTTTTCAACGATTGGAGCGCGCGCGATATCCAAAAGTGGGAATATGTACCACTGGGACCATTTTTGGCGAAGAATTTTGCTTCGTCGATTTCCCCGTGGATTGTAACCTTGGATGCTTTGCAACCTTTTAAAGTTGAAGGCCCAAAACCTGAAATGGAACAACTACCCTATCTTCAATATAAAGGAAAGAAAAGTTACGACATCAATCTTGAAATTTATATTTGTCCCGATAATGGCGAAGAAAATAAAGTTTCTACTTCCAATTTTAAATATATGTATTGGAATATGTCACAACAACTCGCCCACCATACCATAAACGGCTGTAACGTAAACAGTGGCGATATGATGGGAAGCGGAACAATTTCCGGCCCAACCCCAGACAGTTACGGTTCCATGCTGGAGCTTACATGGCGCGGTGAAAAACCCATAAAACTTTCTGACGGTACCGAAAGAAAGTTCATTAATGACAATGATACCGTAATTTTAAAAGGGTATTGCAAAAATGAAAGTGTTCGTATTGGCTTCGGCGAATGCCGCACAAAACTTTTACCCGCCAATAAAAGTTAAATTGGCACTACTATTGTAATTTAGCCTTCATAAACAATCGAATTTTTATGAAGGCTTTTTACATCCTATTATTTACTGCGCTTTTAAGTATTTCCTGCAACAGCGTAAAGCGCACCCAAAAATTTGTAGCACAGGGAAATTATGATGAAGCAATTGATCTTGCGGTAAAAAAACTTCAAAAAGATAAAGGCGCCAAAGAATACGATGCGCATATCCGTCTTTTGGAAGAAGCCTATTTAAAAGCGAAAGATGAAGACATGCGCCAAATTGCTTTTCTTAAAAAAGAAAACAGTCCTGTTGGAGCAAAAGAGATTTACTATACTTATTTGGATCTTGAAGCACGCCAAAATTTGATCCGCCCTTTGCTTCCACTCTACAGCAATGAAATGGGGCGAAAGGCAAACTTCATTTTTTCAGATTATACCAATGATATTTTTAATGCCAAGGATGCGTACATAAAATCACTATACCAAGAAGCACTGGTTTATATGCAGCGAAATAGCAAACAGGACTATCGCAGCGCTTACAATGTTTTATGTGAATTGGATGAAGTACAACCCAATTATAAAGATGTGCAAAGGTTAAAGGAAGATGCGCATTTACAGGGAACCGATTTTGTTTTTGTTACGCTAAACAACCGTACAGGGCAGTTTATCCCCTTCCGGTTGGAACAGGATCTGCTCGATTTCAACACTTATGGGCTGGACGATTTTTGGACCGAATATCACGCTCGCCGGGAAAAGGGGATCAATTACGATTTGGGAATCGATTTAAATTTTCAAACCATTCAAATTTCACCGGAACGTATTTCTGATAGACAGTACAATCGCTCGCAACGCATCCTTGACGGTTATAATTATAGACGCGACCGCGCGGGGAATATTGTTCGCGACAGCCTTGGAAATCCCATTAAAATAGAAAAATATATAAATGTTTCTGCAACGATCAATATTACTACTCAACAAAAAAGTGTGTTTGTGGGAGGTGATGTGATTTACAGGGATTTAAAGCGAAGGCAACAAATAAACAGTTTTCCCCTTTCCTCTGAATTTGTTTTTGAAAATGTTTTTGCCACCTACCGCGGCGATGAACGAGCCCTAACTGTGGAAGACAGAAGAATTATCCGCAATGGATTTATTCCCTTCCCCAATAATGAACAGATGGTTTTGGATGCTGGTTATGATATTAAGGAAAGGTTTAAGGAAATATTGCGGGATAATTCCTCCTTTTAAAAACTTACAATCTTTTTTTATCAGAATGTTGTCGAACATCGAAAAAAGTTAAAATGATTATTTTATTTTTTTTAATGCGGTAAAATATACGTGTTTATTTGCTGAACTGAAATCCTTTTATTTCTTTTTCTTTAACCTCCAAGCTTCCCAATTCGGGAAAGTTTTTTAAAATTTACAAAAAATCAATCACCTTACCTTCAAAACTTTCTGCCACTATATCTCCAAATTTATTGGAAATATATTCTTTAATGGAGTTATAGTTCTTGAATGCTCTTTTGGTGAAAAAAATTTCCATCAAAATTATTTGAAAATTTGCTTATAAGGAATTAGCTCCTTCTCGTTTTCAGATTCTTTATAAGCTAAAAGAACTTGTTCTTTTTCAATATCGGAAAGTTTATCCCACAATTGCGAAGTTTTACTTATTTCATGGCCTTTCAGAAAATCGTATAAGGTTTGGAGCAAGTGTTGATCCTCAATTTTGCTCATCATTTCTATAAGATTATTTTTTAATTCCGTAGTTCCCATAAAATCAGTTTTAGCTAATTTAAGAAAAATATTAGACAAACTTCTCCAAATGTGCAGCTTCAATAGTGTGATGGGAATCTTGGTGAACCACTACTCCATTTTTAATAACGATCATTTGCGGGCTTTCGTGCGGAACTTTAAAACGTGAGGCTATCTCGTTTGAAATATCCCGGTTTTGCAAAAGGTCGAGATAGTAAAGTTTCAATTGGTCATTAGTAAGATTGTAGTTTCTCTCCAATGATTTCAAAACCCCTCGGCTAACTCCACAACGGGTTGAATGTTTAAAAATAGCTACTGGTTTAGTTTTGGATTCCTCCACTATTTCATCCAATTGGTCCATTTTACCCAAAACGTGCCACGGCACTTCTACTATTTCTTCTTTTACAATTTCTCTTTGTGTCTTGAATTTGTCAAATAATCCCATAAAAAA
>JBBQQN010000162.1:0-3765 GCA_038215845.1 Flavobacteriales bacterium | reverse complement strand
ACCTGCTGCAACTAGGTTTTTCGCAATATGTCGTGAAGCATACGCAGCACTTCTGTCAACTTTACTCGGATCTTTTCCACTGAAAGCACCACCACCGTGGGCACCTTTTCCGCCGTAAGTATCTACAATTATTTTTCTTCCTGTTAAACCAGTATCGCCATGAGGACCCCCAATTACAAATTTACCGGTTGGGTTTATGTGATAAACAATATCATCGTTGAATAATTTCTGAACGTATTCTGGAAGTAATTTCTTCACTCTCGGAATCAAAATTTCCGTTATATCTTTTTTGATTTTTGAAAGCATTTTTTCATCTTCATCAAAATCATCGTGCTGTGTGGAAACAACAATTGCAACAATTTTCTGTGGAATATTGTCATCGCTATATTCAATAGTTACCTGGCTTTTAGCGTCTGGGCGCAAGTATTTAATTTCAGATTCTTCACGGCGAAGTGCTGCCAATTCAATCAAAATTTTATGCGAAATGTCCAAGGCCAACGGCATATAGTTTTCGGTTTCATTTGTGGCGTAACCGAACATCATTCCTTGGTCACCGGCGCCTTGTTCCTCTTTATTTTCACGGTCAACACCTTGGTTAATATCTTGTGATTGTTCGTGAATTAACGAAATAACGCCACAAGAATCACCGCTGAATTTGTAAGCACCTTTTGTGTAACCAATTTTATTGATCACTTCGCGGGCAATATGCTGTACGTCTAAGTAAGTATTACTTTTCACTTCTCCAGCCAAAACTACTTGGCCAGTGGTAACCAAAGTTTCGCAGGCAACCTTCGATTCTGGATCGAAAGCTAAAAAATTATCTAAAAGCGCATCGCTAATTTGATCCGCAACTTTATCTGGGTGTCCTTCGGAAACGCTTTCCGAAGTAAATAAATAGGCCATAAAATGGTTTTAAAATTTATATTTTTCAGAAGATTTGACGAATGCCGACGAGGAAGTTTTCACTGCCTTTAGCATTTTTTATTGAGGTTGCAATCAGTCAAATCTTTCCTCTTAATTTGTCTTGGGCAAAAGTAAAAAAATTAAATGAATAGCAATTTTATTTGAAGTTTTTTGAAGAAATAATTAGGATTGGTGCAATACCCAAGGATGCATCTATGTTACTTTGACAATCACACTATCGAGTAACTTCTATTTTTGGCAAAAGCTGTTCAATCTTTGCTATCAAATCAGCCATGTCAAAGGGTTTGGAGATAAAATCACTAGCTCCGGCTTTCATGCACTGTTCCTTTGCTGAGTTGAGCGCAGACATCATTAAAACAGGAGTTTTGGAGACTGCTTTTGTTTTTCTAATTTTAGCACAAACGTCTGTGCCGTCCACACCGTATATAAGTTTGTCCAGCAACACAAGTTTTATGTCATGTTTAATGATATCTTCATTAGTGTTAAGGGGTTTTCTTGATAGCATAACGTTGTAGCCGCTAAACCCAAGCATTTCCTCGATCATAATTCCTAAATTGTGATCATCCTCTACTATTAGTATCTTGTTCATCTTGGTTAAGATTGGTTACTATTCTTATTTGATATTTTAAATTTATTTGCCCAAAACCTTTTCAATATTTTCAAACAACGTATTCATTTCAAATGGCTTTGATATAAATGCAGATGCACCAGCGCGCAAACATTCCATTTTGATCTCAGGGTGTGCAGACATCATAATTACCGGGACGTGCGCCGTGTTCTTGTTTGTTGTTAAGGTAGTGCAAAGCGCTATGCCATCCAGCCCCGCCAGGAACTTGTCCAAAATTATCAATTCTATTTTTTGTTGAAGGATGGTGTGGTAAGCTTCGCCAGCATTCGCGGTTACCCATACCTCAAAGCCTCTAAAATTAAACATATATTTCAACATTTCACCTATCATGCGGTCATCATCTACAATTAGTATTCGTTTCATTCCTTATTTTTATGATTATTTTCGGCAATAATGGGAAGGGTAAAAATAAATTCGGATCCTTTTCCTTTTTTGCTCTTTACGTCAACGTATCCATTGTGACGCTCTATAATTTCTTTGGCCAAAAAGAGGCCGATTCCAAAACCGGAAAAATTTGTTTCGTCTTTTCCGCTGACACGATAGAACTTTTTAAATAGGTGCTCATGGTCCTTTTTGTCGATCCCGATTCCTTTATCCTTTATGCTTACCGCACCATTTTCTTCATCTACTTTGTAAATACGAACGAGAATGTTTTTATCAATTGGAGAATATTTGATGGCATTGGTAATGAAGTTGATCAAGACTTGATTAATCCTGTCCTTGTCGCCATTCACACTAAATGTATCCTCATGGGTTATCTTAATTTTGTATTCGTCGTTGGTATATTTGATGTCATTAACACAGTTTTCCACGAATTCGTTTATGCTGAAAGTTTCCTGTTGCAATTCCAGTTTGCTCTCCTCCATACGTGAAAGATCCAGCATTTCTGAAATGAGACGGGTAAGCCGAGATACTTGGCTGTCTATCCGCTCCAAGCTCGGGATCAATGGAACGGTGCCTATGTTATCCTGCGCCATACTTTTCAGCATGCTCAACAACAATTGGGTATATCCTTTAATTGAGGTAATGGGTGTCTTGAGCTCGTGGCTTACCATTTTAAGGAAATCTTCCTTACGTTTTTCCTCATCCTTTAATTTCTGTATTTCGGTACTGGCACCTACCCACATAATGATTTTTCCGGTTTCATCTTTAACGGGATTGGCGCGGCTAATATGCCATTTAAAATCCCCATTTCTGTCAAGAAGTCTAAATTCCATCTCAAAATCATTCCCGGTTTTCACTGCATTCATCCAGTTGTGTTCGACTGTGGGTAACTCCTCTGGGTGCATCAATCTCCCCCAACCCTCTTTTTTTATTTTTTTCATGGTCAATCCCGAAAAATCGGTCCAGACGTTGTTGAAATAAAATAGTTCCCCATCCACGGTTGCATTGATTATCATATCTGGCACCAAGTCGGTCATTTGATGGAACCGAGCTTCGCTTAGTTTTAGTTTTTTATGCAGTTCGGCTTGGATAGTAACTTCGGTCGAGATAACGGCAACACCCTCAATTTTTCCATCCAAATCCCGTTGGGCTTGGTAAACAAAATCGAAATAAGGCATTTCCATCTTACCGTTGCGAATAAGGTTCATGGGCATTTCGTGGGCATGATAGGCTTTGCCAGTTTTTAGAACGTCCAGCAAATGCTTATCAAAACCCTGCCCTTCCAGTTCCGGTATAGCATCCATTAAGGGCTTGCCGATGGCACTTTTATCTTTGCCCCACGCTTCCAAAATGGCATCGTTGGCCGTGGATATCACTAAATCTTCTCCTACAAAAATAGCGATAAGGGAAGGCGAAGAATGTATCATTTCATTATACCTGTGCGCACTTTCCTCTACCATTTTTCGGGCAAGTACTTGCTCGGTTACTTCATTTACTATTACCATGATCCCGGTAATAATATTGTCTTGATCGCGCATGGGTTGGCACACAAAATTATAAAATCCCGGTTCGGCTTTCTTTTCCCTGCCCATCTTCACTTCCATTTCGTTACCGTAGTAAGGTTCCCCGCTTTTTAGTGAGTTGTAAAGAAGTTTTTTGAGACCGTGTTCTTTAAGTTCGGGCAAGGCTTCAAAAATGGGCTTACCCACAAAGTTTTTCCCTTTTTCAACCAACTGCAAGAAAAGATCGTTGGCCAGTTCTACTTTATAATTTTTACCTTTTAAAAACATGATGGCCACGGGGGCCTGCATTACCAAGTTTTTAAATTT
>JBBQQN010000161.1:0-3854 GCA_038215845.1 Flavobacteriales bacterium | reverse complement strand
TTTTGTTGCTCGCACATCAAGTGCACCACGGAAAATAAAGGGAAACCCTAAAACATTATTCACTTGGTTAGGATGATCGCTTCGGCCTGTAGCCATAATAATATCCTTTCGGGTTTTTACGGCAAGATCGTATTCTATTTCAGGGTTGGGGTTTGCCATTGCAAAAACAATGGGGTTTGGCGCCATGCTTATCAACATTTTTGGCGTAACAATATCTGCGATGGAAAGGCCCACAAATACATCGGCATCTTTCATGGCATCTTCCAACGTGTCAATTTTTCTGTCGGTAGCGAATTCAGCCTTTTCAGCAGTTAAATTATCCCGGGTTTTTCTTATAACCCCTTTGCTATCCACCATAACAATGTTTTCCGGTTTTGCGCCGAAAGCTTTGTAAAGGCGTGTACAGGAAGTGGCGGCCGCTCCGGCACCATTAATTACAATTGAAGCATCCTCCATCCTTTTTCCTGAAATTTCCAACGCATTGAGCAAGGCTGCTGCCGAAATTATAGCAGTTCCATGCTGATCATCGTGCATGACTGGAATATTGAGCTCTTCTTTTAGCCTTCTTTCAATTTCAAAGGCTTCGGGGGCTTTAATGTCCTCGAGGTTTATTCCCCCAAAAGTGGGTGCAATGTTTTTTACCGTTTCAACAAAAGCATCAATATCTTCCGTTCCGATTTCTATATCAAAAACATCAATATCGGCAAATATTTTAAAAAGCAATCCCTTGCCTTCCATCACGGGTTTTGAAGCTTCGGGACCAATATTGCCCAATCCCAAAACTGCGGTTCCGTTTGAAATAACGGCTACTAAATTTCCTTTGTTGGTATATTTATAGACGTTTTCTATATTCTTTTCAATCTCCAAGCAAGGCTCCGCAACTCCGGGAGAATAGGCCAAGGAAAGATCGCGCTGAGTAGAATAACTTTTTGTGGGGACAACCTGAATTTTCCCAGGTCTCGGTTTGGCGTGATACAGTAGGGCTTCACGACGTTTGCTTTGTTTGCTCATTTTAATAGGGGGTTTATTAAGAATCTCTAACTTTTAAAAAAAGAAAAGAATACCCAAAGGTAAGGGTTTTAGCAGAAATGGAAAGAGAAAACGAATAATAGCATGATAGTTAAAATTGACCAAAATTAGATTGAATATCAATATAGAAACCACGATTTTTTGAATAATTTTGGTTTCACACAATTCTTTGCGGGTGCTTAGGAAAAATGAGGCTTAAAACTTTATTCTATATATTTTTTACGATATGCTTTTGCCTTTCGCTTCAAGCTCAAAACAATAATTCCCCAAAGGATACTTCAGATGTTTACAAAAAAATAGAGCGTTACTCAAAAAAAAGTAATTTCACCAAAATGCTCCATAAGTTGGTTTTCAGATCTACGACAAAAAAACACAAACCCGTAGCAAATAAAAAAGAGAAGAAGCGCAATTATAAAGCCTTGGAAGGCAAAATAATCAGAAATATAATAATTGAAACCAAGGATCCTTTTGGTTTTTCATTTACAGATAAAACCCAACGTGCCAATAGCTGGCTTGAGAAAACGGGAAATCAAATTCACATAAAATCGAAAAATTTTGCAATCCGCAATTTTTTGCTGCTCAAGGAAAATACGCCTCTTGATACTTTATTGTTGAATGAATCTGAACGGTTGCTGCGCGCTCAAAATTATATTCGCGAAGTTACTATTATGGCAGAATCTATAGAAAAAGGTTCAGATTCGGTAGACGTTACCATTGTTGCACTGGATTCATGGAGCCTTATTCCCAAAGGCTCATTTTCTGGTTCAAAAAACAAAGTTACCCTTAAGGAACGCAACTTTATAGGTTTGGGCCATCAATTCGTTTTTAGTTATGCCAACAGATTGAGTGATGGAAAAAATGCCTACGATGCCGAATATAAAATCCCGAATTTCAAAAATACGTTTATTAGCTCCTCGTTGCGCTACAGCATTAATCTTGATGGGTTTTACATAAAAAGTATCGATTTTGAAAGAGAATTTTATTCGCCCTTTTCAAGATGGGCAGGGGGAATTTATTTGGATGAACAATACCGAACCGAAACGCTTCAAATTCGGGCTTTGGAATACGTTGACCAGAACTTCAAATACATGACCCAAGATTATTGGGGAGGGCATTCAATAAAACTGTTTAAAGGTAATACTGAAGAGCAACGTAGCACAAACTTAATAAGCAGTGTAAGATTTTTTCATGCAGATTATAAAGAACGGCCCAGTTTTGAATATGACAGTATCAATTTTTTTTCAAACGAAACTTTTTATTTGGCCAGCATTGGCGTTGCCTCCAGACAATTTATAGAAGACAGCTATATTTTTAAAGACGGAATTACTGAAGATGTTCCTGTGGGGACCGTTTATGCCCTGACCGGGGGATTGCAAAGAAAAAATCAACAGGGCCGTTTCTATCTGGGAGTACGCGCCTCACATGGAAATTATTTTAGTTGGGGCTATTTGAGCACCAATTTTGAAGTGGGCAGTTTCTTCAAAAATTCAAAAACGGAACAGACCACCTATTCGGTTCAGGCCAATTATTTTACAAATTTAATTTCCCTTGACGACAAATGGAGAATGCGTCAGTTTGTTAAGCCACAGTTTATTGTTGGCATTAACAGGCTAAATTCTTTGGGCGACAGACTCACCATTAACCAAAGCAACAGGTTCACCGGCTCTTACGGTAAAGATGACAGAAGATCGGATGGAAGCGGAATTCCGGGTTTCACAAGCAATTTGGTGGGCACCCAAAAATATGTATTATCCCTTCAAACACAGTTCTATTCTCCTTGGGAAGTCTTGGGATTTCGAATGAATCCATATATAAACTATACGGGAGCAATGCTTGGCGATGAAAGCCATAATATTGGCAAGAGCAAACTATACTCATCTTTCGGGATAGGTTTCATCATCCGAAATGATTATTTGGTATTTAGTTCCTTTCAACTATCACTTTCATTTTTTCCCCAAATCCCTGGCCAAGGCTACGATGTTTTTAAAACCAATTCATTTGAAACGGAAGATTTTGGATTTCAGAATTTTCAGTTAGGAAAACCGCGGACGGTATTGTATAATTAAGTTCTCGGTTCTGGCAGAGATTATTCAGAACTTTCTTTTAGGAAATCTATATTGCGCTGAAGCCCGGAAAATTTGGGACGCTTTACAGCACTGTTTTTAAAAATTTTCTGAAAAACATCCTCTGTTATTTCTTCCCAATCTTTTTTGGTCATGGAAAGCATTTCTGGATTGGGATTGAAAAGCGGTTCATTATGCGGTTTACTGAAACGGTTCCAAGGGCAGACATCCTGACAAATATCGCATCCGAACATCCAATCCTCAAACTTTCCTTTTTCAGAAACAGGAATTTCATTTTTCAATTCAATGGTAAAATATGAAATACACTTGCTGCCATCCACCACATACGGCTCGGTAATGGCTTGTGTGGGACAAGCATCTATACAGGCAGTACAGCTTCCGCAATGATCGGTAACGGGGGAATCATATTCCAAATCCAGATCGACAATCAGTTCTGCTATAAAATAAAACGAACCGAGCTGTTTTGTTAAAAGATTGCTGTTTTTTCCCATCCAGCCCAAACCGCTTTTTGCGGCCCAAGCTTTGTCCAGAACGGGGGCGGAATCCACAAAAGCGCGACCGTGGACATCACCTATTTCTTCATTAATAAAATGGA
Organism: Flavobacteriales bacterium; assembly: GCA_038215845.1. Taxonomy (GTDB): domain Bacteria; phylum Bacteroidota; class Bacteroidia; order Flavobacteriales; family Flavobacteriaceae; genus Aequorivita. The sequence continues at coordinate 146 of JBBQQN010000161.1, read as the reverse complement.
GAAGCTGCTTCAGTTTATCTTTTATTACAAAATGATAATCTGTGCCGTATGCGTATTTTGAAATTTTATAGCTTTCTTCGTTTTGTGATTCCGAAGGAAAATAATTCAACAATAAAGAAATCACACTTTTTGAACCAGGTACCAGT
>JBBQQN010000160.1:0-4032 GCA_038215845.1 Flavobacteriales bacterium | reverse complement strand
CTTTGGGAAACCCATTCAAATAAATATATATGAAACTCTGGGAAGGGTAGATATAGCTATGATTTCTGAAGAAAATGCTGTTGTAAGTTGGATGGAAAATATTGGCAAAGAAACCCTAATCCAAGTAATGCGTGTTTCGGCCGATGGGACTAAAGGTTTTCCGGTTACCGTTTCAAAAACCACTGCAGCACGGACTAGCGGATTTCCGCAACTTGAAGTAGTTAGAGCAACTGTTTATTTGGCTTGGACTTCAGTAGAGGGCGAAAAATCTACTATTAAAACCGCCTCCATTTCTTCAACTGAATTATAAAAGAAAATTTGGGGCGCTTCCCAAATACTTATCTTTGATAAAAAGTTTTTTTTGAAAACACTACTTGTCATCGGCCTAACTTTCCCCGAACCCACTACTACGGCTGCCGGAAGCCGAATGATGCAATTGCTCGATCTGTTTTTGGAAGAAAATTATAAAATAATCTTCGCCAGTACTGCAACTGTTTCTCCCAAAGCCGAGAATCTTGAAGCCAAAGGAATTTCAATAAAGAACATTTTGTTGAACGATCCGGGTTTTGATGTATTTATTAAAAAATTAAATCCCGCCCTTGTATTTTTTGACCGTTTTATAACTGAGGAACAATTTGGCTGGCGCGTTGCCGAACATTGTCCGAATGCACTTAAACTTCTGGATACACAAGATCTGCATTTCGTGCGAAAGGCTAGGGAAGAGGCTATAAAAAAAGGTATTCCTGTTTCCGAAGCAAACCTTTTTAACGATACTGCAAAACGCGAACTAGCCAGTATTTTGCGTTGCGATCTTTCCCTTATCATTTCAGAATACGAAATGGATCTGCTTCAAAATGTTTTCAGAATTCCTTCGGCCCTGATTTATTACCTTCCCTTTTTGGTAGAAAATATTTCCGGGGAAGAGCAGAGGAAACTTCCCACCTTCAAAGAACGAAACAATTTTATAACCCTCGGGAATTTCTTGCATACGCCCAATGTGGATGCTGTTTTTCAGTTAAAGGAAATTTGGCCGAGCATCAGAAAAAAACTGCCACAGGCCGAACTTCATATTTACGGAGCCTATGCGCCCCAAAAAATACACCAGCTACATAATGAACGGGAAGGCTTTCTTTTAAAAGGTTGGGCTCCTGATGCGCAAATGGTAATGAAGCAAGCCAGGGTCCAATTGGCATTTTTGCGCTTCGGTGCAGGCCTAAAAGGAAAATTACTGGATGCCATGCTGTTTGGAACCCCATCAGTAAGTACAAAAATAGGAGCAGAGGGGATGTACGGCGAACTTCCGTTTGCGGGAGTTGTTGCAGCTTCTACGGACGATTTTATAAATGCTTCGGTGCAATTGTATTCTGAGGAAAAACTGTGGAATGAGGCCCAACAAAACGGCTTCAGCATTATTGAGAAACGCTTTTCAAAATTTCTTTTTTCCGAAGAATTTAAAAGACATATTAAAGCGCTTATTTCGAATTTGGAAATTCATCGCCAACAAAACTTTATTGGGCAAATTCTCCAACACCATACGTTACAAAGTTCAAAATATATGAGCAAATGGATTGAAGCGAAAAACAGTGGAAGCAATTCCAATGTCTGCTTAGCACAAGACCCGGAAGTGAGGAAAGAATACAGGGAATAACTTCAATCAACCATCAACATCAACCATCAACCATCAACCAAAAACCCACAACTCACAACTCACCCTTCACCAACCTTAACACAACCTTCACGAAATTTAATATCCTGCTTTTTATCTTTAGGAAATAAGAACCAAAAAAATAAATAAGCTATGAAAAAATTAGGATTATTGGCCACATTAAAGGCCAAAGCAGGGAAAGAAGACGAAGTGGAACAATTCATTAAAGGAGCCGTGGACCTTGCCCGGCTGGAGAACAAAACCCTAACATGGTACAGTTTTAAAATAGACAGCAATACCTTTGGAATTTTCGACACTTTTGAAAATGAAGAAGGGCGTGGGGCGCACCTTAACGGTGAAATAGCCAAAGCCTTAATGGCAAATGCGGAACGCCTTCTTTCCGAAGATCCAAAAATCCAAAAGATTGAAATCCTTTCGGCTAAATAGGCTGCAAGCTATAGGCTTTAAGCTTTAAGAAATAATAAATAACAATAAACAGTAAACAAAATGAATATCACATTGGAACAAGCGGAAAAAATAATTGCTGCCGCCAAGAAAAAAGCAATTGATATAGATGCAAAAATGAATATTTGTGTCGTAGACGGCGGGGCTAACCAAGTAGCTTTTGTGCGAATGGATGGTGCGTGGTTGGGTTCGGCAGATATTGCGCTTAAAAAAGCAAAGACTGCGAGATTTTTTGATATGCCCACCGGCGAAATTGGCAAACTTTCACAGCCGGGGGAATCTTTGTACAATATTGAACATTCCAACGGGGGCCTTATTTCTTTTCCGGGAGGCGTGCCTTTGAAAAATAAAAAAGGCGAAATTATCGGTGCAATTGGCGTAAGCGGCAGCGTGGTTGAAAATGACCATAAAGTGGCAACAGCAGGAGCTGAAGCGCTTTAAAAGAATATTTTATAAATAAAAGTTAAGCCTCCTATGGAGGTTTTTTTATATCACTATTTTCTTTTCAATCTGCTTTTAAAAAATTACTTTGTCATTATCAAACAGCCAATTCTAAAGATGAAAAAACAAAACGCCGTCAACGCGCTGCTGGAAGAGTACAAAAAGGCAGTGCGCGAACTTCAAACTGTAATTGGAACTATTCAAAATGAGCAATTGGTAAAGATAGTAGCTCCATTAACCGACAATCCCGACTGCAAATCCATACAGACCATACTTGCCCACGTAGTGGCATCGGGCTATTCCTATTGTGTTTATATTCGAAATTTAAAGGACCCAACGGCCCAAAGGCTACCGCGAATAAATAGGCAGACTGCCCAGGCCTATTGCGAGGATCTGGATGCCGTACTTACCTATACGGAGGAAACCTTTTCCCAAATTTTTGATGATGACTTGGAAGTATTTGAAAGTGATAAAAAAATGCACACCAGCTGGCAACAAGAGTATGATATTGAACAATTAATGGAACACGCCATTGTTCACATTCTACGGCATAGAAGGCAGGTGGAACGTTTTAAAAAAGCACTGTCAGTTTAGCTAAAGTATACTCAAATGGAATTAAATTATATTGACGAACAAACATATACAAAAGTTGATTTTTCCCAGATACCACTGAAAGTCGGGGAATATGAATATTGCACTTTTATCGGGTGTAATTTTTCAAATACAAGCCTTTTTGAAATTGGATTTTTGGAATGTGAATTTATTGATTGCAATTTCAGCAATGCCAAGCTAAAAAACACTTCCTTTCAAGATGTGCAATTTAAAAACTGTAAAATGCTTGGGCTGCAGTTTGACGCTTGTAATGAATTTAGCTTTGCCGCTGCTTTTGAGAATTGCCAGTTGAATCATTCCATTTTTTATAAAATGAAATTGAACAGAAGTTCCTTTCTTGGGTCACAATTGCAAAGCGTAGATTTCTCTGAAGCTGATATGAAAAATACCAAATTAACTGCCTGTAATTTACAAGATGCTAGCTTCCAAAATACCAATCTGGAAATGGCCGATTTTAGAAATGCCGCCAACTATTCCATAGACCCTGAAAACAATCGAATAAAAGGAGCAAAATTTTCGCTTCCGGAAGTTATTGGCCTTTTGGATAGGTATCAAATTAAGATTGAGGGGGATTAATTTTTACCAAAGGCCCAAAAGATTTTTCAGTTCTTATTTTAGTGGGAGAGGAAACGGTTTTCTATTTTCTTAGGTTTTATTGAACCATCCATGGAGTATCCGTGGCTTATCTATGGTTTATCTATGGAGTATATACGGGTGAACCATGAAGCTGACCCGTCCTAAAATAACTATACATGTTAAAGAATAAATCCTGATATAGTTATACAAATGTAACTGATAATCCTAAAAGAACTATACATCAGTTTTTTCATAGTTAAAATACTTATTATAGTTCTTCCATCTTTTATTCA
>JBBQQN010000159.1:0-4080 GCA_038215845.1 Flavobacteriales bacterium | reverse complement strand
TTTGCGGCCGCAAAAGGAACATTCTAAATCTTCTTTCGACATATTATTCTTTTTCTCCAAAGTCTATTGTTTGTTACCGGTTAAAATCTCATCGATCATACCGTATTCCAAGGCTCTATCTGCTTTCATCCAATAATCGCGATCACTGTCATCATAGACCTTTTCATAGGACTGACCACTGTGCTTAGCAATAATTTTATAAAGCTCTTCCTTTAAGGTGATAATTTCGCGGGCAGAGATTTCAATATCGCTCGCTTGCCCTTGCGCTCCGCCCAAAGGTTGGTGAATCATCACACGCGAATGGGTTAAACCACTTCGCTTGCCCTTTTGGCCAGCACATAAAAGCACTGCTGCCATGGAAGCCGCCATTCCTGTACAGATTGTGGCAACATCGGGCTTAATAAATTGCATGGTGTCATAAATTCCTAGGCCCGCGTAAACGCTTCCGCCCGGGGAATTAATATAAATTTGAATATCACGGGAAGCATCCGTGCTTGCCAAAAACAGCAATTGTGCTTGCACAATATTGGCAACTTGATCATTGATGCCTGTGCCCAGAAAAATAATCCGGTCCATCATCAAACGTGAAAAAACGTCCATTGCCACGGCATTCATCTGGCGTTCTTCAATAATATTTGGCGTAAGGTTTGTTGGATACATACTGCTTATTATTTTATCATAGTACATATTACTTATCCCTTGGTCTTTTATAGCAAAATCTCTAAATTCGTTATTGTAGTTCATAACTGTTTGTTCGTTTATAAAATTTACTTTCCTGAACAGGAAAAGTTTTAAATCAAAAAGGCGTTAAATCAAATAATTCAACGCCTAAAGATAACTATTTATCCGCTGAATTATGCGTAGGCGTCCTTAATGAATTTCTCATAAGTCACCTCCTTGGTCTTCAATTTTGCGTTTTCCTTAAAGAAATCCAGCAATTTATCTGTGTTCAATTGTTCGCTCAAACGTTTCACTTCTTCTTGGTTTGAAAGGATACGTGCGGAGATTGAATCCAGCTCTTCTTCAGATGGATCCATTTGCCCGAACTGAGCCATTTGTGCCTTTATCATTTTTTTGGAATGATCTTTCAATTCGTCAAAAGTAATCTGTAGGTTATTGTCTGCACGAAGTTTCCCTTCAATCAATTGATAGCGAAGTCCTTTTTCACTGCGTTCGTATTCTTCTTTTGCTTCTTCTTCCGAAAGTCTTTTTTCACCGGACATTGCTATCCAACGTTGAAGAAATTCCTTGGGAAGATCAAATTTTGTGTTTTCAATTAATGACTCCACGACATCGTTCAAAAGCTTTTGGTCACTCTGTTGTTCAAACTGGCCTTCTGCGTCTTCCTTAATTTTTGCTTTTAATTCTTCTTCCGAAGTAACAATCGCTTCCCCAAATAATTTATCGAACAGCTCTTGGTTAAGTTCGGCCATTTCGCGTTTGTTTACTTCTTCAATTTTCAAGGAAACCTCAATATCCAAACCGTGCGAATCTTCGTGTTCAACGCCCAAATATTTTTGGTTGTCGTGTTCATCGGCAAACATACCTTTGGTTTTTAAAGTAACGGTATCGCCCACTTTGGCACCAATTAAAATTGCCAGTTGTTTTTTCCCATCAATTATATCTGTGGAAAAAGTGGATTTCTTTTCAATATCTTTTTCTGAAGAAGTAAAGGTTCCCGTTATTTCATCTGCCTTTTCAACTTCTTTTTTTGAAATAAGCTTTCCGTATTGTTTGCGGATGGTTTTTACTTGGTTGTTGAGCATTTCGTCGTCTGCCACAATTTTATATTGTGTAACGGATTTTCCTTTTACATCTATTTCAAATTGTGGCGCAAGCCCTAATTCAAACTCAAAGGAATAATCATCGGAATCCCAGTTTATATCTCCTTCATTTCTGGGAAGTGGATTGCCCAGAACATCTAGCTTTTCCTCGGTCAGAAATTTTTGAAGTGCTTCCTGTAGAAGTTTGTTCACCTCTTCAACCAAAATGGATTTTCCGTACTGTTTTTTTACCATTCCCATAGGCACATGTCCTTTTCTAAAACCTGGGATATTGGCGGTTTTTCTATAATTGTTCAAAACGCTTTCAACCTTGCTGGAATAATCGTCTTTTGATATTTCCACTGTTACAACAGCGTTCAGTTTGTCGATGTCTTTTTTTGTAATGTTCATTTTGTGTCTTCTGAATTTCGGGACGCAAAAATACGGCTTTTTGCACAACTCGACAAACATTTACAAACTGTTGTTCGGGTATTTATTTGTCTTCCTTTAAAAGTGAAAAAAGAATGGCCTGAAAAAGCGAAAGCAACAGGCTAAAAAGCATCGCCCACCATATTGATGCCACTTGAAAATCGCTCACAAAATAATCAGCCATTAAAATAATAAAGGCATTAATAATGAGAAGGAACAGCCCGAATGTAACAATGGTTATGGGCAGCGTTAAAAGCACCAGTATAGGCTTAACGAGCAACCGTAGAAGTGCTATTACAATAGCGACAATAATTGCCGACCCGTATCCTTCAACGGAAACGCCGGGCAAAATTTTGGCTAATATTACAACAGCTAATGCTGTGAGAAGTAATTTGATTATTAGTTTCATCCTATTTAATTTTTTTGATTGGAGATTAAAGATAAAAAAACCGTCCGCTTAAAACGGACGGTTTTCAAAAGAATTAAGAAGTGCTTCTATTGATTACTGAATAGGAGGACCATAAAGAGTCACCGTTCCATATTCCCCAATGTTCACTTTGGGTATGGTAGCATCATAGGTGGTATTTATCGCCTGGATAATTAAATTAGCGGTATAGGCATATCCTCTTGGTGTTGGATGCACACCATCCAAAGAGAAAGCGCCGCCAGTAACAAATTGAGATGTAAGAACCCCACCATCATACGAAATACCTCCATTGGCAACTTGTGCTAAGGCGGCTTTTGCATCAACATATGCCAAGCCATTGGCACTAGCCAAAGCTTGTATAGTTGCATTGTAGGCCATACTTGCCGTTGTAATTCTGGCTTGTTCTGAAACAGCCAATACAAATTGATCCGCCAAAGGAATACTTACTCCAATCACTCCCTGTGGATTACCTGGATCTGGAGTGGTACCTAAAACAGCAGAGGCTGTCAACACTATAAGATCATCAGCTTTTACCTGACGCAATTGACCCAATAAACCGGCTAAAGATGGCGGCAAGTTAAAAGGAGCTCCTTGAAGGACCGCTGTTAAATCTGTTAGGTCGTCATCCGTCATTATTGGAAAGTTCTGTCCGGCAGAAAAATTTATCATACGCAATGCGGCTTCTTCAGCAGATATAAATCCTATTCCCACAAGTCCTGGGAGAATCTGAGTATTATATGCTGCAAATTGTGCATTCAATTGACCGGCCGTAGCAGCGTCCAATGGAATGGCATTTGTAGGAACCGTAGTGAAATATGGAATGGAAGTTACTTCAGGAATATTTATCAACACCCCTTTTGCTCCATTTCCGCTTAAAGCTTCTACTTGTTGGCTGTAAACTGAAGCAAAAACATTCGGGTCTGTAATATCATTACTACCGTAAGTTGTAGGGTCAAAATTTCCAGTTTGGTCAACTCCCAAACCGCCAGAGGTAGCGTAGCTCAATATATCGTTATTCCCAATCCAAAGGCTGAAAAAAGTTGGATTTTGCGCAACTGCATCGGCAATTACGGAAGTGTTTTCACTACTTGCAAATCGTACAAAATATGGATTGGCAGAAGGAGGATTAGTTCCAAGACCTGCAATATTTCCATAACCTTCAATTCCTAAGTGAAAACTTTTGGCGCCGGGAACTCCCATATTATTAAAGGGTCCTGCTAATTTGTTTGTAATCTCTGTAGTTGAATTTCCAACATAACGAACTGGAGATGGACCATTTGGACCTACAGCTAATACATATCTGTTTTCGGTTTGTGGCTCTCCGTTAAGAAGAAGTCCACCAACATTATCGCTCATTAGAGGTTGTGTAAAATCGCCTCCGCCAGCAAAAGCAAATTGCTGAGCCATAATGTTCGGGTAGCTATTTTCCTGTCCAGTAATATATAGGGCGCCGTCTGCATA
>JBBQQN010000158.1:0-4095 GCA_038215845.1 Flavobacteriales bacterium | reverse complement strand
CATTGCCTTTGAGGCCGAAAAGATGCAGCATCATCCAGAGTGGAGCAATATCTACAATTCATTGGAAATATATCTTTCTACCCACGATGCCGATGGCGTTACGGAAAAGGATTTTCAATTGGCAAAAATTATTGATGATTTAATTGGTTAGAAATTACAAATTACAAGATGTACCTTATAAAATTTCTATAATAGGAAGTTGGGTCTTGTAATTTGTATTTTTTTATATTTGAACCTCTTTATTTAGGAAAAAGGAATAACAATATTTTATAGATAATAATTTATGGGAAGAGCTTTTGAATTCAGAAAAGCGAGAAAAATGAAACGTTGGTCCGCAATGTCCAAGGCTTTTACGCGTATTGGGAAAGATATTGTAATGGCAGTGAAAGAAGGTGGTCCAGATCCGGATGCCAACTCCAGGCTGCGTGCAGTTATCCAAAACGCCAAAGCGGTAAATATGCCGAAGGAAAATGTGGAACGTGCCATAAAACGTGCGAGCGACAAAAGTTTGGGCGATTATAAAGAAGTTTTATTTGAAGGCTATGCGCAACATGGAATCGCTATTTTGATTGAAACCGCCACCGATAACAACACACGGACAGTTGCGAATATCCGTTCTTACTTTAATAAATGTGATGGCAGTATGGGAACTTCAGGTTCAGTTTCGTTTATGTTTGACCATACTTGTAATTTCCGAATTAACCCCGAAGGATTGGACATCGAAGAACTTGAACTTGAATTGATAGACCACGGCGTGGAAGAGATTTTTGAGGATGAAGATGGAATTATCATTTATGCGCCTTTTGAAAGCTTTGGCGCCATTCAGTCTTATTTGGAAGAAAACAAGATTGAAATATTATCTTCAGGATTTGAGCGTATCCCCCAAGTAACAAAGCAATTATCTGCAGATGAAGCTGCCGATGTTGAAAAACTATTAGAAAAAATTGAGGAAGATGATGACGTACAAAACGTTTATCACACTATGGAAGAGTCCACAGAGGAATAATTTTTTTTCTTTAAATTATAAATAAGTGCCAGTTGGAGTAAATTTTACTTGTCTGGCATTTTTTATGAGTATTCGGGTTTTTTGCCAACAACACCTTCAAAATATGCACGTAATATTTCAGTATCAAGTTCTATGTCTCCGGTGGGATAAAAGGGTTTATTTATTGTAACCGTCTTCTTACCGTAATCAAAAGCCACACATATAATTGGAACATTTGCAGTTATAGCAATATAGTAATAGCCCGTTTTCCAGCTCAACACTTTTTTTCGGGTACCTTCGGGAGCCATTGCAAGTCGGAAAACTTCCTTTTTTTTTAAAATTTCAGCAATTGCTTCTACTTTATTTTGACCTGGCGTTCTGTCTAAAGGGGCACCGCCCATCCACCGAAAATACCATCCAAAGGGACTTTGGAACAATTCTTTTTTGGCAATGTAATTAATTTCGGCATTGAGTAATTTTCTCGTAAATGCACCAATATAGAAATCATGCCAACTAGTGTGGGGGACCACAATAACCACCGCTTTTTTGATGGCGGGATCAAAAGAGCCTTTGATCTTCCACCCCATTAGTTTTTTAAATATGAATTTTGTGATTCCCATAAGGGTAATCTATAGATTACATTTTAAGATACAATTCTTTCAGTTTTGAGGGAGTTATGATTGTTTCCCAGTGATCGCCTATGGCATTTTCCCACAAAGGAACCATTCCTAAGGCCACTTTTATCATTATTTCAAGTTGTTCTTCTGAAATATTTTTGCAAACATTTTGTGGAATTTCAACGCCATGGTTTTTAACCATTTTGTGAAATAGTTCCACATCTTTTGGATAAAATTCATCAAGATGCTGAAAAACGATGCAGTTGCCCAAGCCGTGCTTTGTTCCCAAAACATAGGAAAGACCATAGCTCATAGCATGCGCAACACCCACTTGCGAATAAGCAATACTCATCCCGCCGTGCCAAGAAGCCATCATCAGTTTTGCGCGTGACTCTTGTTCAGTAAGGGAATTTCCTAAAAAGATTTCCATACAAAGATCATAAGCCTTTTCACCATAACTCTGACTGAAGGCATTTAGGAATGTCCCGTTTAAAGATTCAACACAATGGATAAAACAATCCATACCTGTATAAAACCATTGGTTTTTTGAAACGCCCTCGGTCAATTCCGGATCTAGGATTACTTGATCAAAAGGTGTGAAATCACTATTGATTCCCAATTTTCGCACCGGACCAGTAAGTACCGTTGTACGGGAAACTTCGGCCCCAGTCCCAGAAATTGTGGGAATACCAACGTGATAGATTGCTTTTTCCTTAACGAGATCCCATCCTTGGTAATCAGAAGCACTCCCTTTGTTTACAAGCATTATTGAAACTGCCTTTGCCAAGTCCATGATAGTTCCTCCGCCAATGCCAATAATCCCAGAAGGCACATAGGTGAATTCAGACTTTATATTTTTCACCAATTCATCTACCTGCGATGTTTTGGGCTCTTCATCGGCAGAGACAAAAATCAACTTATCATTGAAGCGAAGGGTGATCCTGTCCATAAAGGCAGTATTGCCTTCAAAAACGCTATCTACCAAAAATATAAAAGGTGCTTTCTCCTTTCTTTGGGTTGATAATATGGAAGTAAGCTGGTCAAAACAACCTTCGCCAAAAACCACTTTTGGAACCATGGGAAAATTGCGGAATTTATTATTTACCGTGTCCGGTTGGCGTTCCTTTAAAATTTTATTGGCCCGAGCCAAATCTTCTGGGGTATCAATTTCAACGCTTGAAGTGTTTGAAATGGCCATTTTAATGTTTTTACCATATTCCAAATAACGGATACATTCAATTTTTTCTACTGCTTCCAACGAACGCATCGGCAGGCGGTAAAAATCCATAATTGCCTGTTTTCTAAAAGCGTAAATGCCTTTGTGTTTGTAATATTGAACATCCACATTTTTATCACGAGGATACGGAATTGGCGAACGGGAAAAATACAGGGCAAAATTGTCCTTATCCACAATTACTTTTACACAGTTCGGGTCGCTTATCTCTTTCCAATCCTGAATCTCCGTCATAAGTGAAGCAAGGTCAATTTTATCTGCATCAGGTTCATTGAAAACGCTTAAAACGCTCTCCAGCCCTTCCCGATTTGTAAATGGTTCGTCTCCCTGCACGTTTACAACAATATCCACATCCATATTTTCAACAGCTTCCGCAATACGGTCGCTACCACAATCGTGTTCTTTTATACTCATAATGGCTTTTCCGCCATTCATTTCTATTTCCTTAAAAATGACATCACTGTCAGTAACTACATATACTTCATCAAAGAGGTTTGTGGAAACGGCAGCTTCGTAGGTTCTAACAATTACGGGCTTGCCGCCCAAATCCTGCATCAACTTTCCGGGAAATCTAGAAGCGCCGTAACGCGCCGGTATCATGGCTATTATTTTCAAGATAGTGGGTTTTAAATGATTTCAAAAATAAGAAGATTATGTTCTTAAGGCTCTTTTTAATTAAGGTTTTTAATAAAATTGAAAACGCATAGATTTATTATTATCTAATCGGAAAAAAATTCATCCTTAAAACCTATCAAATATAATTTTTCCTGCGCACGGGTAACAGCCGTGTAAAGCCACCGCAAATACTCTTTATCGACCCCGTTGGGAAGATAGGGCTGTTCCACAAAAACAGTGTTCCACTGCCCTCCTTGCGATTTATGGCAAGTAATGGCATAACTGAATTTAACCTGCAGTGCATTAAAATATTTGTTGTTCTTTACAGCTAGAAATTTTTTGTATTTGGATTTTTCCGAAGCATAATCCTTCATCACTTCCTGATAGAGTTTATTGGCTTCATCATAATTTAAGGATGGGGTTTCGGAAGTAAGGGTATCCAGCAAAAGCACAGTTTCAAAAGGTTTCATTTTTGGATAATCGACCATTCTTAAAGAAACTTCGGCAAAACGAAAACCATATAATTCTTTAATAGCGAAGATTTCCAGTACTTCAATAATATCGCCATTCGCTATAAAACCTGCTTCGCTTGTATTGTCCACCCAAAAATAATTGTTCTTCACAACCATCAGAAAATCTCCGGC
>JBBQQN010000157.1:0-4233 GCA_038215845.1 Flavobacteriales bacterium | reverse complement strand
AGGATGATCGTGCATCAAATCGTGCCCCACCGTACTGCTTACCTGCTTTTCACCTTTATCTACCAAGAGGATGGTATCTTGATAATCCTTGAAATTTTCATGAACTTCCAAAGGATATTTTATGGCGAATAAATTTTTACTGTCTTTAATCTTGGAGTGCTTGCCCCAAACAATAAGCGGGCCTTCAATACTTCTACAGGCACTCCCCGAACCTAAACGGGCCAAAAAGGAAGCCTTTTCAATAAAATAATCGGCCATAATTTCTGGTTGCATCTGCCTTTCCATATCCATTAAACAAAGTGCCAAAGCACTCATTCCACTTGCGGAGGAAGCAATTCCACTGCTGTGAGGAAAGCTATTGGAAGTCTCAATTCTAAATTTGTACTTCTTCAAAAAAGGCAAATACACTTCTACTCTTTCAAAGAATTTAAGGATTTTCGGTTCGAAATTTTCCTCTCTTTTCCCATCGAGATAGACTTCAAAATCGAATTCTTTGGAAGTTGACTTTTCGAAAAAAAGTTTAGTGGTGGTTAAACAATTGTTCAAGGTAAAACTGACCGAAGGGTTCATGGGCATCTGCTCCCCGTATTTCCCCCAATACTTCACCAAGGCGATATTGCTGGGTGATTGCCACGAAACATTGCCCATGGTTAAAAATTTGGAATAGTTGGAAACAATAAAACGATGCTCTGCCATAACTTTAAAATAGTAGGGCAAAAATAAAATTCTTTTTGGTATTAAAGATGACATTCTCAAAACCATTTCGATGTATCCCTATAATCCTAAAACCAAATATTATGAAACGATTATTATTATTTTCAGTATTAAGCATTTTCTGCTTAACTATTTCAGCACAGACTAAAACTTGGATTGGAGCATCAGGCGGGAACTATAGTATAAGTAGCAATTGGAATCCGGCAGGGGTTCCGGGTGCAAGTAACGATGTAATTATCCCCACGAATAGCAATATGATAATGGATGTCCCCGCGAATATAAAATCCTTTACATTTCAAGGGAATGCCACTGTAACCACCGCTAACCATATCGCTTTTACAAATGCTTCTTCCATTGCTGCAGGTGCAACCTTTACTTGGTCAGCCGGTATTATGGGAGGGAGTGGAGTCTTAACAAATAACGGAACCATAAACTTAACCGGCAACGTTAGTCCATCAATTGGAAACTCTGTTAGCTTAATAAACAATGGAAGCATAAATTTTGATTCCACCTCAGCAGGATTATATTTAGGCTTTGGAAATCCTATACTTAATAATACAGCCTCGGGAGTTATCAATCTTAATTCAGACAGCAGTATATCATTTCAACAAGGGGTGGGCACCGTCATTAATTCAGGATTGATAAGAAGACAACAGAGCTCGGGACTGTTTATTATTGACGCAAATTTTCAGAATAATGATGGAACCATTTCAGTGGAAACCGGAACATTACGTTTGAACAATGGCAATTCAATGCTTACAGATGGCATATACAACGTAACAACTGGAAGTACACTGGAATTGGCAAATGGTTTTACCTTTTTAGGTACGTTAACCGGACAATTGAACGGGCAAATTAATTGGACTGGGAACTTAACCGTTGCAACTGCCACAGAGGCCATATTAGATTTTAACGGCCCAACGGGTGTAAACTGGACCAGTGGCTTTTTTGGCGGTAATGGTACTTTGACAAATAGGGGGATACTTAACTTCGTCTCTGTAAATGGCAAATCTATTTCAGGACTATCTGAGCTAAAAAACGAAGGCACAATAAATCATAATGATACGGGTGCGCTTAGTATCGGTTTTGGCACTCCGACTTTTAATAATACAACTTTAGGAGTTATTAATCTCAATTCAGATTCTAGTATAACATTTCAACAAGGTGTTGGAACCCTAGTAAATGAAGGCCTGATAAGAAGACAACAGAGCTCGGGATTGTTTATTATTGATAGTCAATTTCAAAATAACGATGGTACTATTTCTGTGGAATCGGGAACACTAAGATTGAGCAATGGAAATTCAATGCTTACTGATGGAACTTATAATGTAACCAATGGAAATACCTTGGAATGGGCAAATGGCTTTACACTTTTAGGTACGTTAACCGGACAACTGGACGGACAAATCAATTGGACAGGTAATTTAACTGTTAATACCGCAACTGAAGCCATCTTAGATTTTAACGGCCCAACAGGAGTCAATTGGACAAGTGGTTTTTTTAGTGGTGACGGTACTTTAACGAATCTAGGGATTCTAAATTTAGTTTCCTCAACCGATAAATCTGTGGCTGGACAGTCCATCCTAAAAAATGAAGGTACAATCGACCATAATGGCACCGGCACGCTTAGTTTAGGTTTTGGCAGCCCCACGCTTAATAATACCACTTCCGGAGTTATTAATCTCAATGCAGATTCAAGCATAAATTTTCAACAAGGGATTGGGACCGTTATAAATTCAGGACTAATTAAAAAAGAACAAAGCGCAGGTACTTTTTTCCTTTCTGCAAACACCAATAACATAAGCCCCGGTAAAATTATCTGTGAAAATGGGCTACTTAATTTTGGAAATTATGAAGGCAACGGCCTTATCGGAGGCAACGGTTCAGTACAGATGCTTAATAGCACAACTTTTGGAGGAACCATAGCCCCAGGAAGTTCCCCAGGTACATTGACCTCTGTTGGTAATTACACTTCTTCATCTGCAGCCATTCTTTCCATGGAACTTAATGGTCCCAATGCCGGAACGGATTATGATGTTTTTGAGGTTCAAGGCAGCGCAATCTTAGATGGTGCCCTAAATGTAGTGATAGGCTTTGTTGCCAATTTGGATGATGAATTTGTAATTCTTACTTCTCCCAATATCACCAGCTGCAATCTACCTCCCTCGTTAACTGCACATTATAATAACCACGATTATACTTTCGATGTAATCTGTAATCCTGACAATGTTACCTTGAAAGTAACCAATATCATTCTGGGAACGGAAGAAAACAATCTGGAACAAATCTCAATGTATCCAAACCCTTCCAATGGTCATTTCACAATCGATCTTGGCAAGAAATACATAGAAGTTACAGTACAAATTTACAATATGCTAGGGCAACTAATTTCTTCGAAAAAGTATACTTCGGCAAAAACCATTGAGAAAGAAATCACAGGCGCAGCGGGGATTTATTTTGTGAGGGTAAGCACTGCTAAAGAAGGGTCGAACATTTTAAGGATTATAAAACAATGATCATTCAATAGCATGTGAGGTTGAATACCAACCGGAATGCCCCTGAAATATGGGGCATTTTTTATGATTACAAAACGCAATCAAGCCTTTTTATTTGCTTTTTCCTTTTCACAAACTCCCATATTCACACATTCACACATTCACCTATTCACATATTCCCAAACAAGAATGATGACATCTACCTACCATTTTCGATGTATTCATATAATCCTTAAAAAACCAAATTATGAAAATCCACTTTACATTAATCGTACTCTTAATCGGTATTTTTACCGTTTATTCGCAAGACCCGGCAATACAATGGCAAAACACAATCGGTGGCAGTGACACCGATTTTATGACCGCAATGGAACCTACTTCCGACGGCGGTTACATTCTTGGCGGTTATTCCACTAGTAATATATCTGGGGACAAAACCGAAAACAGCAATGGCGCCATAGACATGTGGATCGTGAAAATTGATGCCACGGGTACCATTATGTGGCAAAATACCATTGGCGGTAGTGGCGATGATTTTCTTATTTCCTTAAAACAAACCATTGAAGGCGGTTATATTGTGGGAGCAGGATCAGACTCCAATATTTCCGGAGACAAGACCGAAAACTCTAGAGGAGGCTTGGATTACAGGATTTTAAAACTGAACGCTTCGGGAAATATCGTCTGGCAAAAAACCTACGGCGGCAATATGCCAGAGTTTGATACCTACGTAGTTGAAACAGCAGATGGCGGCTATTTTGCGGGAGGCTATTCCGACAGTGATGTAAGCGGCGACAAAACAGATCCCACAAATGGCCAACGTGACTATTGGGCGCTAAAACTGGACAGCAATGGTGCCATTGTTTGGCAAAACGGCATTGGCGGCAGTTTAGTAGATCGTCCCCAAGCAACCTTTCAAACTGCTGATGGCGGTTATATGATTGGCGGATTTTCCTTCTCTGGAATTTCGGGCGATAAAACTGAAATCAATCAAGGCAGTTCAGACAATTGGGTTGTAAAACTGGAC
>JBBQQN010000156.1:0-4326 GCA_038215845.1 Flavobacteriales bacterium | reverse complement strand
TTTATACTGTCCAGCCATTTCACAAAAATGATTTCGCGCGGCTTACTTTCAGCCTGTGTGGGCGCGCCCAAATGGTTGTCACTGGAAAAGTAGATTTTTTTGCCTTGTGGGATTTGCATACTCAAAGATAGGAAAGTGATTCGGTTTAATTATCCCCAGCGTACCACTCTGCATAACTGCTGTCAGTTTCCTGAAGTTTGAGCGAATGTAGCTTTATATTTTGTGGAAGGCGCTGCTTTATTTTCTCGGAAAAATCAATCACCATCATTTCGCTGGTGGGTTGGTAATCCACCAATAGAACATTGTGGCCGCGATCGCTCAATTCCTTTGCCAATTCTACGTGTGGGGTATTTTTATTAAAGACAGTTGCATGGTCAAAAACATCCACAATTTCTTCTTTCACTATTTTTTTGAGATCACTAAAGTCTATCACCATTCCAAACTTTACGCTACTGCTATCCTCTATTGGGTTTCCTACCACGGTAACCGAAAGTTTATAGCTATGCCCATGTACATTGCGGCATTTACCATCGTAGCCGTAGAGTGCGTGGCCGGTTTCAAAAGAAAAAATTTTGGTAATGCGTATTGTGTTCATAAGGTGTTGTTAGCCTGCAAAGGTACTCTTTTTGGAAGGAAATTATTTTGCGCAAAACCATTGTTTCGCAAGCGCAACTTGAGCGCTTATTCAGGGATTATTTCTTTTTTACTTTTTTATAAATAACCCCGGCAATAACTAAAATAGCCAGTATCAAAAATAGCCCGGGGCCTCCTAAAAATTTTAACCAATCCATATGTAGTTTTTCGTAAAAGTATTTAATTTTCCATTAGTGGAATATATTTTCTCTTGAATTTAACCATCAGCGCCACTGCCCTGTACGCCACCCAAACGATTAACGCTGCCCAAATACCAATCAATCCCCAATCCATGTATTTTGAAAAATAAAGTACGGGTATAAACCCAAAAACGGTTGCGCCCAACAATACATTTCGCAAATAACCCATTTCGCCCAAACCTTTAAAAATAGAATCCATCGTAAAAGCCAATGCATTAAAAGGTAAGCACAGCAGCACCATAAAAAACATTCCATAGAAAATGGAAAGCACTTTTGCATCTTTATTGAAAAGAAGCCCCAAAGGTTCATAAAAAGCAATGCCAAATAAAACAAGTATTGCCGCCACCCCTATGTTATAAAGGTTTACCTTTTTGGTAAGCAGCCAAAGCTTATTGAAGTTGCGTTCCCCAAGAAGTTTTCCGCCCAAAATGTTTCCCGCGGCACCGTACCCGTCAATAAAAAAGGCAGTGAAAATCCAAATATTAAAAGCTATTGTGTGTGCTGCTATATATTCCTTTCCGAGCGCAGCCGCTTCTCTGGTTGCAAGAATCAAGGCGGTATTCAGGGCAATGGAGCGCACAAAAAGATTGAAACTCATGCTTACCAATCTATTTATTTCTGGGTGAAGGGGGAATTTCAGTTTCAGTGAAATTTCGGTTTTCTTCAGAAGAAAAATTAACGCCAGCAACGCCATTAAAGCTTGCGAAATAAGACTCGCCCAAGCCGCACCTTTAATTTCCATGGGAGCAATGTAGCCATCAACTCCATAGACCAAAGCAAAGTCCAACCCAATGTTTAGGCCAGCCCCAATAGCGGCGATAATCATTGGCCAAAAAGTATTTTGGAGGCCCCGGAACAAGCCAAAAACCGCAAAGGTGAACAGCGTTAACGGAAAGCCCCAAACACGAATATTGTAATAATCTATACTGAAGTTGAGAATAATTCCGTGGGCATTTAATAGTGAAAATATTTCTTCAACAAAAAAGTAGGTTGAAAAAAGCACGATAATGCTCAATAGAATATTAAAGTAAATAGCCTGTGCGGGAAAATTGTTGAGTTCGCTGAGTTTACCGGCGCCCAAGTTTTGTGAGACTATAGCAGAAATGGCACTTCGCGTCTGACCCAAAATCCAGATGAGGGCCGATAGAAACGAACCAACAATGCCAACTGCTGCAAGCGATTCAATTCCAAAATCCTTAATATTCCCCACAACCGCAGCATCTGTGGCAGAAAGTACGGGCTCTGCAATTCCAGAAATAATTGCGGGAATGGCCAGTTGTTGAATTCGCCTAAAGGAAATGTTTGTTTGCTGCATTTTGGAAATGCAAAACTACATAAAATACGCAAAAATATCTTTTGGGATTATAGGGAAGAATCTTAATGTTTATCCAAAAATGCAAAGATTTGTAGATGGCAAGATATTAAACATTATTTTTGCATCAAGTTTAAGAAATTGAAACTTTTAGATTATGCAAAACATTTTGGTCCCAATAGGTTCTTCGGAAAATTCAGTAAGTAACTTACAATATGCTATTGATTTGGCGAAGGAAATAGGCGCGAACGTTTATGTAGTTTCCGTTTTTCAGGAACTCTCAAAAGTGGGAGGCCTTTCAAAAGTAAACACACTATTAAAGGAAGAATCCGAAAATAGATTGGATGAGGCACTTTCCTTGGTCGAAAACAAAGGGGTTCAAGTAATTGCCCACCCAATTAAGGGCGAAGTGCTTGAAGGAATTAACCGAATAAGCAAACAAGTGCCTATAGATTTAATGGTTCTTTCTCCACGGAGCAACTCAATAAAAGAAGAAGTTTACCTGGGAAAAACTTCGGGCAAACTACTGAAACAGACCAATATTCCCATACTTATAGTTCCCGAAGGGGCCAAATTCCAGCCGCCAAAAACAATGCTTATGGCCTTTAAAAATGGAACATTTGAACAGGATATTTTACTTGAACCCTTAAGAAAGTTTGTGAAACATTTTGATACCGAAATTCATGTACTGCACGTTGAAACCCCTGAATCTACAGAGGAAATGAAGCATGTTACCGATAATTTAAAAGCGATACAAACCACCTATACCCAAACTCAGGCCGCTACAACCTTTCAGGGAGTAATTGAACATTTTCAGCATTTTCATCCAGATATGCTTTGTGTAATTAGGCGCAAGCGAGGGTTTTTCAAAAAATTGTGGGAAAAGAATGAGATCATGAAAAAAGAATTTTATACCAGTAAACCTTTGTTGGTGCTGCCAGTACAGGAATAGCCTATGAGTAGTGAGTAGTGAGTAGTGAGTAGTGAGTAGTGAGTAGTGAGTAGTGAGTAGTGAGTAGTGAGTAGTGAGTAGTGAGTAGTGAGTAAAATTATAAAAAATAGAATTCCCTTTACAGTTTTAAACTATTTTTTAAATCTATAAAGAATATAGCTCCGATATTTTCTTCGGGATCAAAAACAAAAACCACCGCTGGATAACGGTGGTTTTTTGTGGAGAATATCGCCCCGAAGTGTCGGGGGAACCGATGGCTTTCCCAAATGCTTTTGGTACGATCAATGGCATTGACTTCTATAAACTGAAAACAAAAACCACCGCGGATTAACGGTGGTTTTTTGTGGAGAATATCGGAGTCGAACCGATGACCTCTTGCATGCCATGCAAGCGCTCTAGCCAACTGAGCTAATCCCCCAATTGTTGTTTAGGATGCCAAAAATAGTGAATTTTTCAATACATACTATCATTTTAAAAAACCAATTGTAGTTTCAATAACTTTTTTAAGATCACTCGGCAGAATATTTTCTTCCCAAGGGTGGCTTGCGCCAAAAACATGGTCCGCATCATCAATAACTTTAAGTCTACTTTTTGGGTTCCAAGAATGTATAGCTTGTGCTTCATGTAAGGAAACCGTGGGATCTTCGCTTCCATGAATAATTAGTTGTGGAACTTTTAAATTCTTCACAGCTCTTTTAATATTGAAACGCTCCTCATTCTCTTTGAAATCTTTATAAAACTGAAAGCCATGTGGCATTTGTTGCTTGGTTCTACCATTTTCCACATACGTTACACCGGTTTTCTTCCAGTTTTCAAACTCATCTGTCTCTTCCTGAAAACGCGCCTTGAAATTGCTTACACTGGCCCAAGTTGCTACTTTATCAATGCGGGAATCTTCTTGGATTTTAATTAAAACAATACCACCGCCTCGGCTATGGCCGATCAAGGAAATTTCTGAAATATTTTTTGGGAAATTTTCGTTGCCCGAGGTAACCAAATCTAAAATCCTATCTAAATCATCCAATTCCTTACTGAAATTGTTTTCCGCAAAAGATTCCAAATCTGGAAAATCAATAGGCTGTTCCATGGTTCCGCCATTATGCGAAAAATTAAATTTCATAAAACAGAATCCCGCTTTCGCAAATGCTTCGGCAACCAAATGCCAAGTGCCCCAGTCCTTGAAGCCTTTATAACCGTGACAAAATATTATAAGCGGTTGTGCCGCATTT
>JBBQQN010000155.1:0-4351 GCA_038215845.1 Flavobacteriales bacterium | reverse complement strand
TTTTAAAAGCTCTATGGAAGTGTTTATGGATGTGTTTATAGAAGATCGCGAAAGTGGCTTAAAAAGCGTTTCTAATGAAGCGATCTATACTTTTGTGGCCGTGGACGAAATGGGAAATCCTGTAAGGGTTCCCGAACTTGTACCAGAAACCAAAATTGAAAAAGTACGCTTTGAGGCGGCACTTAGAAGAAAACAATTAAGCTTGGTTTTGGCTGGAAAAATGAAACCTAACGACGCCACTGAATTAAAGGCCTTGTTCAATAAAGAATAAATAAAAATCTAATTTTTCTTAATAAAAAGGGAGCCAATTGCAGCTCCCTTTCTTTTTACATTCTATAAATCCAATCTGCAGGATTCATTTTGGAAGTGTTTTGGTAAATGTAGAATTTCAAAACCGTTTTCCCTTCTGTTGGGCTGTTTGCAACAGTTCCTATTGCCTGTTTGGTACTTACCTTGTCGCCCTTTTTAACTGAAACAGTACCCAAGTTGCTATAAACTGTAATATAATCCCCGTGTTGAATATACACAGCTTTATTGGCGCCACGTATCTGCTGGATCTGCATTACTTCGCCATTGAAAACAGCTCGGGCAGTGGCATTGTTGTCCGTAGCAATTTCTACCCCGTTACTGTTGGTGGTAACATTTGGAAATTGTGGATGTTGGTGGGTACCATAGCTTTTTACAACCATTCCTTTTTCCACGGGCCAAGGCAGTTTCCCCTTATTGCTACTGAAACTTGCAGCCAAAGCCTTATCCTCGGCGGTAAGTGCAAAACCTGTAGCGGCGGTTTTTGTGGTTACTTTATTTGATTTTTCGTTCCTTTTATTTGCCTCGGCGATGGCAGCTTTAATTAGGGCATCTATCTGCCTGTCTATTTCGTCAGCCTGTTTTTGTTTGGTGCGTATTTGGGAGGAAAACTTCCCTTCATCTTTTTTCAGGGTAGCCACCAATGCCTGTTGGTCTTTCCGTTCGCCAGTTAGTTTATTTTTGGCAATTTCATTTTCGGCAATCAATTTTTGCTTGGTCTTTTTCTGGTCAATTAAATCTGAATTCAGCTTTTGAAGTTCTTCGGTTTTGGCCTTAATTCCCTCGCCCTGTTTTTTCCTGAATTTAGCATACTGCTTCATATACTGAACCCGTTTATATGCCTGTAAAAAATTTTCGGATGAAAGCAAAAACATGATCCGGCTCTGTTGATTTTTACTTTTGTATGATTTGCGGATCATATCGGCATAATCATCTTTCATAACCTTCAGTTCCTCTCGGAGCTTACTTATTTTATCGATGTTATCATTAATATTTCTGGTAAGCAAATTTGCCTGCTGGTTGGTAACGCGAATTAAATTTTCACTGGCCGAAATGCGCTGGTTTAGGTCTTCAACCTGTGTGAGTACAGACTTTTCCTCTTTTTTGGTTTTAAAGAGAAGGGAGTTTATCTGCTTTATTTCTTCAAGGATTGCCTGCCGTTTTTCCTCAAGTTCCTTTTGTTTGTCCCCTTGGGCAAAAAGAATTGGACCAGCCATAAAAAAAGCTAAAACAAAAAAATAGGTGCGTATGTTTTTCATTTAATTGAGCTGTATTTCGTCATAACCTTGTGGAATTTCAAACGGAAAACTTACGTCCACATTCAAATCTATTTTTTTATAATTCATTTCAATCTTCGTTTTTGAACCTTTTTCAGAGGTATCAACCATTATTGCGGATGGATAAAATTGCCCTTCCAGATTTTGGTAATCGCCATAACGTATGCTAAGTAAGCGTTCCTCATTTGGTTGTGAAAGTGTTTCAGAGGCAACTTTAAAGTTTTCTGGGTTCAAAAAAAGCGAATGTATAAAATTTTGAGGTTGCTGTTTGGGCTGTATTTTGAATTTATTCTGAAAAACCTCTGACGTATATTCAGAAGGATTCAACGTAAAAATAGATTGGCCCAACAGTAAACTTTGCGTCTGCTGAAAATTAATAGGTACGCCCAGCCATTCGCCCAACAGCGCGAAATCGCCTTCAAAATAACTGCTCCCGATAGTTTCGTAATAACTTACGCTGGTAGGGGTTATTAAAACTTTGGCGATGGTAATGCCCAAAATTGAAGCTTTTATCCAAATGTTTTTATCCTTTTCCATCCGAAGGCTTACAGTAATGCTCTGCAGTTTTTCCTCATCTTCATAAACTAGCTGTACCCGTGCGGCCAGGGTTTTAAAATCTGGGGATGCAGCCTTATGTGATGCAATAACTTCCTTTGCGGAAGCACTTTCCACATTGGCAATGCGCTTTGCCCCCCCACAGGATGTAAGCACCAAAATTAACAGAATATAGAGCGGTTTTAGTTTCATAGGTTAGTTGGCCAATTTTATGGCGGCAGCCTTTTCAGAATATTGCAAGGCCTTTTTTGTATCGTCTTTTGTAGTGTATGCCATGCTTAGTTGTGTGTAAAAGTCGCGTTCCATCTTTGGGTCTTCGAGTATAAAATCCAGTCCGGTTTCCAAACTTTCAATGGCGGCATCTGCTTTTTTAAGTTGATTATTGGCAACCCCGTTGAGCAAATAAAGCAAGGCTTGGGCTGGGAAAATTTCCAAACCTTCCGAACTTAATTTTGCAGCACTTTCATATTTTTTTGATTCCAACTGTAGTAAAAGCGTATTCTTCAAAAGATTGTAATTGTCCGGGTCTTGGGCTATCCCTTTTTCATAAAAAGTTAGGGCATCTTCTTTCTTCGATTTTGCCACATAATAATCCCCCAGTTTTTCATAAACTTTCCCGTCGTTTTCCGTTGAGAAAAGGGTTACAATTTCAGATAATTCAGACTCGTACTGTGGGTTTTCATTTACAAACTGAATGAAATCACCGAGCACTTTATACTTGGTTTCTGTGTCAATTTGATCTGAAGCAAAAACAATTTTCATAGATTTTAGCGCTTCGGGCGCATTGCCTTCCACCAAATAAAATTTGTAAAGAGCCAAATGAACCAGTTGTGATTTGGGATTGTTTTTTAGAAGTTCTTTTGCAGCGTTAAAGGCTTTTTCCTTATTTCCTTGTTCGCTATAAAGAAAAATAAGGTTTAAATATTCCTTTTCGTTTTTTGGGTTGCTGTCTATTTTTTGTTCCAAATTTTCGATGGCTCCTTCAGTATTGCCGGTGGCTCGATAAATCTGGCTCCGCAGTGCATTGCGGATATCACTTTCGCCCCAAAGAACATCTAATTCGTCCAACTGCACCAACGCTTTGTCATATTGCTTGGTAAGCGTGAAAAGGTTGGCAAGGTCTTCCTTATAGTCTTCATCAATGGGAATCAACTGCTCCACCAACGGGATTGCCTTTTCATAATCGCGTTGCTGATAGTAGAGTTCGTAAAGTTGCTCGAGCACGTCCGTTCTATCACCTTCGGTTTTCAATACTTTTTTGAAATTGTCTTCCGCGTCATTGTATTTCTTTAGGGAAGTGTAGTTTTTCCCCATTTCAAAATAGACCACGGCTTTATTCTCGGGACTTTTAGCTGCTTTTTCGGCTTTGTCCAATGCATTGAGGGCCAATTCATAATTTTCAATAGCCTTTTGCTTTAAAGCCTCAAAGAAATTTTCCTGAAAGGCATCGGTAACATTTCCAAGATTATCAGATTGGGCTTCTATGGAATCGTTCTTAATTTCCTGCGCACAGAGTTGTTTCGGAAGAATTATTCCGATGAAAATTAAAAGTATGTATTGAAGTTTTAAATTCAAATTTTTATGATTCCAGCCTGCGAAGGAATTAGTTATTTCAATTCAGAATAATCGCCAATACTCACATTAGTAAAATTACCATCAAAAGTAGCATAATTGCCGATCATTGCCTTGTCCAAATTTGCGTTCTTTATTGTTGAATTGGTTTGAACGATGCTATTTTTTACCGTACTGTCTTCAATTATCGTGCCTTCGCCAATAGAGGCGAAAGGCCCAACGGTACTGTTTTTTAAAACTACGCCCTCTCCAATAAAACAAGGTTGGATTATTTTTGAATTTTCACTGGTGATGTTTTTAGAAATCAACGGTTTGTCTGCTGCTTCAAGAAATCCAAGCATTTTCTGATTGGTTTCAATAGTCACTTCTTTGTTGCCACAGTCCATCCATTCATCAACAGTACCGGTTTTGAAAATTTTTCCGGTGGCCATCATTCTTTTTATGCCATCGTTTATTTGATATTCCCCACCGTTTATGATGTTGTTGTCCAATACGTATTGCAGTTCGTTCTTCAATTGCGCCACTTCCTTAAAATAGTAAATACCTATAACGGCTTGATCGCTCACATATTCTTGCGGTTTTTCAACCAGCTCAACGATTTCGTTCTTTTCGTTGAGGTTTACCACGCCATAAGCCTCGGG
>JBBQQN010000154.1:0-4466 GCA_038215845.1 Flavobacteriales bacterium | reverse complement strand
ATTAATTGTTCTTAACAATACGGGATAGATTATTGTTAATTACTTTCCGAAGTATTGGTTTCACAAGTGCTAACGTATATTTATATTAGCAACCCTACACCAAATCTTTATGTCCGAAACGCAATATACCGAAGATAACATACGCTCGCTAGACTGGAAGGAGCATATCCGTATGCGTCCCGGTATGTATATTGGGAAACTTGGCGACGGTTCCTCGCCCGATGATGGTATTTATATTCTTCTGAAAGAGGTCATCGACAACTGTATTGATGAATTTGTAATGGGTTCCGGAAAAACCATTGAAGTCCGAATAAAAGACAAAGAAGTAAAAGTACGCGATTACGGTCGTGGAATTCCTTTAGGTAAAGTAATTGACGTAGTTTCAAAAATGAATACCGGTGGAAAATACGACAGCCGTGCATTTAAGAAATCGGTTGGTTTGAATGGTGTTGGTACAAAAGCTGTAAATGCACTTTCAGCATTTTTTAGAGTGGAATCCGTGCGCGATAACCAATTGAAAGTTGCGGAATTTTCTTTAGGTGAATTGACCAATGATCCCGCTGTTGAAGAATCTACAAAGCGAAAAGGGACGAAAGTAATTTTCATTCCCGACGAAAGCATTTTCAAAAACTTTAAATACCGAAATGAATATGTAGAAAAAATGCTGAAAAACTACGTCTATCTCAACCCGGGACTGACGATAGATTTCAACGGTGAAAAGTTTTATTCCGAAAATGGACTGAAGGATCTTTTGATGGAAACTATTTCCGAAGAAGATTGCGCGTACCCAATAATTCATTTAAAAGGTGAAGACATTGAGATTGCGATGACGCACAGTAAAACCCAATATAGCGAGGAATATCACAGTTTTGTAAACGGACAAAACACAACGCAGGGCGGAACACATTTGGCCGCTTTTCGCGAAGCTTTGGTAAAAACCATTCGCGAATTCTACAATAAAAATTACGATGCCAGCGATGTGCGAAAGTCCATTGTTTCGGCAATCAGCATAAAAGTTACAGAACCTGTTTTTGAAAGCCAGACCAAAACAAAATTGGGCTCAACCGATATGGGCGGCGGACTTCCAACGGTACGCACATTTATAAATGATTTTGTAAAAACCCAGTTCGATAATTACCTTCATAAAAACCCCGAAGCTGCGGATGGCATTCAGCGTAAAATTGTTCAAGCTGAAAGAGAGCGTAAAGAACTCAGCGGAATCCGAAAACTCGCAAAGGACCGTGCCAAAAAAGCCAATCTTCACAACAAAAAATTGCGCGATTGCCGTGTGCATTTGGCAGATATTAAAAATGAACGAAACTTGGAATCCACTTTATTTATTACCGAGGGAGATTCCGCAAGTGGAAGTATTACCAAAAGTCGCGACGTAAATACGCAAGCGGTTTTTTCACTCCGTGGTAAACCGTTGAATACTTACGGAATGACCAAAAAAATCGTTTACGAAAACGAGGAATTTAATCTTTTGCAAGCCGCGCTGAATATTGAGGATTCAATGGAAGATTTGCGTTATAACAACATCGTAATCGCAACCGATGCAGATGTTGATGGAATGCACATTCGCTTATTGCTCATCACTTTTTTCCTGCAGTTTTTTCCTGAATTAATAAAGGAAGGGCATTTGTATATTTTGCAAACGCCATTGTTCCGCGTTCGAAATAAAAAGGAAACCATTTATTGCTATTCCGAACAAGAACGTATTGATGCGATAGAAAAGCTAAAACCTAAACCAGAAATCACCCGATTTAAAGGTTTGGGTGAAATTTCGCCAGATGAGTTTGTGCATTTTATTGGAAACGATATTCGTTTAGATCCTGTAATGCTAGATAAATCTATGAGTATTGAGGAACTGCTTTCGTTTTATATGGGGAAAAACACGCCGGACAGACAGGAGTTTATTATTGATAATTTGAAGGTTGAACTTGATAGGGTGGAGGAGTAATTATCGTATATTATTCAAACGAATATTTCATAACTTGTAAGTTGAAAAGAATATAAAATGTTAAATGAAAGAATAAATATAGAAAACATCGATGGTCAGTTATTTGAAATAAAAATTATTGAGCCAGAGGATTCTAAACCAGCCTCCTTTACTCATTATTTGCACAATCATAAAAATGGAGTTTCTAAATTTTACAAAAAAGATGCAATTTCTTATGTGAAAGAAATTCTTGAAAAAGAATATCCGAGCGAAAAAATAACAAATAAACTTGCTGAAGAAGCACTTCAATATTTGATTTTTGACCTTGAGAAAGTCGTTCCATTTCAATTCATAAAGCAAGTCTCGGCATAATGGCAAAGAACAATTGGACAAAAAAAGAAACTATTGTAGCCTTTAATGTGTATTGTAAAATTCCATTTAAAAACAGTAGTAAATCTAATCCAACTGTAATAAAATACGCCAATATTATCGGAAGGTCTCCATCAGCTTTAAATATGAAAATTGGAAATTTTGGGAGACTTGATCCTGAATTAAAGAAAAAAGGAATAACAGGTTTGGTTAATGGGAGTAAGTTAGAAGAAATAATTTGGAATGAATTTCACGGTAATTGGGATGATTTAGCTTTTGAAAGTGAAAAAATAATTTCTGAATTTCAAGGAAAAAATATCGAAAACGAGATTGAAACAGAAAGTTTTCCTGAGGGTAAAGACAATATAAGATTAGTAAAAACAAGAATTAATCAATCATTCTTTAGAAGCTCAGTTCTTGCAGCATATAATTTAACTTGTTGTAAAACAGGAATAAAAATCCCAGAGTTATTAATAGCAAGTCATATAATTCCATGGAAAGAAAATAGAGAAAGGACTAATCCTCAAAATGGGTTGTGTTTAAATAGTCTACACGACAAAGCTTTTGATAAAGGTTTAATAAGTATCGATACTGATTATAACATCTTAATCTCAAAATATCTCTTGGATTACGAAAAACAAAAAGCTGACTTGTATTTTTCTACATTTAATAACAAAAAAATTTTTCTTCCAGATAAGTTTTTCCCTAAAAGAGAATTTCTTGAACATCATTATTCAAACTTTAAAATAAATGAATATAATTAATAATTGTAGGGTTAATTACATTACCCCCAGTAGAACAATCGAAACAGTTAATATAAAAAACACTGATAGAGTTTTTTATATTTACAATTATGAAGGAAATCATTTCAGAGTATTTACAGAAATAATAGATTTGATAAGATTTTTCCAATTTGGTATTGAACCAGAGAAATCATTTTTGACTGAATTGGAATTAGATGATTTTATAGAAAATTATAATTTTTAATAAAATTCAATTTAAAAATTGGCTTTATAAAATAAAACTAAAGAATAGAAAATAATAAATGAGTGAAGAACTCGACAATAACGAAGAACAAGAAATTACAGGCCCAGACTATTTGGGCGTAAACGACGATACGTCCGGCGAATCCATAAAAAAGGTAACCGGAATGTACCGCGATTGGTTTTTGGATTACGCCAGCTACGTAATTCTAGAACGCGCCGTGCCCGCAATTGAGGACGGTTTTAAGCCTGTGCAACGCCGCATTATGCAGTCTATGAAAGATTTGGATGATGGGCGTTATAACAAAGTTGCAAATATTGTTGGGCATACAATGCAGTATCACCCTCACGGTGACGCCAGTATTGGCGATGCAATGGTGCAGATTGGGCAAAAAGATTTGTTGATAGACACCCAAGGAAACTGGGGAAATATTTTAACAGGCGATGGCGCAGCAGCTTCGCGATATATTGAGGCGCGACTTTCAAAATTTGCTTTGGATGTGGTTTACAATCCAAAAGTTACGGCGTGGCAAGCTTCTTATGACGGGCGTAGAAAGGAACCTGTAAATCTTCCCGTAAAATTTCCGTTGCTTTTAAATCAGGGTGGCGAAGGAATTGCGGTTGGGCTTTCCACTAAAATTCTTCCGCATAATTTTATTGAATTGATTGATGCTTCCATCAAGCATTTACAGGGCAAAAAGTTTCAGATTTATCCAGATTTCCCTACGGGCGGAATTATGGATGTTGCCAATTATAATGATGGTTTGCGAGGTGGTAAAATCCGCAGTCGAGCAAGAATCAACCAACTAGACAAAACTACGCTTATAATTACCGAAATTCCTTTTGGAACAAATACTTCGTCTTTAATTGATTCCATATTGAAAGCGAATGATAAAGGGAAAATAAAAATCAAAAAAATAGAGGATAACACCGCAGCCGAAGTGGAAATTCAAATCCATTTGCCAAGCGGAATTTCTCCCGATAAAACCATTGATGCGCTGTATGCGTTTACGGCTTGCGAAACTTCCATTTCGCCATTGGGTTGTGTAATTGAAGATAATAGACCGCTGTTTGTTGGTGTTTCTGAAATGCTTCGCGTAAGTACAGATCGCACGGTTGAGTTGTTGAAAAGCGAACTTGAAATCCAATTGAATGAATTAGAAGAGCAGTGGCAT
>JBBQQN010000153.1:0-4501 GCA_038215845.1 Flavobacteriales bacterium | reverse complement strand
GCCCCATTAGCATTGTCCGTCCCAGCGACGTATCTTGGATCGAAGACCAATTAAACCAACGCCCCCGCAAAACTTTGGGTTATCTAAGCCCGGCTGAGTTTGCTCAGAAACAGATTTATGCACTGCAAATGTGAATGTGCGCATCATTATTTTACAGGATAAACTTATTTACAAATGCAATTGACCTAATATGGATGTATTCTGTCTCACAAGGAAGGTTTTCAATACCCAAGATATGGCGAGTAAAAAAGGCAAGAATTTCGGGCAGTAGTTTATTAGCAAGAAAAAATGTGATTGAAAAATTTTATAAAAAAATGGCATCAAAAACAATGATGAATTCTCATTCACCAACCTTAATTTAACACAACTAATAATATTTTTATGAAATTCATTTTGGCACTAATTTGCTCTTTTTTTATTCTTTCTTCTTTCGGACAAAACTTGGATTTGAACAACGGAAATTTCGTTGATCCTAACTATTTTATTGAGTTACCATTTCAAAAAATCAATAACAAGATAATTGTTGATATAGAGGTTGGTGGTAAAAAAAGAAAGTTCATATTAGACACAGGAGCACCGATGGTAATATCCGAAGAATTATTCAACGAATTAAATTATACTATTTTATCAAAGCAAAGTGTAAGTGATATAAGCCAAAATAAAGATTCACTATTATTTGTAAAAATTGATAGTCTTAAAATTGGAAATAACTTTATCACGGAAATATCAGCTATTGTTTTGACAAACAATTTAATAATGGATTGTTTAAAAGTTGATGGCTTTATTGGCAGTAATGTGCTTAGAAATTCAGTTATTCAATTTGATACCAAAAATCAAATTATCATAATTACAAACAATATTTCAAAATTGAAATTAGACTTACTTCGAGGTAATGATATAATGCTTGACCAACAAAGTTCACCTTACTTGAAGTTTAACATAGGTGAAAAGATTTCTGAATTTGCCTTGTTTGATTCTGGCTCAGACGAATTTTATTCAATGGCAAATGAAAAAATTGAAAAGTTCAGAAAAGCGAAAGACTTCAAAATAATTTATAAATCCAGTGGTTCAAATACGCTGGGAATGACAGGATTTGCCGATAGCAAAGAATCTTCTTTAATGTTTATCCCTTTTATTAAATTAAATGGAGTTAAAATTGACAATGTAATCTCAGAATCGAATAACGACATAAATTCAAGAATTGGGGTTAAAATTCTTGATTACGGAAGACTAACGTTAGATTACAAAAACAAAAAATGTTTTTTTGAGCCTTATTCAACTAATCAGGAGTTTGAAAGTAATCAATTACAAATCAGTCTCAACTTTATAAATAATCATCTTTGTATTGGAAAAATATGGACAAGAAAATTGAGTCAACAGGTAGAAATTGGCGAAAAAATAGTTTCAATAAATAACAGAAACGTTGATAATATGACCCCATGCGAAGCCATAAAAAATCCGCCTTTAAATGGAAGTTCAATTTTAAAAATTGATGTCAAAAAAAATAATGGTGAATTCGTAATAATAGAGATTGAAAAAATTAAAAGATGACAAAAAAACAACCGCATAACACGGGTTTGGCAAAAGTGGCGGTTCAGTACTCCGTAGATAGTTTTGTGGTAGCCAAGAGTTTTGTGCTCCGCATCAACATTTTTGGTGAAAGTCGACACCTTGGCCAAGCTCGAAAACCGTTATGTGTCAATAGTAGTGCCGATATAACTTAGACAAAATATTTAATTCAAACTATACCCGAATATTCAATAAAAATGGTTTACTTTACCATCAAAATAAATTTAATACTAACATGGCTTCAGGTTTTTTTGCAATTTTAGACGACATAGCTGCCTTGATGGATGACGTTGCCATTAACGCCAAGCTTGCTACAAGAAAAACAGCTGGAATACTTGGTGATGATTTGGCTGTTAATGCCGAAAAATCAACGGGCTTTGTATCATCCAGAGAAATTCCTGTTTTATGGGCTATTACAAAAGGTTCATTTATCAACAAGTTAATTATTGTGCCTATAACTTTATTGTTAAATATATTTTTACCAGATGCCATAACACTAATACTTATACTAGGAGGTTTTTACCTCGCATTTGAAGGTGTAGAAAAAATTGCTGAATACTTATTTCATAAAAATCATCCTGCAAAGCAAGCTGAAGTTGGAGTAATTAAACAAGATGCTGAATTGGAAAAAACAAAAATAAAGTCAGCTATAACCACCGATTTTATACTCTCGGTTGAAATAGTAATTATTGCTTTAAGTACGGTTTTAAATAAAGACTTAACAGTTCAAATCTTAACCATATCAGTTGTTTCCATCATAGCTACGATAGGTGTTTATGGCATTGTAATGCTGATTGTTCGTATGGACGATTTTGGATTTAAGCTGATTGAAAAATCAAATAAAAAAGGGTTTTTAAATGCCCTGGGCTTATTCTTAGTAAAAGCCCTGCCCATTCTTATCAAAACACTTTCGGTGGTCGGAACCATAGCATTATTGCTTGTGTCGGGCGGAATATTTGCTCACAATATTGAATATTTGCACCACATTTTATCCGAGTGGCCAACCACCATAAAAGAATTTATTTTTGGCTTACTAGGCGGAATATTTACGTTATTTTTAATAACTATTGTCAAAAAAATTCTTTCGTTATTTAAAAAAGAAAAAATTATTGGGTAATTTGTCTGACTTCTAAATTACTTATTAAGTTGCAAACAAATGACTGACATCTCCAGAACAATAAGAACCACTGACTATAACAGCACCTACCCAAAAGGCGAGGTTTTAATTCTAAAGACAAAGACATTGTGGTAAATCAAACATTGGTTTTTCAAGTCAAGTTTTGTGATAAAAGTCCCGCCCTTCGGGTAGCTGCAAAACGTTACCAACTAAAAATTTAAATTATGAAAGAAATAAAGACTGGAAATGGCGGAGCGGGTATCGTTGGTTTTGTAGAGTACATGTACACTAAATTCAACGAAATTTATGGAACCGATTACAATTTCGTTTGGATAAAATCTGATACGGAAGAAACAATTAATGGCATGATTAATGCCACCTTAGATATTGGATGGCCTTATGGCATTGATAGGGTATGCAATGCTTACAATAAAAACAAAAATAATTGGATCGAGCCAATTTATATTTTCAGAGATCATTTTATCTTAGTAGGTCCTAAGACCAATTCTGCTAGTCTTCCTATTGTTGGAGGTGATCATCCACATATTTCCAATAATGAAGTTTATGACATTTTTAAGACTATAAGTAAGGGGCAAAATGGGACAAAATTTTTTACAAGAAATGATAAGTCTGCAACCAACATTTTAGAGAGAGAAATTTTTAAATGTGCAATTGGCCGTTATCCAGATGTCGATAATGATAAAGAATGGTACGTTCAAATTAAAGATGAGCATATCTATCCTCA
The DNA here is from genome assembly GCA_038215845.1 of Flavobacteriales bacterium. Classification (GTDB taxonomy): domain Bacteria; phylum Bacteroidota; class Bacteroidia; order Flavobacteriales; family Flavobacteriaceae; genus Aequorivita. Next base: position 1,070 of record JBBQQN010000153.1, on the reverse strand, counting down.
AACGGCTTTGGAAATTAGTAATAAAAACGACTATTATACACTAAGTGATAGAGGGATTTGGACTTGGGCAACCCCCGAAATAAAGTCCAATCTTAGAATTTTTTGTGAGGGAGGTGATGAAAACCCAAATGATATTTTATTAAATCCTTGCTTGGCGGTAGTTCGCAATGATTCTCCACAAGAAGCTCTGGAATTTTTCAATTGGTTGAAGGAGGAGGGACAAAATTTTATCGAGGAATACAAACAATACGGAGAGAATTTATATTCAAAAGCCCCTGGCGATAATTTTTATCCTTGTAAAGGAAAATAAAAAAACGGCTTCTCCCAACGAGCCAGCAGACGCAATTCTGTCTGTTAAAACTTGGTTTTACCGCAGTGTCCTCGTTCTACCAAACCGTTTTGCATCGGTTTGACCGGCTGTGTGTACCGAATTTCGATACCGGTGCCGTGAGAAATAAGACTGTTTTTCTACTTTTCAATGGTTACGCCGTTTGGGAGGGAAACAACCCCGCAAAATACGCTGCTTCTCTCAGGGCAACGCATTTCGTAGAAAATGCAGCGCATTGGCGTAAAAAATGCCGGTGATGTCTGCCTCTGAATAGCCACGTTTCAAGAGTAAACCCTGAAGCCTGGGCAGATCGGCGATGGTATCGAGGTCTGTGGGGGTTTGCTCACGACCAAACGCGCCGTCGAGGTCGGAGCCGATCATGCAGTGCCGGGCGTTGCCGGCAAGCTGGCAGATATGGTCAATATGATCCACGAGCGTATCGAGGGTAATACCGAAGTCGGCGGGGTTGCTCTTTCCCTGCGTCAGGCCGGGTTTCAGCATCCACGCATCCAGACAGCCACCCATAACGGCCCCGCGCTCAATAAGTTGCACAATCTGCCCGTCGCTTAGTTGCCGCTGATGAGGAACCAGCGCCCGGCAGTTGTGGTGACTCGCCCAAACCGGTCCTTTGTACGTATTCAGGGCTTCATCGAAGCCCTCGTCGGTCAGGTGCGTCACGTCGAGGATCATGTTCAGCCGGTCCATCTCGCGCAGCAGGTCGCGCCCGGCGGGGGTAAGCGGT
>JBBQQN010000152.1:0-4565 GCA_038215845.1 Flavobacteriales bacterium | reverse complement strand
AATTTCAACTTTAAATATTTCCCAAAACATATAGACCGCACCAAAAAAATATCATAGTTTTGCTCCGTTAAGATGAAAAACTATCGCTCAAATACTATTTGTAAAAAGCACATGGATAATTCCACGGTGTAGGGCGTTAGTATAGTTATATATTAAAAAGCGTTCCTTACCACAAAGGAGCGCTTTTTTTGTTTAATTCAATATTTAAAAATGAAACTGAGAATTTACCATATCCCATGTAATTCGTATATGCGCCTGCGCAAGTATACATATATACCCATAATTCAAAGCGAATAAAAGAAGTTAACAACTGTTTTTAAATCCCTTTGATAAACCCATATCAAAGGGATTTTTTTTTAAAAAATAACACCATGAAAAACGTTTTTGTCCTCAAGTTAAAAAAGCAACTTGTACTCACCGAGCTTAAAAGCTATACCTATGTATTGCTAGGCTCCCTGTTATTATCCTTAGCCTATGCCTTGCTTATCATTCCGCACCACATAGTGCCGGGAGGTATTTTGGGGCTCAGTATTGTTATTAACAAACTCACTGGGGTTTCAATAGGAGGGATAGCCTTGTTGATTAATATCCCTTTGCTATTGTGGGGCACCAAGGTTTTGGGCGCTAAAACAGGGGTAAAGACACTGTTTTCTATGGTGTTGGTTTCATTTTATATTGACTTTTTTAACTCCTTGATAAACGGGCGGGTATTTATAGACGATGTGCTTATGTCCTCCGTATTCGGTGGGGTAATTATTGGGGTATCGGTTGCCATTGTGATGAATGCTGGTGCCACTACTGGCGGGAACGATATTTTGGTTCGAATCCTTTCCATCAAAATAAAATTGCCTTACAACCAACTTCTGCTAATGGTGGATGGAGCGGTTATACTTTTGGGAACAGTGGTATTTGCCGATTTTACTATGGCTGCTTATAGTATTGTAGCTGTGGTAGCTATCAGTAGAACTATAGAATACTATATGAAAAAATCCGTGCAAAACAAGACCATTTTGGTTTTTTCAAACAAAAACCTATTGATACAGGAAGAAATTCTGCTGAACAAAAAAAGTACGGAGGGTATCCTAAAACTCATTCACCACGATAACAATGAAAAGATGATCCTAGTTACCCGCAATACCAAAAAGCTGGACGTATTAAAGCACATCATCCATAAAATAGATCCAGATGCTACCGTGACAGTTTTGGAGTCTAATAGTTGATGGAATTGAGAGTATAGGTGAATAGGGGAAAAGGCGAAATGTTTTTAGAGGTAGTATTTGAATTGAATCTTTAAACAATCAAGAAACAAAATCGGCTTTTTGCAAGAGCATATCAATTTTAGAAATCAGAAGATCAATATCAAATGGCTTGGAAATAAAATCTGTTGCGCCAGCTTTCATACACGATTCACGCGCACCATTTAGGGCAGACATCATTAGCACGGGAGTTTTTGATGGTTGCCTGTTATGGGTTTGGAAACCCTATGATGTACAAAGCCTGCTCCTAGCATATTGGAGAGGTTCTTGCCGAGGTTTATTTGAAGTAGTAGCCCAGAAAAATAAAACCAAAACTGTCAGTTCGAGTGTTTTTTATCGAAGCGATAGCCGAGATAAAAAATGTATCGAGAACAGCTGCTAATAAAAAGGTCTCAATACAAATTTGATACCGCTACGCTCATTTAAATTCACTCGACCTGAGATCTAATTTATTCTTATATTCTTCAAAAATCATTATAAAACTATATGAAACATAATGATTTCGAGACAACACTTCCAACAATTGATAGAGAATCAGGTATTTAAAAATCTTTATTTAGATTTATTATAAATAGTTTGTATTATTGACAACAAGGAAATATATTTGTCGTCAATATATTATTCATAATAAGTCTAAATAAGAATAAATGACAAAACTACTACCAACTCTCGCTTTTATCTTCCTAACACATTTAGCCATTGCACAAAAATCAACTGTAACAGGCACCATTAACGACAACAATCAAAAATCTCTTTTGGGAGTAAATATTTCCGTAAAAAACACAAACAAAGGAACCCAAACCAATGAAAGAGGAGACTTTGAAATCGAGAATCTTGAGAAAGGCGATTTTACACTTTCTATTTCGTCTTTGGGTTTTAAAACCAAGGAAATTCCAATTTCAATTACCAATAACCAAATCTTAAATCTAGGTAACATCACACTTTACGAAGGAAACGAAATTTTGGGCGAAGTAGTTATCGAAGGCGAACGTGTCAACAAATTTTCAAGAAAGAAAACCGCCTATGTTGCCAAACTTCCTTTAAAGGATATTGAAAACACACAGGTTTATAGCACCATTACTACTGAACTTTTGGAGTCGCAAGTGGTTACTAACTTTGACGATGCCCTAAAAAATGCCACGGGAGTGGAACAGCTTTGGGCTTCCACGGGACGTGGAGGGCGATGGGGCAGGATATTATTCCTTACGTGGGTTTTCGGTACAGCCGCAATTGGTAAATGGGTTGCCAGGTTTAACAAATGGAACCATTAATCCTGCAAACGTTGAGCGCATTGAAGTTTTAAAAGGCCCTTCCGCAACTTTATTCGGAAATGCGGTAAGCTCCTATGGTGGCCTTATAAATGTGGTTACCAAAAAACCTTATGTGGGAACAGGAGGCGAACTATCATTTACCTCGGGCACTTATGGTCTAAACCAAATAATCGGAGATTTCAATACCGCATTAAGTAAAGACGACAATCTTTATTTCAGAATAAATACGGCCTATACCACCGAGCAAAGTTTTCAGGATGCAGGTTTCAGAAAATCGTTTTTTGTTGCGCCTTCACTTTCCTATAAAGTAAACAACAGGCTTTCCTTTTCGCTTTACGCCGAAATTACACAAGCCGAACAGACCAATCCAACTTTTTTATTCCTAAACAGAAGCGCGCCAACCGAAGCGAACAATCTCGAGGAGTTGAACTATAACAACAAGTTGTCCTTTACAAGCAATGACTTGACTTTAAAAAACCCAAACCAGAATTACAGAATTGAAATGGATTATAAACTTTCCGATACTTGGGAATCACAATCCCTACTTTCAAAAAGCTCCACTTCTACAACTGGATATTATTCGTATCTGTTCGACTATGGTATTTTGGGAAATGATACATTTTCCCGTTTCATCAATAAACAAAACGCAAATACACAAACTACAGATATCCAGCAAAACTTTATAGGCGATTTTAAAATTGCTTCCCTGAGAAACCGAGTGGTTATTGGGCTGGATTACTTCAATGCCACTCAAACCGACAACGGTACCGGTTACGCATTTTACGGAAACATAACTCCGGAAGGAGGTGCCAATGGTGATAATCCATTTACACCAGAAGTGGAAACCGATCTTTTCCCTCTTTCAACCGCGGGGGTTGATGCTGTTTTGGCCTCCCAAGCTGTTGGAAACAACAAATCAAAATATCATATTTACAGTCTTTACGCTTCAGACGTTTTAAACATTACAGATCAACTCTCTGCCATGGTAGGTCTGCGTTTGGATAGATTTGACAATGAAGGCGATATAACCACTACCATAGACGATTTCGATCAAACTACCTTCTCGCCAAAATTTGGATTGTTGTACCAGCCAATAGCAGATAAGTTATCTGTTTTTGCAAACTACCAAAACGGTTTTACAAATGTGGCCCCACAACTGGTTGGAAACCCAGATGAAGGCCCACAAACCTTAAAGACTTTTGACCCCGAACAGGCCAACCAAGTGGAATTTGGTGTAAAAGCAAATCTTTTCAATAATAGGTTGGATGCTACGGTAAATTATTACGATATTAAAGTGAAAGATCGCGTAATTACAGACCCTTCATCACCTTTCAATAAAATACAGGGTGGGGAAGTTGTAAGCAAAGGTTTTGAAATTGAAATCAACGCCAATCCAATTTCAGGTTTAAATATTCGGGCAGGCTATAGCAATAATGATAGCGAGACCACAAAATCTGACAATACCGAAATTCTAAACAGGAGACCATTGGAAGCTGGACCGGAAACGCTTTACAATTTTTGGACGAGCTATGAATTTCAAGTAGGCAAACTTGAAGGCTTCGGAGTAGGAGCAGGCCTTAATGGCGCCAGTGAAAGTTTTGCCATAAACTACGAATCTACGGGAGAGTTTATTTTGCCAAGTTACACTATTGTAAATGCTTCCGTTTTTTACCAAGCCAATAAATACAGAATCGGCCTAAAACTTAATAACGTCCTTAACGAGGAATATTATAAAGGTTGGTCAACCATTAATCCACAGGCACCAAGAGCTTTATTGGCAAACATTTCTTATAAGTTTTAATTAGCCAGAAAAAGGGCAACTTTCAATAAGGTTGCACTTTTTAAAATTACTTAAATGACGTTTAAAAAAACCATTTTTCAAATACATAAAATACTAGGCCTTGTTACAGGCGCAATAGTCTTTGTGGTAGCCATTACGGGTTGCTGTTGGGCTTTTAGGGAAGAAATAGAAAGTCTTTACGGCGACTATAAAAAAGTGGAGCCGCAAAAAGCAGCCATTTTAACCCCAACGGAAGCA
>JBBQQN010000151.1:0-4838 GCA_038215845.1 Flavobacteriales bacterium | reverse complement strand
AATCCAGTTGCATGGTCCCGATAATCCGTTACAATAATATGGGCTTCCGAACACAAATGCAGATACCAAAGCATATGGCAGGAAGATAGGGATGCAACCAATAATTCCTCTGGATTGTATTTAGTTCTGTCGCCACGAAATGATGGATCGGAAGACCCTAAAATGTCTGGTTTATTTTCGATGGAAATAAGGTAGCTTCTTTCAAATGCCTTGTAATCCAAAGTTCCTGCCCCTTTGTTTCCTGTCCATTGCAGGCTGGTTTTATAATTATGCTGTCCTTTCATGATTTATTTATTAGTTACCTCCACCAAGTTTTCATCCATTTATCGGATACTTTCTTTGCTTTTTCGAAATCATCCGGTACTATAACCAATTGATTGGAATGGTCGCTGTATTGAACTAAAATATTAACCCCAGCCTTTGCCAATTCCCTGCAAAAACCTCCAAGTTGCCCGGGTACATCCTGTCGTAATTTTTGAATTATCACCTTATTTATTTTCACCACTTTTATTCCCACCTTTTCCAATTCCGCTTTTGCCCTCTCGGCTTCCTCCACCAAAAAATGGGCAATTGAAAAATCCCCATTATCAAAAACGCCGCCCCCTTCAAGGCTTATTTTGTGTTTCCCCAATGTTTCGCCCATTAAAGCCAAGGAACCCACTTTGTTCTCCAATAAAATTTCTATGTCCTTCATTTTTTAAATTTTAAAGTTTTACAAAGTAAAATGAATTTCACTTTCCCATTTCATTTTATGCTGAATATTTGAAAAGAAATCTTTGCCTCAACCGCCTCCCTGCTTTGCTAACCTTTGAGAGTAAAAATACTTTGGAACTTATTGGATGGCATAAGAAATTTTTTTGTTAAAATAAAAAGCTATATTTGGTACTCTCCCCTCTTATTTAGCTACGGTTACGGTTTTCCGTAATTGGTTGCGTTGAATTTTTGATAACTTTCGAAACTAATAAAATGAATGAATAAAGAACTCGCTGAATTAGAAAAATACGTTATTCTGAGTAGTAACGAGGACGCAAAGCGCAAACATGCTTATGCATACTTCACTAAGCTATTTGGAAAAGGCTTTAAGACTGAATCCGATGCAGCGGGAGCGGATGGCTATATAGAAGGTAAATTGCTAGTTGAGCTGAAGTCGAAGAATGAAGATTGGCTCAGTGGGCTTTATCAAGGGCTTCACTACAGGAAACTTGGGTTAACATCTCCTCACGTTACCGTAATTTCAAAACATTTCATCGGTCTTTGGAACTTGAACAAACTTCCAAAGAAATGCCTGCAATTGGCAGATGAAGCCCGATTCGCAGATTAGTCCGAACGAAATGGGGCGCATAAATGCGAATAAGACCAGTAAATCTGATGCAACCGAAATTCTAAAATCTCATTCATACTTGCTTGAAAAGGGAGACTTCGGTGGTTTATTTGCCAAGGATATTGATATAGAATTGCGAGCATATACTCATGCGCTCAAACATTTGGAGGATGCACGTATTCAGATTAATCTGCGAAATTTCATAGATTATATTGAGCGTTTTGAACAGTTCTTCGAGAAACCAATGGATGCTGTTCATGCTTTCTATTCCATCGTCGGTTATTGGGGCGATACAAGTTTGGCTATGAAAATTGGTGAAACTACCAAAGTAAATGTGGTGGACCCCAGTCGTGGGGTGAGCAGCGAACCAATTGAGGTGGAGGCACCGCACTTTGAGAAGTTCAAGAAGTTCGTAGAAAATCACTACATATTCACCAATGAGGGTTCGGGAATCACTTATGACAACTACTTCAGTCGCTTTGATGAGGTCATTAGCCGCATAGATCCTGAATATGCCAAGCAGCACGGCATTTTCTTTACTGACCACAACCTGAGCAAGTTTGCCATGTGGTTTGTGCACGAGAAGTTTGAGAAGAACCTGAGCGAGAACTACATCGTTTTTGATCCAGCTGGTGGTTCTGGTAACCTCATCACCTCGCTGGATTGGCGCGGACACATGAAGCACAAGATTGTTTCTGAGCTACAGCCCGACCTACTGAAGGTGATTGAGCGTAGGATGCGCGTACACGAAAGGCACATTGGGAACTACACCGTCATTCCAAAAACAGCAGATAACAGAGGATTAAATTTCCTTGACAGATCGGGTGAGCAATATCTGGCGGAGCTGGAAAATGTGCTGCGCGAAAAGAGTATGCACATAGATAAGCCCTTGGCTTTTCTTATGAACCCACCCTACAAAAATACAGACGAGAATGTTGCATCGCGTGAACAGGTAGAAGCCGAATATATTATTGATGAAAGCATACTTGAGCTTACAGGAACAGATGCGGGACGTGAACGTTATCTCGCTTTCTTGGGACAGATAGTGAACATTGCCAAAAGTCAACATAAGCAACACGGGTACAATCCCATTCTCATGATATTAACACCCACATCGTGGCTTATTCCAAGACCAACCTATGTACCGTTCAGAGAAGTGTTTGACAAACATTTCAAATACGAGAACGGCTTCATTATTACTAGCAACGAGTTTTTCGCACTTAAGGGCAAATGGCCATTGGCATTTACAGTTTGGACCTATAACAAGAGGGCTGAAAGCAATTCCAATAAGGTACGCTTGACCGATCTGACCTATTTGAAGCGATCCGACCTTGCTAGTGTCAATTGGAGTGCACGGATAAGTGATGATAGAACTATCAAAGGAATGATTGGTGGGGCTAAATTAATAAGGTATGACAGTAAAAGAAAGTCTATTAAGGATTGGTGTAACCAGTCTATGTATGATTTCAAAAGAAGCCGGACAAAGTCCGAACTGCATACGTCAGAAATTGTTGGAGGTCTGCCAATTACTGATCCAAGACGAAAAAACTCAAAGACCTATGGTATTCCCAATTCTGCATTTATAGGAGCTATGGATAACGGAACTCCTGTTAGGATTAATCCAAAAAAACGCGATAAACGTTTTCGAAGTTCTGAAACTTATAGTACCGTTTGGTTTAGATTTGACACTGCTTTTTTAGATGTTAATAAATCGCGATGCACTGGAGTTACTCCAGACCAAAAAGGTTATTGCGCCTACGATTTAAGTAGTGCCCAAAAGACATTCGTTTGGTATGCCATAACTAAAGTTGTAAGTGGGAAATATCCACTTTGGACAAATCAATGTGACTTGTGGAAGCCAAGAATAAATAACAAACAGGAGGCCTATTTCTACTCATTATGCTTCGCCTTTGGATTGGCGGAAAACCGCTGTGCAGTTACCAAGTTTGAAGCCGATAACCCAATTGAAGGTGCTCCGGAAGTTTTTATAGATAATCCCATGAGCACAAACAATCTCAACAGTTTTTGGAACATAGTTCTTGATTCCGAAATAGTGGCAAGACCAACCAAGGCCACGGAGTTGGTGGAGGCCATCAAAGCCTTATACATGTATTGGGCAAAAGAACATTGCAAAACAGGCATCTTGACCAATGTGGGCCTTAAAGACGAGCCTTATTTCAAATACTTTGCCTATGATGATTTCCTCACGCCTAATAGCGGTCTTATACAGATAAAGAAGTACGCAGACCAACAACTCAAGACAGACCTCATTCGTCTATTTGATGACATATCAGCCAAAACCAAAGCAGTTAAGGATGAAATCTATCGATTGTTGGTAGATGAATTTAAATACTTTGAATAATAAAAACGTCACACAACAAAACCTGCGGGACACTACTGCTTATGGCTAGAGTTCACAATATAAAAGAGCATGACAGATATAATAAACACTGAAAACCCTACAGAAGAAATTGTAGAATATGCCAAATTTTGGAATCGAGCAGGAGCTTACCTACTGGATACAATATTTTTAGCAGCATTTACACTTAGTATAAATGCTATTAATATTTCGAGTTTCAAAAGTTTTCTACTTTATCTTCCCGTTGCGTTAATTGCCATTCTTTACAAACCCTATATGGAAAGTAAGTATGGTGCAACTTTCGGAAAAATAGCATTGAGTTTAAAAGTGACCGACCAAGAATTCAATAGAATTGATTTTTCACAATCAATATTGCGAAGTAGTATTTTAATTTTTCCCGCAATTCTGTATATACCGATTTACTATTTAGCTTATAACAATCCAAACCTTTCAGGTTTAGATCAATTATTTGAATTTGCTAAAGGACTGGCAATTGAATATCCCATTCAAAGTTGGATTGGAAATATAAGTTTTGTTATAATTGCGACTGACATAATTGTACTTTTGATGGACAAAACCAAAACGCAACGGTCATTGCACGACCAAATAGCAAAGACTTATGTAATAGTTGATAGAAAATAGTGTGAAAATACTGTGATTAGTTATCGCTTAAAAAGCTCCCATTTTAATTATCCAAAAACTTTTGGACAAACGGTCTCCGCAACTCAAATTCACTGGGCGTAATATTTTCCAAAACCGGCCGAAGCAGTACATTTTTTATTTTTGAAGTGTGGCGTGCAAACAAGGTCATTGCTACGGGCACGGCACCCAAAGCGCTTTTGATGAGTTCGCTGGTACGGCCCAAGTGCAGCTCAGAAACCTGTAGCGAAATAGCCTGTTCTACATAATCATAAAGTAAACGTTCGTAAACCGCAAACTCGGTATTGTATTGATAGTCGATGCCCACATAATTGGCTTCCAAATTATCTCCATTTACCACGGCGGTACTAAAGGCAATCATTTTATCTTCCAAAAACACGCCTTTGCAAATAAACAAATCACCCAAACTTTTCTTGAGCGCGGCAAAGGAGGCCGGATAGTTTTCGCCATAACAATAGTCCGATTTCTGCAGCACATTGCTAAACAGTTTTTGAATGC
>JBBQQN010000150.1:0-4993 GCA_038215845.1 Flavobacteriales bacterium | reverse complement strand
TTCTTCTTTATTATTAAAACTGGAAAAGGAAAAACGAATCGATGGCTTTTTTAGATCGTCCTCGGAAAGTATGGCGTTCAAAACGTGGGAACCTCCTTCGCTCCCACTTTGGCAGGCACTTCCTTTGGAACAAGCAATTCCTTTTAGATCCAATTGAAACAACAGCATCATTGCTTTTTCTGCAGAAATAGGAAGGCATACATTTAACAGTGTGTAAGTGCTTCGCTCGTTGTCATCGCAACTGCCATTGAATTTTACTCCGGCAATATTTTCCGTGAGCTGGTCTTTAAAATAATCTTTCAGATCAGTAATATATTTCCTTTCTTTTTCAAGATTTTGATAGGATAGCTTTAATGCTTCTGCCATTCCAGCAATGAAATACACCGCCTCGGTTCCTGCACGCAGTCCACGTTCCTGTTCGCCCCCATGGATTAAAGCCCGAAGTCCAGAATTTTTTCTAACAAATGCGAACCCGGTACCCTTCGGTCCGTGAAACTTGTGGGCAGCGGCTGTCGCAAAGTCTATGGGGATTTCGGTAAAATCAAGTTCAAAATGACCTACAGACTGTACGGTGTCACTGTGAAAAAGGGCCTTGTATTTTTTGCAAAGCATTGCGGTCTGCTTCAAATCCAAAACATTTCCCACTTCATTATTGACGTGCATCAAACTCACCAATTTTTTTTCAGAAGTAGCTGAAAGCAATTTTTCCAAATCTTCATAATCTACATGGCCACAAGCATCCAATTGCACAAAATCGACCTGAATTTTATATTCCTTTTGAAGCCAATCCAGTGTATGCAATACTGCGTGATGTTCTATTTTACTTGAAATAATCCGCTTTACGCCAAGATCACGAACGGCGCTGCAAATAATAAGATTATCGGCTTCCGTTCCGCCCGAGGTAAAAATAATTTCAGCGGCTGTAACATTTAAAAATTTTGCAATCTCTTTTCTTGCAGTTTCAAGTAACGATTTGGAAGACCTACCGTAAGAATGTGTGGATGAAGGATTTCCGTATTCGGTCTTTAAAACTTCGGTGATGCAAGTTATAACTTCATCCCGCAATTGCGTGGTAGCAGCGCTGTCAAAATATACTTTTTTCATTGTAAAATATTATGATAAAAATGGCCTGAAACCTATTCAATACTCATTAAATTAGGGATATGTTCAGACAAACTGTTTCGGTTGGCAAAAATACATATTAAATAGGTTTTGCCCCCTTTTCAGTTAAAAAGAAATGCGTTACTTTGTAGCTCCTCAAAATTTTCAAGAAAATAATGAAAAGAATCTTTTTCCTTTTTGCTATAAGCACTGTATTGCTAAGCTGTAACGACGGTGATATTATTGTAACTTCCTTTGATTTTTCCGAACAAAACCTTGAGGCATGCGGAGGGGTGGGAAATTATGTGTTTTTCAAAATAAATACCACCGCACAGGAAAGTCTTTCCCTGAAATTGGGCACTAATGACAGTATCTATAAAGAGGCCGGCATCAAAGAATACGAAATAAATGGTACTTCCAATTTTGTGAATTATAGAACCTACGACGGCCCTTTAGACAATACCTACTTTTGCAACAGCATCCCCCCGCCTTCCCCAAAAGTTGTGAAGGATTATCTGGCGGCTTCCGGCACAGCTGTTCTTACTAAAAGATTTGTTTACGACGATAATGACGGAGTTCCCGCTATTTTTGAAAAAGAAGGAGATACAGATGGGGATGGAATTCCGGATATTTATGATTTGGATGACGATGGTGACAATGTGCCCACTTCCCGCGAACTTAATAATGTAGATGATGGCGATGATGACCCCAACACCAACCCCAAGGACACAGATATGGATGGAATTCCCGACTACCTTGATAATGACGATGACAACGATGGGATTTTTACCATTTTTGAAGATAAAAATGGTAATCTGGACCCAACCGACGATATTACAGACCCATTCACAATTGCCGATTATTTAAATAATAAGGTTAATACGGCCTACGAGATTGTGAATTTTAGGGAACACAGCTATACTATCCAGAAAAGCCTGCAAATAACCTTAAAAAATTTAGTGCTTACGGGCGGAAATGATGATATTATTCAGGAAACCCTGGAAATGGGCAACCGTGAAAATGCCGTTACCACAACTGTAAATACTACTCCGGTATTTGTCCCCCCAACCGACTAAAAACGTAAGCCTTTATAGCTACTCTTTTACGTTTTGAAAAATATAGACTTCCGTAGCGCCTTTGCCGTATTTTTGGTAATCGGCATCGTAAAATTTTAAATTGTCATACCTACCAAAAAGATATTCAAGTTCGGTGCGCAATACGCCTTCCCCCACGCCGTGTATAAAAACTACTTTCTGTATTCTTTTTGAAATGGCAAAATCCAATTGTCGTTTGGCGGTATCCACCTGTATGTTCACTATTTCATGGTTGCTCAAACCTTTGCTTTTTGGCACCAATTGATGGATATGCAAATCTACTTCCATTGGCGGCAAACTGCGCTCTTTAGGTTTTATGCGTTGGGTTTTCCCCGGTTTTTTTTGTTCCTTTTCAGATAGTATGGAAGAAAGATCCATCTGCCCCATTTTCTTTTTGGACATGGAACCATCCATGACAATCAGTTCATTTTTTTGAAACTCCATTTCAAAACCTTCGGTAGTATCAATAATAACTGTATTGCCTTTTATAGCATTTATTGTTCCTGCAATTGCTTCATCCAGAACCATAACCCTATCCCCTTTTTTCATAATTTATATATTACTTTTAGCACACTTCAAAGTCCCTTTTACCGAGTATAATCGTCTAAAAACGAAAATTTTACGTATTTTGGGACAAACTATACTAATTGTTGAATATTTATTTTAAATTTATGCCGTGTAAAAAGCCCTCTGGCCCCAAGCCGTGCTTTTTAAAAACCGTAAAAATATGAAAAACCTACTACTCTTTTCAGCATTTCTTTTAACTTCTGTTTGTGCCATGGCACAGTTGACAGTAAAACCTTCTTCTGTTTCCGATGACTCTTTCATTTTTGTAAACGACCAAGTGCTCTATGTTACACAGGAAGTGAATCTTACAAAAAATCCAAGTGCTACCAAAGAGGCAAGTATCTATTTGCGCAATAATGGACAATTAATACAGGGAGGGACAATATCGAACAATTCAGGTTCTGGTTATCTTTCTGCACAACAAGAATCCCCAGAAACTAATCAATGGGCATACTATTATTGGTGTTCTCCAGTTGGAAATCCTGTTGATGGAACTGGAAATGCATTAGCTGCCGGAAATGTAAATTTTGGAGTGGGCAGTATCTACGAATCACTCGATGGTTTGACTGGAACAAATGCAAGAAAAGTCGGCACTACTCCAGGCCAAGATGGCTGGTTAAATCCATTGACCGTTTCCACACGCTGGCTATACACCTACCCAAGCACAGGTACCGAACAGGAAAACAAATATGTACGTATGTGGGGAGATTATGCAGCCGCACCTGTGGATGGTTTTACCATGAAGGGCGTTGGTACAGCTGTTCCAGGTAGCGACCAACTTTACGAATTTCGTGGAAGACCCAATACCGGTAATTTCAGTTTTACGGTAGCTGCTTCAGTGTTTAATCCAATGGGACCGCCTATTGCTCAAATGACGCTAAAGGGTAATCCATACCCTTCTGCCTTGGACCTGAATAAAGTTTTTCATGATCCTACAAATACAGGATTAGGATCTTTTTGGTATTACGATGAGGATAGAACCGTAGCTTCCCATTATTATAGGGACAAGCCTTTTGGTTATGGCGTTTATATTCCTGGAACCGAAGATAACGACAGTGATCCAAACAATGGTCCTCCTGGGGCCGAAGGAGTATATAGTGCTGCACCGTTTAATATTTATAATTCGGGTGGTAATACTGGGACAGGTTCAGGAAATGGAGGTGCTGATCAAAATAAGCGTTTTGCCCCTATAGGACAAGGCATTATGTTTGTAGGAACAGGGCCTTTGGGATCTACTAGTACCGTAACTATTAAAAACTCACATAGGGTGTTTTTCAAAGAAGGCACAAACTCCGTTTTCCAAAGACCAGAAGGAGATAATAGCTTATCGGAAGTGGCAGATTCTGAAATTTCAAATAATTATACCGATACAAGCGTCAGCTTATTACCCGATAATGAAATCGATAACGAAGATTTCCGTATGCCGAAAACAAGGCTGTATGTAATATTCGATGGAGCTTTGACTCGTGATATGGTATTGGCTTATTCAGATCAAGCCACAGACAGTTACGACCGTGGCCTTGATGGCTTAAGCCCTTTGGGATTAAAGAGCGATGCTTATTTTCCGGTTGCTACAGGACCTGAAAATAATTTACTTCCTTACGTTATAAATACAGTTAATTATGACTTATACAAAAAAATACCTCTTACCATAAAAGTGGATAAGCAGATGAAGGTTGAAGTAAGGGTAGTTGATGAAGTAAAAAAACCATACGAAAATGCCTATATTTTTGATAACGAAAACAGCACTTTTCAACAAATAAGTGGTAACAATCAAGCTAGGGTAACATTTAATCTTTCTCCTGGAACTTATAACAATCGTTTTTATATTGTTTTCCGCATTCCAAATCAGGGGCGGGAAGAATCTGAGGGCACCATTGCCACTAAAGCAATATTGGATAACGTAAGTTTCTTCCAAAATAATCCTGCAGGCACACTGGATGTTAAAAATCCTGAAGGCTATACAATCAAAACTGCCAATGTTTACGATATGGGCGGAAAACTTGTTCTATCGCAATCAAACATCGGCGACAGCAGAAACTTCAGTTTTAATACCAGCAATTTAAGTGATGGCGTTTATTTGGTTAAATTACTTACTTCTGACAATGTGAGTATTGACTACAAAACCATTGTTCACAATCAATAAATAAAAATATTTAGAAATACCCCACTATTTAATAGTGGGAACAATCATAAAAAAAAGCGGCTCAGTTTTCACTGAGCCGCTTTTC
>JBBQQN010000149.1:0-5131 GCA_038215845.1 Flavobacteriales bacterium | reverse complement strand
TATGCTTACGGAATTGGGACCGGAAAAATTCTGTGCTTGGCTGAAAGATGAAAAAAAGATTCATTATACAGACACAACCATTCGCGATGCGCACCAATCCTTGCTGGCTACCCGTATGCGAAGCTACGATATGCTTCAGGTAGCGGAAAGTTTTGCAAAAAACCATCCCAATACTTTCAGTATTGAAATGTGGGGCGGGGCCACTTTTGATGTTTGCCTTCGCTTTTTAAATGAAAGCCCATGGACACGCTTGCGAGAACTGCGGAAATTGGTTCCGAACATCCTTTTTCAAATGTTGCTTCGCGGATCAAATGGAGTTGGCTACAAAGCTTATCCGGACAATCTTATTGAAAAATTCATCGAAACTTCCTGGGAAAATGGGATAGATATTTTCAGGATTTTTGATTCTTTAAACTGGACAAAAGCAATGGCGCCAAGCATCAATTTTGTGCGGAACAAAACCGGCGGTATTGCCGAAGCAGCGATAAGTTACACCGGGGATATTCTTGATCCAAAAGAAACAAAATACACTTTAAAATATTATATCCAACTTGCCAAAGACCTTGAAAACGCTGGCGCACATATTATAGCCATCAAAGACATGGCAGGACTTTTAAAACCTTACGCCGCAACAGAGTTAGTTTCGGCCTTAAAGGACACGGTAAATATTCCTTTGCACTTACATACCCACGACACTTCATCAATTCAGTCAGCCACTTATTTAAAAGCAATTGAGGCGGGCGTAGATGTGGTGGATGTGGCTTTGGGCGGATTGTCTGGTTTAACCTCGCAACCCAATTTCAATTCAATTGTGGAAATGATGCGCGCCCAGCCGCGGGAAAATAAATTCGATATCAATAAACTCAACGAATTTTCTAATTATTGGGAAGACGTTCGCGAAATGTATTATCCATTTGAATCTGGCCTCAAGGCTGGAACTGCCGAAGTTTATCAGCATGAAATTCCCGGTGGGCAATATTCCAATTTACGGCCACAGGCCGAAGCATTGGGATTGGGCGACCGTTTTGATGAAGTGAAAAAAATGTACGCCCGAGTGAATGAAATGTTCGGGAATTTGGTAAAAGTTACCCCCAGCTCAAAAGTAGTGGGCGATATGGCCATCTTTATGGTCACCAATAATCTGTTTCCGGAAGATGTGATGGAACGCGGGCAGGATATTTCGTTCCCGGAATCGGTTATCAATTTCTTTAAGGGCGATCTTGGACAGCCGTTGGGTGGATTCCCAAAGGAACTTCAAAAAATAATTTTGAAAAACAACAAAGCTTATACCGATAGGCCAAACGCCCATTTGGAACCCATTGATTTTGATTCGGAGTTTAAAATATTTAGCAAAAAATTCCAGCAAGGTTTTACCCGCCCGATTGAGTTTGAGGATTTCCTTTCGTACAGTTTATACCCGCGGGTATTTGAGGATGCCCATGAAAAATATAAGTTATACGGAAATACCGCCATACTTTCCACGGTAAATTTTTTCTATGGAATGAAACTTCAGGAAGAGGCCATTATTGAATTGGAACCGGGAAAATCAATTATCGTAAAATTGCTTTCAGTGGGTATTCCCAATGAGGATGGGGTTCGGATAGTATTCTTTTCGGTCAACGGCGAAAACCGTTTTGTGGAAATTCAGGATAAATCAGTTGAAGTAAAAAAAGAAATCCACGTTAAGGCAGATCCACAGGACACAACGCAATACGGTGCTCCTTTACAGGGAAGTCTGTATAAAATATTGGTGAAAAAAGGGCAGGAAATAAAAAAGAACGATCATCTTTTTATTATTGAAGCCATGAAAATGGAAACAACAATCACTGCGAACCGGCCAGGGAAAATTAAATACATATCGTTAAAACCTGGAACTATGGTAATGAAAGATGATTTGATCATAACCATGGAATAGCACTCCTTCAGTAACCTGAATTTTTAACTATTTTAATCTTACTTGTTTGCTCTTGTAGCAAAGCGGTTTTTGTTCTCAAAAAATAAATTCCCACCCCTTTGCTTTTCAAATAAATAACATTACATTTGCACCCCGATTTATCCAAAAGAAGGAATGTTTAACCTGTTGGTAGGTGAATGCCAATAGAACTAATTTTAAAAAAAAAGTGGATACACTAACTTATAGAACAGTCTCTGCAAACAAAGGCACCGTCGTTAAAGAATGGTTGCATGTGGATGCTGATGGCCACAATTTAGGCCGCCTTGCCAGCGAAGTTGCAAAATTGCTACGCGGTAAGCACAAACCAAGTTTTACCCCTCACGTTGATTGTGGCGATAACGTAATTGTTACCAATGCCTCAAAAATCAACCTTACAGGGAAAAAATGGGATGATAAAACGTACATACGCCACACTGGATATCCAGGGGGACAAAGAAGCTTAACGGCTACTGAATTGTACAAAAAAGATCCTGCAAGGCTTATTGAAAAAGCTGTAAAAGGAATGCTTCCAAAAAACAAACTTGGTGCAGAAATTTTTAGAAATTTAAAGGTTTATGCAGATGCTGACCACGGTCAAGAAGCTCAAAAACCCAGAACCATTAATCTTAACGATATTAAATAATGGAGACTATTCACAAAATAGGCAGAAGAAAAACCGCTGTTGCACGTGTTTATCTTTCCGAAGGAAAAGGTAAAATTACCGTAAACAAGCGTGAATTGGAAAACTACTTTCCAACTGCAACCTTACAATACAAAGTAAAACAAGCCTTGGTTATTACAGACAACGAAACCACTTTCGACATTACTGCAAATGTATTTGGCGGCGGAATTACAGGTCAGGCAGAAGCAATTCGCCTTGCTATTTCCCGTGCCATGTGCACCCTTAATGACGAAAACAGAGGCCTTTTAAAGCCAGAAGGTTTGTTGACAAGAGATCCAAGAATGGTAGAACGGAAGAAATTCGGACAGAAAAAAGCCCGTAAAAAATTCCAGTTCTCTAAACGATAATTATTTAGTTATAAAGTTACTGAGTTATTTTATGGTTTTTAAAATAACTCAGTAACCCAATAACTTAACCTAAGTTCATATTCATTATTAATAAAAAAGCTGTTATCCCGAAATACTTTCGGGGGTTAGTTTAGCATCTAAACCATATCCGTTTTCGGACAGGTTGCTATCCTTTCACAGAACGTAAACTAAAACAAAAATGGCAAGAAAAGCAGAAGTAAAAGATTTACTTGAAGCAGGTGTGCACTTTGGCCACCTAACCCGCAAATGGAACCCAAACATGGCCCCATATATCTATATGGAGCGCAACGGGATCCACATTATTAACCTATACAAAACCGCTGCAAAAATTCAAGAGGCTAGTGAAGCCCTTACTAAAATAGCAGCCAGTGGACGCAAAGTACTTTTTGTAGCTACTAAAAAACAAGCAAAAGACATTGTTGCTGAAAAAGCAAAAAATGCAAACATGCCCTACATCACTGAAAGATGGCCTGGCGGTATGCTTACCAACTTTGTAACTATCCGTAAAGCCGTTAAGAAAATGGCTTCTATTGATAGAATGAAGCAAGATGGTACCTTCCTTACACTTTCAAAGAAAGAACGTTTACAAGTTGACCGTCTTCGTGCTAAATTGGAAAAAAACTTAGGTTCAATTTCTGATATGAGCCGTCTTCCTGCAGCACTTTTCGTTGTTGATACAACTCGTGAGCACATTGCAGTTGCTGAAGCTATTAAATTGAACATTCCAATTTTCGCTATGGTGGATACCAACAGTGATCCTCGTGTAATCGATTACGTAATTCCATCAAACGATGATGCTTCAAAATCTATTGAAAGCATTATGAGTTTTGTTTCAGAAGCACTTATCGAAGGACTTTCAGAAAGAAAATCTGGAAAAGATGACGATAGCGATGATGAAGAAGGAATGGAAAAAAAGGCCAAAGCTCCTAAACAAGAGAAAGAAGCCAAAAAAACCAAAACTGCTGAAGTAGAAGCTCCTTCAACTGACAAAGAAGATGCTGAGCCCAAGAAAGAGGCTAAAAAAGCCAAAACTGCTGAAGTAGAAGTTCCTTCAACTGATGAAGAAGATGTTGAGGCAATGAAAGAGGCTAAAGAGCCTGTTCGTCAGAAATCGAAAAAAGAAGTTCTAAACGAAGAGGAATAATAACCTTATCTTAAAATTCAAAAGTCGTTTAGTTCTTTTCTTTAGTGAAAATTAATTGAACGACTTTTTTTAATAATAAATAACTCAAAAAATTTATAAAAATGGCAAACATAACAGCCGCAGAAGTAAATAAACTTAGACAATCTACCGGAGCCGGAATGATGGACTGCAAAAACGCATTGGTTGAGGCAGGAGGAAATATGGAGGAAGCAATTTCAATCCTTAGAAAAAAAGGACAGAAAATTGCCGAAAAAAGAGCCGATCGCGATTCAAGCGAAGGAGTTGCAACTGCAAAAGTAAACAGCGACAACACAAAAGGGGTTATCATTTCATTGAACTGTGAAACCGACTTTGTTGCCAAAAACGATTCATTCGTTGAAATGGCAAACAAAATGGCAGAAATTGCTTTGGATACCAATTCAAAGGAAGAATTTTTGGCAAAGAAATTTGACAACATCACAATTGAAGAAAAATTGATCGAGCAAACCGGTGTTATCGGTGAAAAAATTGAAATAGGTGGTTACGAAACCTTGGAAGCTCCTTTCGTAGGTTCGTACGTTCACGGAAACAAAATTGCTGCCCTAACAGGTCTTTCAAAAGCAGTGGACAATGCCGAGGAATTGGCAAAAGACGTTTCAATGCAAGTTGCTTCCATGGGAGCTACTACCCTTTCCTATAAAGATTTTACTTCAGAATTCGTAGAATCTGAAACTGAAGCAAGGATTGCTGTAATTGAAAAAGAAAATATTGAATTGGGCCGTTTGGGAAAAACCCTTAAAAACGTACCTCAATTTATTTCAAGAGCGCAATTGACTCCAGAAGTTTTGGCAAAAGCCGAAGCCGATGCAAAAGCAGAATTGAAAGCAGAAGGCAAACCAGAACAAATCTGGGACAAAATCCTTCCGGGAAAAATTGAGCGTTTCATTAGTGACAACACTACATTGGATCACGAAAAAGCATTGCTTGACCAAAACTTTATCAAAGACGACAAAAAGAACGTTGCC
>JBBQQN010000148.1:0-5161 GCA_038215845.1 Flavobacteriales bacterium | reverse complement strand
TTTGGTTAAGGCGAATTTCATAAATTGCATTATCTATGGAAATGAAAGACGCGAATTGTCTCTTTTCAAAAATAATGAGGGAGCATTCAATTTCAATTTCACCAATTGTTTGTTGCGCTTTGAAGACCCGAGTGGCGATTTTAGCGATGACCCATTGTACGATTTCTCTAATACCACCCTATATACCAACAATGTTTTTAACGAAGATCCCGCCTTTCAAAATACGGAGATGAACAACTTCAATATTGAGAGCGGCACTTCCGGCGCTGATGAAATTGGTCTTCCTGGAGTTGGGCCTGTTCTGGATTTGAACGGAGTCCAAAGGGGAAGTTCCCAACAAGACCCTCCCGATTCTGGTGCTTATGAAAGTACTGTGTTTCCCGAAGAATAATAAAAAACAAATAAAAAAACCCGTCAGAAGTGGCGGGTTTTTTATTAGCAAAATTTATAGGAACTTATTCTGCCTTTAACCATTTCAATTTCAGGTTGGCGTTTTTTTGTTCCACAGGTTGCATTACCAAAGTATCGCCACTGAAATAAAACCTTCTGTCGGCGGTCAAACCAAATTCGGAAGGATTTGAATGTGAAAGTTTAAAATGTGACACAATACTGTCCTTTTCAGAAACCTTGTAATTCCCCATATAATAATAGGATTTTGTGATGTATTTCAGTGCTTCCAAGGGAATGGAATCGTTAAAATTCGGAAAAGTTATTCCGCTATTTTCATATCCTTTTTCATATAAATGAAGCGCCACATGGCCAGCTCCGTCATATAACAAATAGCCATCCATTCCCCCTCTGTAATGGCCCCAAGTGTTGGAAACCGTATCGCGCACTTTCATACTTTCCAATTTCCAAAGTCCTGTAATTTTAGTAGGGGAAGTTTCAGTATTTACGCAACCAAATAGAGTTGCCAATATTACTACTGTAATGATTTTTTTAAATACATCCATTTCTTTTGCTCCTTCTTTTTTAGTAGTCAACCCTTCCCTCCTTAGCTTCCCACTTTTTGAAAACTTTGCGACCTTCTTCCCTTTCCAGATTTATAAAGGAAATTGTTCGGTTTTCCATTTTCTTATCCAATTCCTCATAAATAAATTGGTCATCAAAGCCAATTTCGGCTGCGTCTTCTTTTGTACAGGCATAGTAAAGGGCTTTTGGGCGGGCCCAATAAATAGCGCCCAGACACATGGGGCAGGGTTCGCAGGATGTATAAATAATGCAGCCATCCAATTGAAAGGAATTAAGTTTTTCGCAGGCCTTGCGAATCGCAACCACTTCAGCATGGGCGGTTGGATCGTTACTGGAAGTTACTTGGTTGAAACCTTCAGCCACTATTTCGCCATTTTTAACTATCACTGCGCCAAATGGCCCTCCCGCTTGAGAGTCCATTCCTTTTTCGGATAGTTCAATGGCGCGCTTTATAAATTGTTTATCTTTTTCTGTAATCATTTGAATGTTTTAGTTTGAAAATAAAAGTAATTCCTCCCCATCTTCATAAGTATAGGTGCCAATTTCCAAAAGGCCAATTTTTTTCAGCAATTTTATGGAAGCCAAATTTTTGGATAAGGTGATACCGACAATGGTTTTAAACCCTAAATTTTCTTTAGCATAATCCATCACAGCTTCGGCAGCTTCATAAGCATAACCTTTATTGGCAAATTCTGGCAAAAAAGCGAAGCCCACATCTGGGTGTTCCAAATTGTCGCGCTTATAAAATCCGCAAGAACCAATAGGCTTTCCAGTATCTTTTATACTAACCAAATACGGTCCAAACCCATATTTTTCATAACTGCTCAAGTAATTTTTCTTCATATAATCCTCGGCATCTTCAATAGAATTTATACTTCTATCGCCTATATTTTTTAGCCAGCCTTCGCTGTTCATCAGTTTAAAAATAAAGGGAGCATCCTTTAAAGTATACTCCCTCAATTTAAGTCGTTCGGTTTCTATAGTCAACATTTGAAAATTTTCTGAAAAATCAAAGATAATTAATAGAATTGTTGCGATACGTTTCAAAATAAAAAACCTTCAACTTTTAGCTGAAGGTTTAATCAAAATGCAAACAAACCTATGCTAATCGAATTGTTTTGAAAATCCGTCAATAAAACCATTTACCGCTGGAATATTGTAACGTTTTCCTGCTATTTCATATTTCAAAATATCTTTATAGGAGTTTGTTAAACTGTAATAAACTAAAGCAGCCGAGCCTAACGATACTGTTCCAAACCCCGATAAATCTTGATAGGTTTGTTGAATATTCATCCGCAAGTTTTCCTTTGAAAAAGAAACTTCGGGAGTAACTTCACCATAAATACTTTGTGCCAAAAATACCGTTTCATCAGTATTTCCTCCTCTAAATGTTACAGTATATATAGTTGCTTCTCCAGTTGTACTCATATTAAAATTCTGTGGAGACGAGTTATTAACAGTAAAGTCTAATGTGGGAGTATTTATTTCCTCTGGAATAGTGGTCGTGAGCAATTGTTTAGAATACCCTATGTTATTTGTATTGTAATGGACATTAAATAAGTAAGTATCAAAAATATTAGGCGGGACAGAAGTTGAAAGCGATGTATTGCCTCCTGCAGAATTTCCATAAGCGATGGAATGATGAATATTATTTACATCATTATTTTTAAGTCCTTCTACTGAAAAGTAGAAAAAATTGTTTGATGGAATTTGTGTATTTACGATGTTAGTAATTTGCGGTAGCGTATTATAATCAATATTAAAAACAGAACCTTCAGGTATATCTTCTCCCCAATAATACCTATCAAACTGATCATTAGGGCTTTTAAAAGAAGCATAAAAATCACTTGTTGGTGAAACTAATAAATTTGAACTGAAATTGAAATAGCCGCCATTTTCCGGGCCGCCAGCTCCGTCCCAATAAAGACCAGATGTAACCTCAAAAGGATAGCCCGTATTGTACAATTTTAGAGTAATCTCGTCATTTGAATTTTCATAAAAAGTACTTGGGCCTTCTATATAGTATGTTCCCGCTTCTATGTTTGTAAAAGTTACTAGTGAGTATATTTCTCTACCAAGATCAGTATCGTTATCATAGCGCATATAGCTCAAATCGAAGTGTGCGGAGGGATCTTTAGAAAAACTTAAGGTTGTAAGTTGTCCTTTTTTCAAATCGCCACTGTCTAATATTGTTCCGTTTTCATCACTCAGAAAAGCACGAATGCTTTCATTATCATTTCCGCTTTGATAAAAACGATCAACGTTTAAGTGTACGGTAAAATTTTGTGTTTCATCTTCATCTTTTGAACAGCTAAATAATGTTACTGAAAGCACTAAAAGGAAGCATATTTTTTTCATAATAATGGGTTTTTAAAGGAAGTTCACTCTACTATACACCCAATAGTCTGAAAAACTTTAAATAGTTGCGTGGAGAAACAAAAAACCTTCGGGGATTGACCGAAGGTTTTTTAAAATTTGGAATCTTATTACTTAATTTTTAAAAAGTGGCAAACCAGCCATCATTTCATTTACCTTTTCGGCAACGCTTTCCAGCTTTGCTTCATCTTGATGATTCATTATCACTTCATCAATCAAATCCACGATTTTTTTCATATCCTTTTCTACCAATCCACGCGTTGTTACGGCAGCAGTTCCAATACGGATTCCGCTTGTAACGAAAGGCGACTTATCATCAAAAGGAACCATGTTTTTGTTCACTGTAATATCTGCTTTGCCCAAAGCTTCTTCCGCTTCTTTTCCTGAAATATTTTTATTGCGAAGATCAATAAGCATCATATGGTTATCCGTTCCTCCGGAAATAATATCGTAACCTTTTTCAACAAATTTCTGCGCCATTACCGCAGCGTTTTTCTTCACTTGTACCATATAATGAAGGAAATCATCCGTCAAAGCTTCGCCAAAGGCAATAGCCTTTGCCGCAATTATATGCTCCAAAGGGCCGCCTTGATTTCCCGGAAAAATGGCACTGTCCAAAAGACTGCTCATTTTTTTAAGGTTTCCGTTTTTAAGTTTTAGTCCAAAAGGATTGTCGAAATCCTTGCCCATCAAAATCATTCCACCGCGGGGCCCGCGCAAGGTTTTGTGTGTAGTTGTGGAAACAACATGGCAATGCGGAAGCGGATCGCCAATAATTCCTTTTGCAATCAGCCCAGCTGGATGTGCAATATCTGCAAACAAAATAGCGCCAACCTTGTCGGCAATTTCACGGAAACGCTTGTAATCAATCTCCCTTGAATATGCCGATGCCCCGGCAATAATCATTTTTGGTTTTTCTTTAATGGCAATTTCCTCCACTTTATCGTAATCAATCCTTCCGGTTTCTCTATCAACCCCATAAAATACAGGTTCGTAAAGTCTCCCCGAGAAGTTCACCGGAGAACCGTGCGTTAAATGCCCCCCGTGCGAAAGATCAAAACCCAAAAATTTGTCCCCAGGTTTTAGACAGGCAGCAAAAACAGCCGTATTTGCCTGTGACCCACTGTGGGGTTGTACGTTTGCATATTGAGCGCCGAACAAAGCTTTTGCGCGGTCAATGGCAATTTGTTCCACTTCGTCCACCACTTCACAGCCGCCGTAGTAGCGCTTTCCGGGATAGCCTTCAGCATATTTATTGGTTAATACGGAACCCGCAGCTTCCAGCACTTGTTCGCTTACAAAATTTTCTGAAGCTATAAGTTCCAGTCCGTTAAGTTGGCGTTGTTTTTCGTCTTCTATCAATTCAAAAATTTGTTCGTCGCGTTGCATAATTTCTCTAAAAGTTAATTAAATCCAAAAATAGCAAAACCATTCGTTTACTATGATGAAATATATATATTTGATGCAGAATTTTACTAACAAACAATAGTTGTAAATAAAAGCTAGCATTTAATTAATTGGTTGATTTTTAATATTTTGAACTTTTTTTTACTTAGTTTTA
The DNA here is from genome assembly GCA_038215845.1 of Flavobacteriales bacterium. Classification (GTDB taxonomy): domain Bacteria; phylum Bacteroidota; class Bacteroidia; order Flavobacteriales; family Flavobacteriaceae; genus Aequorivita. The sequence continues at coordinate 252 of JBBQQN010000148.1, read as the reverse complement.
TTTACAACAACAAAAGAATTTTAAAATGCCTATAACTGCCAACGACCCCAAACGCAAAACCTGGCTCGATACCGTGCCAGATACAGATTTCCCCATTCAGAATATTCCCTTCGGCGTATTTTTAACGAGAGACGATATTATTACCATTGGAACCCGGATAGGCGATTACGCCATTGACCTTGGAGCACTGCACCAATTGGGCTATTTTGACGGGATTGAGCTTACGGATGATATTTTTTTACAGGATACTTT
>JBBQQN010000147.1:0-5468 GCA_038215845.1 Flavobacteriales bacterium | reverse complement strand
TTCTTCGTGAAGGGAATAGTATAGAATTCCGTTTACAAATTGTGCCAAGGATTGGTTGATGGTATAAAGTATAAGCAATAACGAAAGAGCAAGTGTCCAAACTATATTTGCGAAGGGCGAATTGGCAAGGTCTATTCCACTGTCCAAGGAATGGAAGGCGTAAATACCTATCAAAATTCCCGGAATCATCAATACTAATATCATTAAAATACCTAGCAACAATCCTATAACAAGATTTGCAAGTACACTTTTCCAAAAATATTTTTTCAATAGGTTCCAGCCTTCGCCAAAGGCTTCCGTTACTTCTTTATTGTCGTTTATCATTGCCATAAACGAAAGGCCCATCCAGCTGGTATAGGCCAAAATCAAAAGGTAATAGGCAAAGGTTCCGAGTATGGGAATAAATGAAATAATTACTCCAACAATCATTAAAACCACGTACATAACAATCATTAAAATTATAAAGAGAATAATTTTCCCGAGATTTTGTTTTACCACTTCCCAGACCTTTCTTTTTTCCACTGCCTCGCCCTTGTTCTGTTCATATTGAATCATATAAACTGCAGCCAGACTGTAGTTAAGGATTGCAGTAATTATAAAAAGCACCAAAAACCCAAAGAAACCGGCACCCAGTAAAACTAAATAATTGGATGGGTCATTATCAATTCCAAAACCTGTTTGTGCTGAAAATGCACCGATAAAGCCAGTAACCAATAAATAGCTTACCCCAAGAAAGCCCAGAATGAAAATTCCGTTATAACTGATAAAAATATTCAAAAAAGGTTTGAAGTTCTGTTTAAAAAATTCGAAGTAGGCGGTTATCATTTCGCCTACATCTCTTTGCCTTTTAAGCTCAATATGTTTGTGTTGCATTTTTTTTATTAAGAATAATTGGATAAATAATGTAGTAAAAAATAATGAGTGCCAAGGAACTAAAAATAATGGTCATTGCCAACCAAACCGGCATATTACTGTAGCGGGTAATAAAACCTTCAATAAACCCGGCAATAATGAAAAACGGGATGGTACTGACCACAATTTTTAAACCGTCTTTTGCGCCCTTCAGAAAAGAAACTTTTCGCGAATAGGTTTTTGGGAAAAGAATGCTGTTGCCCATGACCATTCCCGCACAGCCCGCAATTACTATCACCGAAATTTCAATGGTGCCGTGAAGCCAAATATTTTTTGAAGCTTCAAAAAGAAGGTCGCGATTGTAGAAAAAAGTGAAAAAAGCCCCCAACATTACTCCGTTGCTAAATAGTAAATATGCCGTTCCCAAAGAAGTAATCACTCCAAAAGCGTATGCCAAAAAAGCCACTTTTATGTTGTTGATTGTAATACCCAAAAAGGTGCCGATTTCGCTTCCGCTTTTATAAATGGCGGTTGGATCGCCTTTTTCAATATTATTTAAAGTTTCGTTTACGTAGCCATCTCCCAAAATCAGCCTAACAAACGAATCGTCATTCAAAGCTGAAATGGCACCAATGGCAGTGGCAGTGGCAAATATCAAAAATGAAAATAATAGCATGCGTTGGTGTTGCCTAAAAAACAAAGGAAATTCATATTTCCAAAAGCTGACAACCCGGTTTTTGGTTTCTTTTTTGTTCTTATAGATTTTTTGATGGGCCTGCGAGGCCAACGAATTTAGATATTGAAGCGTTTTACTTTCCGGATAATAGGTTTGTGCATACGCAAGGTCGTTGGTAAGCTGTATATAATGGTCCGCAAGCTGGTCTGGACTTATTTTTGAATTTAATGTGATTGCCTTTTCAAAAGCAATCCATTTTTCCTTATTTTGCTTGACGAATGCTGCTTCGCGCATGTTCTAAAAATTTCGATAAATATAACCACTTGCTTTTACATGGCAAACTTAGAAATCAATACTACACAAAACGTAAACCTGGACTATAAAATAGTCAGCGTGGGGGAACGTATTTTGGCTTTTTTAATTGATGCATTTCTTTTTATGGTGTATCTCTACCTTGTAGAGTTGGCTACGGCAGCCATGGATATGGCCCTAAGCGATCATTGGACGGTATTTGGCCTTCAGCAGCTGCTACTGTTGCCTGTAATGTTTTACTCATTATATATGCATATTCTCTTCAACGGCCGTACAGTTGGCAAAATGGCGATGAAAACACGGGTGGTGAAAGTAGATGGCAGTCCGGCACACTGGAGCGATTATATGGTTTTGTGGATGCTTCGGCTAGTGGATATTTGGATATTTTTAGGTTCTATTGGCCTCTTGTCAATTATCTTTTCAGAGAAAAAACAGCGTGTTGGTGATCATGCAGCCGGAACAGTAGTAATAAGCACCAAAAACAAAGTAAACATCAGCCATACCATACTCGAGGAAATAGCGGATGACTATGAACCAAAATTTTTGAATGTTACCAAACTTTCTGATAAAGATGCCCGACTTATTAAAGAAACGTATCTTATTGCCATTAAATCGAACGATTTCAAAACTTTGACGATGCTTCGAAACAAAGTAGAATCTGTTTTGGAAACCTCTTCAGATTTGTACGATAAACAATACATTGACACTGTGCTACGAGACTATAACCATTTTACACAAAACATGTGAAGTTAATTTTACTAATAGATATTCTTGGAACCATTGCATTTGCCATTTCTGGGGTGCTTATGGCGCTGCACAAAAGGTTGGATCCTTTTGGAATTTTAATAATTGCATTTGTAACTGCAGTGGGCGGTGGTACCCTCAGAGATGTTCTTATCGATGCCAATGTTGCTTGGATGCGGAATTTGACCTTTGTTTATGTGATTTTTTGTTCCACGGTTTTTGCGGTAGTATTCAGAAAACGACTTAATTATATTCGCCGTTCTTTGTTTTTATTCGACACTATTGGAATAGCGCTTTACACCATTGTGGGCGTAGAGAAGGGGCTTGCCGCAGGATTTTCTCCAATAATTTGTGTGGCGCTGGGTACTATGACCGCTTGCTTCGGAGGTGTTTTACGCGACATTCTCTGTAATGAAATTCCTGTTATTTTTAGAAAGGAAATTTATGCCACCGCCTGTATTTTGGGAGCAGTGGCTTATTTTTTACTGCATAAAACGCCCATTTCGGAAGGCTTTATTGTTATCATTTCTGGTTCTATCATTATAATAATCCGTTTGTTGGCGGTTTTCTTTAAATTATCGTTGCCGAGTATTTATAGGAAAGAGGAGTTGGAATGAAGTCAATGGATTTAAAATTTATATTACGCCTAAAATTAATCAAATGAAAAACCTTTACATTTTTATTTTCCTTTTAATCTCTGGTTATGCGAATTCACAGATTGTGAACATTCCCGATGCAAATTTTAAGAATGCATTGGTAAATGAACTTGTTGTGGATATAGATGGAGATGGATGGGGTGACATAGATGCTGACACAAATAATGACGGAGAAATTCAGATATCCGAAGCGGAGGATGTTATTGGGTTAAATGTTATAGATAAAAATATCGCTTCAATGGAAGGATTGGAATATTTTTTGAATTTGGAAGTTCTTTTATGTAGAAGAAATAGTATTCATACAATGGATGTTACAAATTTGCAACAACTTACTGAATTGTGGTGTGACGAAAATCAATTGACAAATATAGATGTAACCCAAAATATATTTTTACAATGGCTTATTTGCGACAGAAACCAATTAACCTCTATTGACGTTTCAGAAAACACATATTTAGAGCATTTTAGTTGTCAGAATAATCAATTAACACAGTTGGATGTGTCATATAATCCATATTTATATCAATTTATACCAGGCCATAATTTTCTTAGTAATTTAGATGTTACGCACAACACACAGCTTCACTATTTTTATTGTGGAGATAATGATTTAACGTCACTGGACGTTACTCAAAACCACCAATTGGTTAATCTTGGCTTTTACGGAAATCAAATTTCTAGTATAGATGTCACAAATTGTCCACAATTAAGGAGTTTGACTTTTAGTTCTAATGTAATACATCCTTAAATATTACTAATAACTCACTTCTTGATGATTTAGACAGTAGTTACAATCCATTACAAACATTAAATGTTACCCAAAATCCTGAACTCAGAGATTTGCGATGTGGTGGAAATCAGCTTTCAAATCTTGATTTAACAAATAATCCTGAACTTGTCAGGCTGACCTGTTACGATAATAATCTCACTTCATTGAACTTAACACAAAACCATCAACTTGAAGATATAAACACTTACAATAACCACTTAACGGAGTTGGATTTTTCAAATAGCCCAAACCTTTATTTTTTTAATGCTAGTAATAACAATGTTTCATCCCTGGACATTACCCAAAATACAATTCTTAAAGGGGCGATAATCAACAATAATAATCTTGCCCAATTGGATGCATCTAATAATCCTGTACTACAGTTTTTATATTGTGATAATAATTCATTGAATCAACTAGACATAACCCAAAATACCGAATTGGAATACTTACGATGTGGTTTTAATAATTTAAATACATTAAATACCTCCCAAAATCCTCTTTTAAAAGTGGTTTATTTTCAAGGCAATCATATAAGCAGTTATGATGCGTCACAACATCCAGCCCTTATAAGGATAGACTGATCAAATAATGCTATGATTAATTTGAATATCACGAATGGTTTTAATACTGAAATGTCTAAAATGTATGCTTTTGGTAATCCAGATTTACAATGCATTCAAGTTGATGATGTAATTTATGCAAATTCGCAAATGTGTGATTTACCAGACTATGGCTGGTGCAAAGACGAAACAGCAAGCTATAGTGAGTTTTGTGAATTGGGCACCGAAGATTTTACAACTACAGATTTCCAATTATTTCCAAACCCAGCGGGAAATTTTTTAAATATTGAATCCAAAGAAAATATTGAAAGCGTAAAAATATATTCAACCCAAGGTATTTTGGTAAAAGAAACAACTTCAAAAATAATTGATGTTTCACAGCTAAGTGCCGGAATGTATTTCGTTAAAGTTGAGGTCGGTGGAAAAAATTTCACAAAGAAATTTATCAAAGAATAATTTATTCAACCACCTTCGCAGTAATGTAAATATTCTGAAGTGGCCAATCGCCGTCGTCGGCTTTCACTTTTGAAATTTCCTCGACCACATCCATTCCTTGGGTCACTTTTCCAAAAACGGTATAGTTTCCGTTTAAATGGACGGTTGAAGTTTGTGGGCCCAAAAAGATAAAAAATTCATAGGGAGCGGTTTTTTTATCGGGGTTTTCACGGTATTCCTTGGCTCCGGAAACTGTCCCGTATTCGTGAACACGTCCGGGAATTATTTCTGCGGGGAGCAAATAATCCTTTCCAATTCTTGCGCGTTTTTTCTGTGTTGACAAAAGATCGCTGTTGCCGGCTTGTATTATGAAATTTGGAACCACTCGATGAAAAAAAGTTTCATCAAAATAATGCTGTTTCACCAAATAAATAAAATTGGCGCGGTGCAAGGGCGTATCC
>JBBQQN010000146.1:0-5494 GCA_038215845.1 Flavobacteriales bacterium | reverse complement strand
CCAGGGAATGGACAATTTCTCAGATTTTTATACCCTTTTTGGAGAGTCTATGGATATGTGCGAAAAGCTCAAGGATCGCTTTACAGTAATGGATATATGGCAGGATCCTGCACTTGCGGGTGATCTACTTGCCAATATTGACGTTATGAGAAATAACACTCCCCCAGAGGAAAATACCATAAAATATGGTGCCACTTATTTTCCAAACGTCGAGACCATTTTGGATTATTACTACGGCGGTGAAGGAAACGGGGATGCAAATGTGACTATAGTTCACCAAGGCGGCGACGGATCGCTTAACGGAACCTTGGCAGAATTGAAGTCAAAAAATAATGCCCTTTACTTTCAAGCACAAAACTCCATTAGAAACTTGCCCTTGGAAATGCCCCCTTCCCCAGGAATAGTGGGCATATACGCAAGTGTAGATAATTCAAGGGGAGTATGGAAAGCACCGGCCAATGTGAACATGGACTACGTTATTAGGCCAATGATGAAGATTACCGACCAACAACAAGAAGGCTTAAACGTGGACGTCAATGCGGGAAAATCTGTAAACGTTATCCGCTCCTTCGTTGGCAGGGGAAATGCACTTGTCTGGGGTGCCCGAACCATGGCAGGAAACAGCAACGAATGGCGCTATATTCCTGTAAGAAGGTTTTTCAATATGGTTGAGGAATCGGTAAAAAAAGCCACCATACAATTTGTGTTTGAACCCAATGACCTTAATACTTGGTCCAGAGTTAAAGCCATGATAGACAATTTCTTGGTACAGCAATGGAGAGCAGGAGCCTTAATGGGTACTACTCCTGAGCAAGCTTTCTATGTAAAAGTTGGGCTCAACGAAACAATGGATGAAGTGGATATTTGGGAAGGAAGAATGATTGTTGAAATTGGTATGGCAGTAGTAAGACCTGCTGAATTTATCATCTTGAAATTCAGCCATAAAATGTTATCTGAATGATATAAGGACAACTGAGAAATTTAAAAAATAGAGACATGGCAAATATGAAAGACAATGACAAAAAAGGTTCTCAAAGTCCTGAAACGGTAATTTGTGAAACCCTAAAGGTCATCAGAAACGATAAAGACACGGCTGACAGTTCAGCAGCCGCTCTAAAAACTTTGAAAAAATCAAAGGAAACAGTGCGGGCATATAAAATATGTTGTGTGGATAAAGCAGAACAGTCCTATGACTACTACCAGGATATTCTTTGCAGCATTGCATTAGGCAATAATAAAAAAGCGACCATTATTCAAAAGGACGTTGATGATTATATAAAAAAGGACGATGACATTGAAAAGTTGATCAAAGAATCTTCGGTCCTTCTCAACAATTTACGCTCAAAAATTGCAGAAGCACACAACGAAGCTTGCGCAATGTCCAATTGTGTGAAGAACAAGCTGTTTCCCAAAACGGGAAAATCAACTAAAGGCGACAACAAAAACAACATCGCAGAATCTCTTAAGGAAATCATGGAAAAAACAAAAAACCTTGATGAAAAGGGACAAAATGCTTTCGATTCAATAGTTACCCTTGCCGGCATCCAAACATTTACCAATACAGGAAGCCTCAAGGAATTTGTTACAGCCGTTGTGGAGAAAATAAAAATCTTCAAGGGATGTATCGATGCCAATGTAAAATCCACAGGTGAAGAAGCAAACACTTTCATGCTGGAACTCAATACCATCACAGAAGAACTGGCGCAGGTAATTTGTGATAAACAAACACAAAACAACGCCAGCAAAGCGCTGGACCATTTGATAGATTTTATTTGTGAGAGTGAATGTGATGGGGATTGCCTGGATTTGTGCAAAGAAATCAGAAACTGTTTTGACAGTAATGAAGATGGTGAGTACGAGCGATACCAAGGCAAAAAAAGACAGTCACAGGACCAAAATTAATAAGGTCTCCTAATTTTTAAAACGAAAAGTTATGACAACATTTATGATCAATAGGGCTTGTTGCGACAATGGAACAAGTGATCAAACAGAACCAAAGGATTGTTTGGACAAGTGGAAACTGGATCTGATACAAGTAAGCAATGAATATAACCAGTTAGCGGCAGAAACCACGAGCGCCCAAGATGCTTATGCCAATTCCTTGACCTGGGAGACCAAATTAAAAAGATGGCTCGATCTAATTATAACCACCGATGGAAAAGCAGGGGATGTAGTAAATACATTACAGTTTCTTTTTCATCAAATTACTATTCTCTGTGAAAATTCAGAATGCACCGTAGAGGCACTCGAGAAAATAACCTGTTTGGTGAAAAGCATCTTTGACTCATTTTACACTTACAATGAAGAACAATTGGGCCTAAAGGATAGGATTACCGCTTTCAAAAAGGAAGTGGAATGTTCAAATGCGAGCGATGAGGATAAAGCAGAAGTAATTAAATGCATTGAAGCATATGAACAAAAAATAATGCTTGTATGTGAACTGCAAAGTGCCATTCTGGGCAAACTTCTGGAAACACTCAAATGTGCCATTAAACTGCACACCTATTTCTGTGATGAAGAGTTTGGGTTAAAGAAAAAAATCATGGAAATCATAGATGATTTTGAGAATGGTTTACCACAAGAAGAAAATTGTGGATGCGGCCATTCGGGAGGTCATGAACATGAACATTACCATCACCACCATCACAAACCCGAATTTCCTTGTAATCTTAAGGATGTTAAACCAATACCAAAATTTAGAATAGGGCAAGACAATGAATATTATGTCGAAATCAAGGAAGCCTATGAAACATCGGTTGGCAAAACCAAATGGTTAAAGGAAAAATGGGTAAAAAACAAGAAAATAAGCGACAAGAAACTATCTCAAAAAAACAGTCTCACTGAAGCCATTAAAGCTGCAGAAGCTGCAGAAAATGGGAAATAACAATAAAAGCTAAATATTAAATCTTAAAAATAATAAAATGGCAGCAAAAGGAGATTATCCAGTACCCAAGTTTCATTTTAGAGTGGAATGGGGAACAGACTTTAGAATAGGGTTTACCGAAGTAAGTGGGCTCGATTTTGAAACAGAAGTCATTGAATATAGGGAAGGTAACAGTAAGAAATATAATAAGACCAAACAGCCTGGCCTTACCAAATTCAGTAACATCACATTAAAGCGAGGTACTTTTGAAGGCGATTTCGACTTGTTTAAGGAATGGCAAAAAACCTACTACTTTCAAGAAGGTAACGATACTGGTTCTAAATATAGACGCGCGGTTTCTATTAAACTTTTGAATGAAAGTCACGAACCAATAATTACATGGGTTCTTGAAAATGCCTGGCCAAGTAAAGTACAGTCCACAGACCTAAAAGCAGATGCCAACGAAGTGGCTATAGAGACTATGGAATTGGTGCATGAAGGCCTTACTATACTAGAAGCAAAATAAAATTTGTGCATCATGGCCAAGGACTATCAAATGGTAGGTTTTCATTTTAGGATCAGGTTTTTAAACCTTCCGGAGGCCAAAGAAGTGGATATAAAGTTCCAATCGGTAACTGGACTTGATGTTCAGTTGGAAACCGAAACCCTCAAAGAAGGTGGCGAAAACAGGTTCGAACATGCCATTCCCATTAGGAGCAAATACACCACGCTAACCCTGAAACGGGGCATGTTGACCCCAAAAGATTCAGGGCTTACCAAATGGTTTCAGGCTGCTTTTCAAAATCTGGTTGTGGAACCCATTTCCAAAGTGAATGTAGAATTACTCAATGAAAAGCATGACGTGCTCATGCAATGGGAACTTGCGCATGTATGGCCATTGAGTTGGAAAGTGGCCGAACTCAATGCAGAACGGGGCGAGGTGCTCATAGAAACCCTTGAACTGAATTACAATTATTTTAAACTTGTTGCAGTAGCTTAAAAAACGAAAGGTATGCCGATAGAAATCAGGGAATTGGTAATAAAAACCACTGTAAACAATAACAGTGAAGACCCTGCCACTAGCAATGACCAAGGAGGAAATTCTGAAGCCATGGTCAACGAAATTGTGGATAGGGTATTTAGGATAATTCAGCAAAAATCAGAAAGGTAATGGAAGATAATGGACAGTTAATAAAGGTTTTGATTCATGCCTATGAGGACGAGGAGTTTAAACAAAAATCGAAAATAAGCCCCAACCCCATATCCCTTCCTGTAAATCCTGAGAGCTTTAGACAAAATTTCAGGATACAACTCAATTATCAACAAGGACAAGGAGATCAAGGAACCAATCCCGATTATAGAGGAACCAAACCTGAAGAATTGAGGCTCGAATTTGTTTTTGACGGTACCAAGGTAATTGAGGGGTACAAATACAATAGTGATGACAAATCAGTAAAGGCTCAATTGGACATTTTCATGAAAACGGTCTATGCCATGGATGGAGAAATTCATAGGCCACATTTTTTGCAGGTTCAATGGGGCAAGTTTATGTTTCCCTGTATCCTTTCAAACCTAGATTTAAACTATACCCTTTTTAAGCCCAATGGCGACCCACTAAGAGTAAAGGCGAATGCCACCTTTATCAATTATGTAGCGCAGAAGGAACGAGTGGCCAGGGAACGTAAAAGGTCGCCCGACCTTACACATGTTAGATTGGTAAAAGCTGGGGATAGATTGGATTTAATGACGTACAAAATTTACAAGAATTCCAATTATGTACTTCAAGTTGCAAAAGCAAACGGATTAAGCACTTTCCGCCAAATAAATCCTGGAACGGAAATGGTTTTTCCGCCATTGGATAAAACAAGTACCGCATGAAAGAGCGCGAGATTCCTATAGAGACTAGCTATAATGTTGCCACTTTTGACATTCTTGTTAATGGACGGACAACAAATCCTGGCTATCAAGTACTCTCCATATCCATTGTGAAAGAAGTAAACAAAATACCCACGGCCAAAATAATTTTTAAGGATGGGGACGCTTCCGAAGAAACCTTCAAAATAAGTGAAAGCGAAAATTTTATACCCGGAAAAAAATTAGAAATAAAAATTGGTAGGGATGGTGAAAACAAGCGCTTGTTTAAAGGTGTAATTGTGAAGCATAGCATTAAGGTTAAGGAAAATGGAGAGACCGAATTAATACTGGATTGCAAAGACGAAACAATTAGGATGACCCTAGGCCGCCACAACCGTTACTTTGAAAAGTTTAAGGATAGCGATATTATGGAGGATTTAATTCGAAAATATCCGGGCTTGACCGCTGATGTTGAAGCTACTAGCCTAACCCATAAAGAAATGGTGCAGCACCATTGCACCGATTGGGATTTTATTATGATGAGGGCAGAAAACAATGGAAAACTCGTAGTTATTGATGACGGTAAAGTTCAAATAAAGAAACCGGCAACCAATCAAGATCCCACCTTGGCGGTTTTGTTTGGATCTACCTTAATTGATTTTGAAGCCGAAATGGATGCCACAAACCAATGGGCTTCTGTTGAAGCGCAATCTTGGGATTACGCGGGGCAGAGGCTATTTGAAAATTCTACCAGTAGCGTTGGGATCAATGAACCGG
>JBBQQN010000145.1:0-5506 GCA_038215845.1 Flavobacteriales bacterium | reverse complement strand
TAAAGAACTTCAGGAGGGATATGGCCTTTCCGTTCAGTTTGGAGCTGGTAAGCGGACTGCACTATGATGACGAGAAAAATGCGTTCTGCTTTAGCTTGTTCCAAATTCCCTTCCGTACCTATTTGGGGAAAGATTTTACCGACAAACGAAAGCTAATGGAACGTGTAGTAGCGGGAGAGACCAAGCTGTGTACCTCACATATCAAGTTAAGGGATGGCAAAATATTCTGGCTTCCTGTCTTTGAAATTGAAAAGGACGAACATTGTCTAAGACCCGAAGTGATTGCGGAGGCTTCCCTTTCCCTTGAATATCCCATTATAGTCAAAACAGGCAAAAACAAGCTAACCATTGGCACGAAGGAAGAATTTATGTACAGAAGGCTGGCAATACAGGCAGCCAGAAGACGGGCACAGGAAGGGGCAACCCATTCCAGATCGGGAAAAGGAACCAAAAGAAAACTAAAGGCCGTGAACTCTTTCCATCAAAAGGAAAATAAATATATACGGCACCGTATTCATGTTTACAGTAAAAGGCTGATCGATTTTTGCATCAAACATCAAGTGGGTACGCTAATATTGGTAAACCAGGAGGACAAGATCGGGATAGCCAAGGCTGAGAAATTTGTTCTAAGAAACTGGAGCTATTACGATTTGATAATCAAAATAAAATATAAGGCTGAAAAGGCAGGCATTGAGCTTTTGGCCGAATGATAAACTGATTGCGAAACGAGGGTGCTTGTACACCCGTAAGGTGAGGTCACTTTAGAACACTCACTAAATGTAAAGAGCATATACAACGCGTGGACTCTCTTATTATAATGAGAGTAAATTATTATAAAATAAAAATGAAGCTGTGGACTGATGATTAATCAATTTCCCACTATTGAAAACAAGTATTTTACTAAAAATTCCGTGAAAAATTTATCTATAAATAGGGTGTTCGAAGGTTTTTCACGGAAATTTACTAAAAAATAAGTTTTAGTCAATTTATAAATTGCTAAAAACAAATGATTTATAAAACATAACATCGCGCAGCGTGTTATCCTCTTGCTTTACAAATTTTTTCCGCTCCGCTCCAAAAAAGTAAACAAAACCAAACTAAAACAAACATAAATTTATAGCAAAACATTTTATTTTTTTAATATCAATTACCTTTTAACTTTAAAAAATAATCAAAAGAGGAAGATTATTTATAGCTCAAAGCAAAACAATTTAATTAATATATTCTGGGTGGTTTCTATATTTAATTGATAAGAAAACATTTGCTGCTGCAATATTTTGGAATGTTTCCGGTGTTAATAATACCCAGAAATAGCGAATGAATTTAAACACCCAAAAATGTAGCGTTATTCTTCAATATCAATAAATTGATCTTTTCGTTTGTCCCTAACTATACTATGCCTCTATTTTTTTAGAATAGTTGTAAATTACGTTATTAATAATTATAAATAAATTAGTGAATAAATTAATTTCAGCACACATTTACACGCTATAAATCAAGAATTTGAAAATATTAAATTGTAAAATTATGATAAAGAAATTACTGCTATCGTTATTTTTGTTTTTTGGGATTTTTGTAAATGCCCAGAGCGTTTATGATTTTGAAAGCGAAAATATTGCTTACCAAAATTTGGTTGGCACTACTTCCTTAAATAATGGGGATGTTTGGGACGATCCATCCTATACTATACCCATGGGTTTTGATTTTAATATCAGCTCCCATACTTTTAGCACTATTTATATAGTAGGCTGGAGTGTTGGAGGAGTCCTTTCCGCAACACCAACAGACTTTGGAATCTTTCCCCTTTTCCTTCCAATAGGTCAAGATATAGTGAGTAGGATGGATGGTAACGGTATCTCAACTTCCCCCATTTCCTATAAAACAGAGGGGTCTACTGGAAATCGAATTTTAAAAATAGAATGGAATAATGTCGGCTTTTATGATGATTCCACAGAGAATGATTTTATGAACCTACAAATGTGGTTATATGAAGGAACGAATATTATTGAGTATAGGTATGGACCCAATTCGATAAACAATCCAAACGAATCATTTGAAGGTCTTTCGGGCCCTTTGGTTACCTTGGCAACCTCCATGAATATCGAAGAGGATGAATTAGTGGACAATGGATATGTTGTAGAGGGAAATCCCGCGAATCCGACAGTGGCTGTAGTTACGCCGGGTAATTTTTATGACGGTGATTATTTTCAAGGTGCCATACCTGACGGGATGGTTTACAGGTTTACGCCCCAACCATTATCAGTAGAGGATTTCACACAGCATAATTTCCAAATCTTTCCAAACCCAGCTTCGGAATTTTTGAATATTAAGTCAAACCTAAACTATCACAATTTCAGTATTTATAATTCTCTTTGGCAAAAAGTGATTGCAGGCTTATCTATAAATAAAATAGACATATCTGACCTGCCCAACGGAATCTACTACATACAAATAGAAACCGAAACAGGATCTTCAACAAAGAAATTTATAAAAAAATAGTCAAACAATTTTTTAAAGTTAGAAGTGACCAATAATTAATGAAGGGATAAGCGTTTATGTTTATCCTTTTTTTTAGAATTTTTTTGCAAAAATCCGTAAATTCTGAATGTCCCCTCTAGCATATTTCTATATTATTAAATTGAAATTTTTTAAAATATTTAAAACAGCTGATTATTTATAGCTCAAAGCCAAACGATTTACTTATTATATCTTGAACGTTTTCCTTTCCTCTTTGATTTATAGCAGATTCTCAAATACAGTAGAATTCGCCCCCTCAAAACAGACACTATCCCCATACTATTCTCGATTTACTTCCCATAGCGCCATCACGTTACCTTTCCGATACTGCTCCATTTTAAAATTTAAAATTAGAAAAGGACTTATAAAAGGGAGCGCATGACCGGTTATGCAGTCCTCTAATTTTAAATTTTAGATCTTTTATCGGAAAGTTAATGGGATGGTTGGATTTTTAGATTTGATCGGGAACGTTTTGAAATGCTCCTTTGAAATTCAGAACTGCAATCGCAGCAGGATCCAGCGGACACAATTTCAAAATTTTATATTCAAACAGCTGAATATTAAAAAAAAATAAAATTTTGAAATTGTGTCAAAAACGATATAGTGAAGCGCATTTCCCGCGAAGCAATTTTTCTGAGAATGTGGGTCTGGGGTTGGTAATATTTTCTGAAAGGAAAAAATATTGATGGTTACTAACCCCATGTCGGGTATTAAATCGTGCGACTTTTCTTCTAAACAAAAGAGCATGAAAACATAAGCCATCACGAAAGTGATTTTGATAGGTAACTTAGATATATTAAATAAGTTAAAAAGAATCTGACAAATCAATTATTTTTTTTCCTTTTTTTAGGATACACTGAAATGCCTATACCGTAGGAATCCCCTTTAAGTGAATAACTACTTTCTATTTTTTCATTATTAGAATTGTTAATAGTAAGTGTGCCTTCCAAGAAATTTTGTAATCGATAATGATAATAAAAATTTAAGCGAAGCGACATCCAGTTAGTGTAAAAATTGATTCCTGCCACTGCCCCAAGTTTTCCATATAACTTGTTTGGGTTTGTATGTGAGGCAATAAGGCTTGATTCAAACCCATTATATTCATTATAGAACTCGAGAATGGAGGGATGACTTTTTGGTTGGTATCCGAGCAGAGCTTCTGTCCCTATAAAAATGTCTGCATTTTTTGCAGAAAATAACTTATAATCGTAACCGATAAACATTTCATATCTATAATCTTCAGAGCCTGTTGAAGTATTAATAAAGTAAATAAAGTCATAAGGAGCTTTTGTGTATTCTGTGCTAAGCAGAAAAAATTCTTTTTCTATAATACGGATTACTCTTGCCCCAGTTCTTAAATTAATATTTTGATTTTTGTAAAAGTCATAGTTAATACCAAAAGCTGGAACAATTTGATTTTTGTGAGCATATTGTAAACCATAAGGAAGTTTGTCCATTTGAAATCCCATTAAATTTTCAAAACCAACTGATATGCTAAATCTATAATATTCGTTTGTATGTTCTTGTGCATATCCTGAATTAAAGAATAATATGAAAAAGACGAATTTAAAAAAAATGGGGGAATTTAAATTCCCCCATTTTTTAACTTGATTAATCATAATAAAAATTATTGTAGGTGGCAGCATCCCTTTTATGAACACTTTTCAATTTTTGGTATTTGGTTTTAATTTGATAACCTGAATAATAGGGAACTGAAATTTTAACATCGACTTCTTTAGCATATCTAGTTTTTGTCAGACTATTATTAGATGGAAGATTGCAAAATTCATTAACGCTTTCCCCTTGAATAGCAGCCGTAATCGTAGCCCTACTACGCGTCCAACCAAATATCCCGCTTTTTTTGTAATGTACTGTCTTAGACTTAATATTAGAGCCCCAAGGATACGAGGCTGGCTTTAGTCTTTGTTTGCCTTTTATCCTTCTATTGTTAACCGGGTACCAATAGCGATCATCATCCTCAGTACCAATACATGTGGGATTGTTTTCAGTACCATTACCTCCATTGCTTCCAAAATAAGGGCCCATAATAACAACATTGGAAAGATTGAGCTGGTTGGCATTTCCTGTCTCTAACTGGGCTAGTTTATTAAGGTCGCCATCGGTCACTTTTACATAACCAAAGCGGGTCATCTGTATCAGGGTATCCTTGATCCGTACTTGGGCTTTAGTATTCAAAAGGGATCGCATTTCTGTTTCCCATACAAAGTGATTATCCGGATCGTTATTATCATCCAAGACTTCATTATATAACCAAGCGTTCTCTTCATCCTTTACTGTTTTTCTTAAGGAGACAAAGCCACTAAACTCGTTTTCGAAATCGATATAGGGTTGGTTCTCATTGTAGCCAAGCTCAACTTCCTTTGCAGCGAAAGCATCCTCGCTCAAGTGGCCCCATTTAGCTATAAAGGCATCGTCCCGGACTTCTGCCGCTGCCGAAAGTTCAGACATTGTATCTAGAAACGATTGCCAAGTGTTGAATTGAAGCATACCTCCTACAAGGCCTCTTCCTTCTCCATCTGATCCTGTGTATGTAATCCCTTCAGCGTTTTTCTCAACAAGGGTTTCTTTTTCGCATCCAAATAATAATGGAAGTATTAGTATAATAAGATATTTCATATTTTTCATTTTTTATAAGTTTTGTGCCCTTGACCCCTAAAGATTATAAATTTCGAAGTTATGTTAGCGGTTTGACATTAATTGATTATATACTGGAGACTATTGCTATCGCAATTATCTTCCTTTTCCGGTTTCAATCAAACCATAGGCTATACTTATAAGTTGTAGAAATAATTTATTTAGTCGATCAAATATATTTTGGTTTTATTAATTAATTAATTTTTTTATTAACATATATTTAAGTATTTTGTTAAAATACATGTGATTATTCTATGATTCTCTAATTGTTTTAAAAAGATCATCTAAATGCCAAAAAACTTTTCTTAATTTATGACATATGTATGTATGATCA
>JBBQQN010000144.1:0-5614 GCA_038215845.1 Flavobacteriales bacterium | reverse complement strand
TCTGATTTTATTTCAATATTCATAGTAATGTAATAATTAAAAACATTGCTTAAATTATATAATTGCACATATAGTTTTGAACTAGCGTGTTTAAAATCTATTTTTAAATTAAGGTTTTTTATAAAAAATTCCATAGGAATAAGAAACCTCTAAAATTCCTTCATCATATTTATATAGATATGGATTATATCGAAAAAGTATATAAGTATTAGTTCCTTTTATCTGCCATAATTTTGAAGATATTTTGTCATTTACTTCAACTTCATAAACACCATCCTTAATTTTTGTTGGAACAAAATATATTATTGTTCTGTTATACAATTCATTTCCATCTTTGTCCAATGAATTGTAATCTAATGTTATTTCCTTTTTTTCATAATAACTGGTAATATCGTGATGATCCCATTCTTTGTAGTCTTGTGCAGAAATACCCGTAGAAAAAAAAGTAAAAAATATTATATATAATACTTGTTTCATTTTACTTAATATTTGAATAAGTTATTATTTATTATGGCGTAGTCTGATTAAAATATATATTAGCATTTTTTCATTATTACATCTTTTGCATTTTTTTCCGAAAATTATTCTCAAAAGTAAATTAACCTAAAACACCCAAATTACGGAAAACCGCAAAGCACCAAATTAATTATTCCCCTCCCCCTTCAACCCATCAAACTTCTCCGTCATTGTTGGGTTTCCTCTAGTTAATTTTTTAATAGTCAAATCTTCCGCTTTATTATTGGCAAGGCGAAGGTTGTTTACAGATGCCAACAGATTGTCTTTTGTTTTTTGAAGATGGTCCATTGTTTTATCTATTTCCTCAATTGCCGTTTTAAATTGCCTGCTTGCCAAATCATAATTGCGTGCAAAGCCCTCCTTAAAGGTGTTTATTTTTTCCTCAAAATTGGTAATGTCCACATTTTGGTTTTTAATTAAATTAAGTTCGGTTTTGTATTGCAGGGAGTTCATTGCCGCATTGCGAAGCAGGGTGATAATGGGAATGAAAAATTGGGGCCGCACCACGTACATTTTTTTAAATTTATAGCCTACATCAACGATGCCAGTGTTATAGAGTTCGTTTTCGGCTTCCAGTAAGGAAACCAGCACTGCATATTCACATTTCTTTTCTGTGCGGTCTTTATCCAGTTTTGCGAAAAAATCTTCATTCCTCTTTTTTGTGGCGGTTTCGTCATTCTCATTTTTCATTTCGAACATGATGGAAATAATTTCGTTGCCAGTTTCATCTGTTTCCCTGTAAATAAAATCGCCTTTGTTGCCGCCCCTTGCATCGTTGTCCTTTTCAAAATAAGCATTTTGAAAAGCCGTTGCCCGCAGTTTGTTGAACTCGGCTTCGCAATGTTGTTCCAAGGTTTCGCCAATCATTTTTGTGGAAAGCTTTTGCTTGTAATCCTTTAAACGCGCAATATCCTCATCTTTCAATTTTAGGAGTTCGTCCTTTACGCTAAGCTGATTTGTAAACTGCTCCCTAATCGACTTTTCCAGCAATTGGGTTTCTGTTTCCTTTATTTTTAAATTGCTCACAAGCGTATCGCGCTCTTTTTCAATTGCGCGAATAGCTTCTCCAACGGTGAGTTTTTTGTCAATCTCCGCATTTTGGATTTTCGATTTCATATCAGAAATCTCGGCTTCTTTTTTGGCCAATTGTTCTGCAAGTGAGCGTTCACTTTGCGATTTAAGTTCGCTTATTTCCCTTTCTTTTTGGGTTAATTTCTCGGCAAGTTCACTATCACTTTTAGCTTTTAATACCGTTAGCTCGTGATCCTTTTTTGAAAGTTGCTCTTGCAATGTATTTTTTATGTTGGCTTCTGCGAGTTTTACGGCACTCTCCTTTTCCTTTTCAGCAAGGTTTAAGCGGTTTTTTAGTTCGTGCTCAAATTCGTGATCGCGGACTTGCTTGAGGATATCGGCAAATCCGGCTTCGTCAACTTTAAAGGTTTTTTTGCAGTGGGGGCAGATTATTTCGTTCATGTTTTTTGTTTTGTTGGGCCACTAGGGATTTGTTTAATCAATAATCTTGAATTAAAACTTCCGTCGGGATATTTAAATTGGCTTTTAACTTTCTAATCATCTCTAAAGTCAGTTTGCGCTTTTTGTTTATTATTTCGCTAACATTACTTTTGAAACCAATCATTTCCACCAATTCTTTTTGTTTTAAGCCACCATTCTAAAATATATTGCTGAAGTTGGATCTGGCATTCCCTTCGGGAAATTCCCGTTTTCGGTATTTGTTATTTTTTTAGTTTTTAATTAAAATCCACAATAATGGAGTTACCTCGTCTACTTAAATAATCTATACTAATTTGCGTGGCAAAATCCTCCTGAATACCATAATAACTAGGAAACATCATATAATTGGTAAGTTGTAATCTTAACTCTGTTCTATCACTATTTACAGTTATGAAATTTTCATCAAATCTATAGGCACTTCCATTAACAGCATAAATTAAGAAACCAGGAACCAAGTTTTCACCATATAAAATCAAGGTGTCTAGATAACTATATGTAGAATTATTTGATGAATGGATTACAGGAACATCTTCGGCCAAAACATCCACGGAAAAAGTGGATGTAACTTTTGTTTCCCCATTAATTTTATACTTTACTTTATAATTATTTGCCGTGGTAACATTCTCCGGGAATGAAAACTTGTGGCGTGTTTCTACATTACCAAAGGGTTGAACAGTAACATAGGATTCAATAATATTTAATGTATAGGAATTTGTATCGTTTTCTATAACAAGCGATGAATTTGGCACAGTTAAATCTAGCCCATTGCCATTTAAAACTCCAATTCCATTACTGTAGAATTTTGTGGGCTGAACATCATGCATTTCGTATGCCTTGGTGGTTACAGTATATGTATTAGTAGTATTGTCTTCCGCAGTAACAGTGTACTCAACCTCTCGATAAAAATTTTGCGGCTCATTTGGATCTGGAGAAATACTTGCATTTTCTGAAATAGTAATCAGTGGTTTTAGATTATAAATAAATCTATCCGTTTCTATAAAAACCGTTAGATTATTATGGTCTATAATCCCATCATAGATTTTTGAACCAAATTTGAATTGAAAACTTAAAATCTTTTTGTCATTCGTTAAAATGGTGTTTTGGGTACTGACCGTATAAATTACTTCCTCCCCATTTTGAGCGGTCAAAGTGTACTGGATATCTTGGCTAAAATCTTGTGCAGATGAGGGGGCAGGTGAAATTGTAGCACTCGGGGAATATTCAATTTCTGGAATTAAAGTACTATTCAACTCTAATCCTGATGTTTCTATTATAATGGTCTTGTTAGATTCATTTATAACCCCATAAAAAGTTGTTTCATTTGGCTTTATACTAAAAGACGTTATTTCATTATCAGAACTATTGACAGTAACGTTGTAAACCACCTTTTCTCCATTTTGCGCGGTTACGGTATATTGTACACTTTCATTAAAGTTCTGGGAATTTGAAGGGGAAGGTGTTATGGTGGCTTTAGCAGAAATCTCAATTATTGGAGTAATGGGAATGGATAAATCAATGTTACTTACTATAACTTTTATAGTTTTATTAGATTGATCGATAACTCCGTTATACGCTTCTCCATTTCCTGGTATTTTAAACGAGGTAATTTGATTCTCGGAACTTAATTTAGGATTAACTTGTTTAGAATCGTCCTCTTTTGAACAATTGATAAGTAGTATACTTAATAGAATTATCAGTAAATTTTTTACTTTCATTTTTTATTAGTTTTGGGCTTTGATCTTTTGAAAAACACCCATTTTTTTAAATATTTATGGCTGGTACCCGAAAAAATGCGCAGAGTTTTTCCAAATATAAATCAATTTATAATTATCGCATTATGGGAAACCGTAAAGAAGCAAATTAAGAGGGGGAGAATAACCAAATATAACAATAAGCAATGAACCAAATTCACAAACAAACAAACTCACAAACTCACATATTCACATATTCACAAACTCACAAACTCACATATTCACATATTCACATATTCACAAACTCACATATTCACAAATTCTGTCTTGTCCTGAAATAGCTATACACAAAAACAGTGTATATGGACTACCCACAAGAGGGGATTTATGGATCCCGCAAAAGCCCGCAAGGCCATTATGACAAACGATTAATTGAGAAAGTTGTTCAGGAAGTAGAAAATGGACTTCCCAGAAAGGAAGCCGTGCGCATCTATGGTCTGGGAAAAAACTCATTGTGCAGCTGGATGAGGCAGTACGGTTCCGAGCATTACAGACAAAACCTTAAGCGCAAAAGCTATACGAATCTCCAGAAGCGTACGATAGTTACGGCCATTGAACAGGGCCGGATGACCGTTGGGGAGGCCCAGGCGGCCTACGCAATCAGGGATAGAAAGACTATAAGGGCATGGATATTGAGCCATAAAAAAGAAAAAGTCGAACTTTATATCGAAAACAGCCCGCCCATGGCCAGAGAAAAAGCGTCCCCCGAAGACCCTGAAAAAGCTGCCCTGCAGAACGCACTGCAGCAGGCCGAGCTCAAGATAAAGGCCTTGAACACATTAATAGATGTGGCCGAGGACCAGCTCAAGATCGACATCAGAAAAAAGTCTGGTGCCAAGCAGTGATGAAAATGAAACAGGATTTTCCGCAATCTGGAATAGCCGTTTTATGCCGATTGTTTGGCAAGACAAGGCACGCTTATTACGATTCCCTATGGCGAAAAGAGGGCGCCCTAGTCAAAGAGGATGTCATTCTCCAAGAAGTGCTGGCCATCAGGAAGGACCTGCCGCGACTTGGAACAAGAAAACTACATTATGTGCTACAAAACAGATTGCTGTCACATAAAATTAATTTTGGCAGGGATTATCTGTTCGATCTTCTCTCAGAACATAAGTTGCTTGTGCGCCAGCGAAAAAGAAAGGCCTTCACCACTGACTCAAGACACTGGATGAGAAAGTATGGCAATCTGGTCAAGGGGCTCGTTGTGTCAAGACCAGAACAGCTCTGGGTCAGTGACATCACCTATATTCGGTTAACCAATCAATGGGGATACCTGAGTCTAATAACAGATGCCTACTCCAGAAAGATAATGGGGTACAGCTTCCGCCAAGACCTCTTGGCGGAAGGTTGCATAGATGCCTTGGGAATGGCCATCAATAACAAAATGTACGATGCATCCCTTATCCACCATTCCGACAGGGGCTCGCAATATTGTTCCCATAATTATGTAGCTGTATTATTGAAAAACAATATAGCCATCAGTATGACGGAGAACGGGGATCCTTATGAGAACGCACTGGCGGAAAGAGTCAATGGGATCATTAAGACAGAGTTCAACCTTTACGGTAGTTCCCTGGGGTTTGAGCAGACCACTCAACAAATAGAGAAAAGCATCAAAGCCTATAATGAACTAAGGCCACACGCAAGCTGTGATTATTTAACGCCCAATCAAGCTCATCTGCAATCAGGAAACTTGAATAAAAGATGGAAGAACTATAATAAGTATTTTAACTATGAAAAAACTGATGTATAGTTCTTTTAGGATTATCAGTTACATTTGTATAACTATATCAGGATTTATTCTTTAACATGTATAGTTATTTTAGGACGGGTCA
>JBBQQN010000143.1:0-5735 GCA_038215845.1 Flavobacteriales bacterium | reverse complement strand
TTTAGCAAATAACCATCTGCGCCCGCTTTTATGGCATTAAAAATATGCTCATCATTATCAAATGCCGTAAGCATGATTATTTTGATATGTGGATATTTCTGTTTAACAATCTGTGTGGTTTCAATGCCATTGAGCACGGGCATTTCAATATCCATCAAAATTAAATCGAGGTTGTGATTCTCTTCAAGTTTGGTAAGCAGTTCACTCCCGTTTATGGAAGTGTGTTTCACAGCAACATCATCAAAAAAAGAAAGCTTTTCCTTTATGGCGTGGATGAGAAAAGTGTTGTCGTCAACAATTGCTATTTTAATCCCCATAAACAGTTAGTTGATTGTTTTAAAGATAACTAAATTAACCTTTTCAACGGAAAATAAAATAGGGCAGTTGCCGTATTAGTCAGTTACCAACAAAATACCCGTTCCTTTTTGGGATGACTTTATTTGAAGCATTCCCCCAATTTCTCGGGCACGTTTTTTCATATTGCTAAGTCCATTTCCCAATTCCACTGTTTCTGTATCAAAACCTTTACCGTTATCAATAATTTCAATTTGATAATGATTTTCCTTTTTTGAAATATTTACGTCAATTTCATCTGCATGAGCATATTTCAAAGCATTGTTTACTGCCTCTTGGATAATCCTATAAATGTTCATTCCTTCCACGGAAGTAAACACATGCGTTTCATCCACATCTTTGTTTATTTGAAAAGAAAATTCAGTGCTCTCCGAAGCATTTTTGGCGTGCTCAATAAAGTTTGAAATGCGCGCCTGCAAATCCTCAAAAGTGATGCTTTCTTTGTTCATGGCCCAAATAGTGTCGCGCAATTCATAGATAGTTTGGGTAGTAAAATTGCTTATTCCACTAAGCTTATTTCCCAGTTTGTCACTAATTTCCGAAAAGCCATATTTTAAATTATCAATACTTGAAATGATAAAAGTAAGCTGCGACCCAATATTGTCGTGAAGGTCTCGGGAAATGCGCAACCGCTGTTCCTGTAGCTCATTTTGGGTTTCAATTTTGGCCAAGGCAGTTTTCAGTTCACTTTCTTTTTGAAGTTGTCGGTTTTTAAGTTTTTGTTGATTGTAAAAAAGATAGCCCAACAACCCTAAAACCAGCGCAAGTATCAAACTACCATAAAGCAAGGTGTTTTTCTGTTCCACTTCAAGTTGAGTTTCGGCAAGATTGGCGCGTGTTTCGGCAAGGGCTTTTTCTTGTTCGGCCACTTTGAATTTTGTTTCAAGATTGGCTATGGATTCGGCATTTTCCGTAGAAAAAATTTGCTCTTTGGCTGCAATTGCTTTTTGAAGATATTCCCCACCCTTTTGCGGATTGTTGGCTCTAAAATAAGTTTCAGAGGCATTTTGATAAAAATCGACTGCTGCATTTCTAATATCCGGGAATTCTTCCAAAAACAAATTTCCCATATTTACATATTTTAATGCTTCCGGGAGATTTCCAAAATCGTTATAGGCTTCTATTACATGCGCAATTGCCTCTAAATTGGATCTTCTGTCAATATTGTATTTATTTCTGCCCTCCAGTAATTCCTGCAATAAGGGAATAGCTTTTTCTGGCTTTTTTTGAATAATATAAATATCGCTCAACCCGCTAAGCGCGTCATAGTATTTTCCGAGTTCATTGGCGTCTTTTGCAGCTTCAATAGCTTCATTAAAGCTTTTTTCTGCTCCTTCATATTGTCCTTTTGCACCAAGTACTACTCCAATATTTGCCAAAGAAGTGGGAATTTCCTTAAGGTCATTATACTTTCTTCTGTCCTGTAAAGCTTTTTTATGATATTCCAAAGCTCTATCATATTGTCCCATTTCCTGATAAATAAGGCCAATATTATTATAGTAGGAAGCATTTCCATTAGTTGTTACAATACTATTGTTCATTTCCAAGGCCTGAAAAAAATAATCCAGCGCCTGTTGGTAATTCCCTTTGTTCCAGTGAAACATTCCAAGATTATTGATAATCATCACGGTAATGTTTTTGTAATCTTTTTTTTGACTTAACTCCAAGGCTTTTTCAAAATAATATTTTGCGGAATCGGCCTTGCCGGAAACATCGTAATAGATACCGTATGTATTGACCAGTTCTGCTTCGGAAAAGGGAATATTTTTGTTTTTTGCATCCAAAATGGATTCGCGCAAAAGCTTTTTGGCTTTTGGAGGATCGTTGAAAATATAGTAAAAACTTACCTTATTGTAGATACGAAGCCTTGTGGAATCGTTAGCCTTTTGAGCTACCTGCATCAAACTGTCAATCTGTTTTGGAACCGATTGGGAATAGAGCGATAGCGTAAAAAACAGAAAAATGTATAAACAATTTTTCATTAGATGGTATATTAAGTTTCTAAAATACGCAAAAAAACAAACCCCATAGAAAATATGGGGTTTCAAAACCGCAAACGCTCCTCACTTCGTTAGCGATTTGAATTAATAGCTGGTTAGTTACATTTTCAGGTCGTATGCAAAGATGGAATTGTTGTCCGCTTTGTAATAAAGAATTCCGCCTATGTCATCTACCACATATTCCGGTTGTTTGTCTTTCAACACAATTTCTTTTTCTTTTTCGCCAGTATCCTTGTTCAACTTTACAAGTCCCACACCTTCATCAAGTTTGGTAAGTATAAATTGATTGTCTTGGGTGGCGGAAGTTGCCTTGAACCTTTTAAACATTTCAGCAATTGAAGCACCTGCAGCATTTGCCATCCCGGCACCAAACTCAGCTTCCCGCTCGCCCCGGTCTGTGTATTGTCCAAGTGAATTTCGGTTTTGATTTGCACTATTGTAAGCCGCTGCGGAAGCAGTAGCTGCGGCTACAGCAGTAACACCCGCCAAAATTGCACCCATTGCACTTTTCCCCGGAGCTCTGTAATATTCATTCCATTGCTTTCCGCCTTGCCAGTCCAATAGCATCATGTTTTGATCACTGGTAAGTAGAATACCGTTATCCCTAATTTCCACATGCGATGGCGCTTCCTTTCCTTCAAATTTAGATTCAGCAAGGGTAGTTACTTCGCCAGTATTAGAGTCTACCGCGTAAAGATTTTCATCGGCGCTTATAAGATACCTTGAATTTTTACTGTCGAAAGTAGAGCTGATAGCATCGGCACGTTTGTATTTTAATGGCTTGTTCCAAACTTGATCCCCGTTTTGAAGGTTTACAATATTGGCATCTTCTGAAGTAATATAAATCAAACCCTGTGGCGTTTCTGCCATTGTTAAAATATTCTCCCCCGTCTTTAAAGGTTTTTTGTAAAGTGTCTGTCCTTCAAAAGAAATTTTGTTGATTCCACCTTGATAAATTCCGAAGAGAATACCATCTTCCATTATGTAAAAATGTTGTACATAACCTTTTGTTTTTGGAGCTTTGTCCCAAAGATCTTCGCCATTGGTAGCGCTCAAAAATGCTATATTGGATTCGTTGCTTGCTGCAAAAATACTATTGCTGCCACCGTCACTTTGATTGCTTACTACAGCAATACCTTTTGGAAGTATTTCAAAATTGACAACCTGTCCCTTTACTTTATGATCATCTTTCCAAAGTTCAGCACCATTTACACCCACTTTGTGAATTCGAGTATTCTTGCCTTGGTTCACACTTTCAAAAGCGTAGATTTCTTTTCCTGTTTCATCTACCACCATCCAATTAATGTTTTTAATATCATTTTCCCACAAGGTTTCGCCTGTTTGGGCTTTTTTGGCAACCAAACCTTTGGTAGTAGGAACAATAAGATAATCCTTCAATAGAAGTGGTCTACCACACGGTTGCATTCCTGCCCCCATAGTTACTTTTCCGGGATCGCCCAAATTAAATCGATAATCTTCGGTACCCTTATCCAAATCGTAAACAGCTACGGCTGTAGCGTATTTTTCTTCTGAACGGCGCTGTCCGGTAACAACCAATTTATTCTGTGGCATCATTACATCGCAACTGTAAGCAATCTTCCATCCGTTTGATTCGGTATTGAACAAGGTTTTCCCGGAAATATAATCTATAACCGTTTTTTTCGCGGTAAGATTTGCAAAACCTCCTTGCGCAACAATTACATAAGGCGCATTGGGAATAAAAGTGAGCTCTTCTGGCTTTACCCTTCCATATTCAGTAAAGTTAAACAACAGTTGGTTGCTACCTGGTTTTATCCCCACAAGACCATCGTTGGTAGCAACCACCATCGTTCCGCCTTGGGTAAGTGTCATTTCATTGATTTTTCCACCGGTATCATAGCGAAAATCAGGTTGCTCAGCTTTTTGGGCATTCATAATTGTTGCTAGAGAAAAAGTAAGACAGACCAAAGGATAAAAAATTATTGAAGTTTTCATAATCGTGGTTTTTAGATGTTGATATTTCAAAGATGCCTCGGAATAAAAGGAAAATCAATAGGGCAGTTGACGTATTTCTCCACCTTGCCCCCAAAAGGGGAATTACATTCTGAACTATTATACAGATGCCCCTGCCCTTTAGGGAGGCCAAGAGTGAACAAAAAAAACCGGAGGAAAAACTTTCGTTTTGCCCCCGGCCCACGTAAAAACCTCAACATCTGAGATTTTCTTTAGTGCGTTTCGGTTATTTAAAATTTACATTAAATGAACCTTCAGTAATTTCCTTAAAACTGCCGTCATCATTTTTTCCCTTAAAGTTAAAAGTGCCTTTAATTTTGGTACTTGAAACTTCAGATACACTTATTTTTCCCGCTACACTCTCATCAAAAGGTGCTACCCAAATTTCCGCATTCATAGGATCAGAAACGTCTATTTCGGTATAGCTGGCATTGCCGAACACATTTGCTCCCCCGCCAATATTGTATGACCCAACACCATCAAATCCACCTATAATAGAAAGTGTAATATTTTTTCCATTTAAGGTATTTGCTGTGATGGTTACAGAACTAGTACCATTGGAATCAGTACGGGTTGCACTGGTTAAGGCAGCGTCTGAGCTATAATTTGATCCAGCTACTTTCGCTTTTACTGTTCCAGAACCCGCATTTCCACCATCACCACCATCGTCGTCTTTTTTGCAGGAGGTTAAACTTACGGCCATCACAGCCATTAATACTAAAATTGATTTTTTAAAAATTTTCATAATGTTTGGTTTTTAGTTATTGTTGGAACAAAGTTGACCTAAAACCAAACGCACCGCAATACGGCAATTGACGTATTATTTTTAGTAATCTTTAGCACTGAAATTTAAAATTGAATGTGTGGAAACAGTTTTTTAAGTGAAGAAATTTTCTGTTGAAGTTTTTCTGAAAATTTTTGGTGCGCGACACTTTGGGGATTGAAAGGTTTGTGAAGTAACGAAGATTGAATTGAAGCGATTTCTTTTTGAACTGGATTCGTTTCGGAAGCAATCCAAACCGTTGAGAATTTTTCCCAAATAATTTCAATAGCCGTATTGTTAGGATGCAGCATATCTTCCGAATAAAATCTATAATCGCGAAGTTCATCCATCATGATTTCAAAGGAAGGAAAATATTTTGGTTGTGGGTTGAGGGTTGCTAGTTGATGGATGGATTGGTGAATAGCCGATAATAAATGCGCTTTGCTCTGCGAGTTTTCTATAAAACCATCTTTAAGATGACGCACTGGCGAAACTGTATTTATTATCGTTGCTTTCGGGTTTACTTCTGAAATTTTATCAAAGATATTTTGAATGCTATTTGAAATATCTTCAACGGAAAGCAATTCCTTGTTGAAGTTTTTCTGGGGAACTTTATGGCAGTTCGC
>JBBQQN010000142.1:0-5879 GCA_038215845.1 Flavobacteriales bacterium | reverse complement strand
TCATTTGTATTTTCATAAGTCTTATAATTTTAATAAATGAAAGCCCAAGTTTTACAAATGAGCTATAACTAATCTCGGCAAAAATACTCCAATTATAAATCGAAATTGGTTTTCTAAAAATAATCCTCTCCATTGAAGTCTCTCATTTTCCAGAAAAGCCAATGATGAAACAAAAATAGTGTCTTTGAAATTATGGGTTTAAACTTTAAAAGGGTTCTGGAGGAATAGTCACGAGCGGGACGCTCGCGGTAGCGGGGGAATACACGAGCGGGACGCTCGCGCTAGTGGGGTTAAGAGTAATAATAAAGTTGAATATGATCATTATATTTAGATAATTCAATAATGAATTTTTTTTTATGCCATTCTCTTATAGAAGAATTTTCACTTTCAATATCTTCCAGAACAAATTCTTTTTTTCCATTTACATCCTTATCAAAAACACTATAAAAATAATTTATTAAAACTTCAATCTCTTTATAAGCAATAACATAATGTTTAGCTGGATGGTTTTTACTAAGAATAAATGTAGGATCTCCTTCTTTTCTATATTCAGGAACTATTATTTTATTAAAAAAATTAAAAATGAATATCTCAGAATTATAAACTAAAAATTCATCTGATCTACCTTCAAATCTTTGTTTTATAAATTCTTTACTAAAACTTGATAATACCTCATAAAAATGCTCGTGAAAACCATTTGCGAAATAGTTTTTTCTTGAATATTCAATAAATTCCTTTGGTTTTAAAACTTTTGTTTTCACATTAAGCTTTTCATAAACAGCTTTTGTTTTAAAAATATTTTTATTGTCATTAGTAATATATACATCACAATTAGAAGCATAAGCAGTATGAAAAGAATCGTCGAGAGTATTTCTCATAGTTTTTTTAGTCTTTTTATTAACTTTAATTTCATCAGACTTATAACCGAACATATCTAAATTTAAATATGCAGAAGAAATATCCCCAAACCATTCTGGTGACGTATTATTATTTTTAAAATATTTGTTTATATCTGAATCTCTCAATCCAATTTTAGATTTAGCTTCATCAATTATTTCAAACGGATTTTTGTCACTACTAAAATGCCCACTATTAATTCCTATCATTTGAACCATATCTCGAATAACTTTATAACCTTCATTATTATTTGCCTCTTGATTCATTTTGCTAAATGCTTTAAAGAACCCACCGAGAGTTAAATCATCTTTTAGACCTGGAAATAATTGATTAAGTAATTCTTTCGATTGTGGGTTAGAAAATCCTTGACTGAAAGCGTAATCTATGGGAATTGAAGAAATTGACTCTAACCCATCTTTAAACACAGGGTCATCAAATATATTTGTCAAACCTTCTATGCTCAAATCTTGAAATGTAGAATTAGTTTCGAGAGTTTGATTTAATAAATCATTTGGATCGAAATAATCCAACTTAAGTTTATTCTTACTCGTATGTAAACACAAATTATCTGTTAGCTCCGTAATATAATCTAGATCAGTTTGAATAATTTTTTTTTGCTCAAGATCATCAGAATAACTTACTGCTATGTCATTAATATGGGATGGGGAAAAGACTAAAAGATATTTTTGTTTTTCTTTTATAAGTACTGTAAACTCCGGAAAAAAGTTATTCTTCATACCGGAAATAACATTCCAATCCAAATAAACTTTTATCATAATTAAATGATTAAATTAAAAACTTCACTCCACCCCCTCAATCAAAACCCCCAACATCTCAATAGCAGCATCACTAATACGAGTGCCCGGACCATAGACGGCAACTGCGCCGGCATCAAAAAGGTATTGGTAATCTTGGTGTGGGATTACGCCGCCCACGATGACCATAATATCTTCGCGGCCGTACTTTTTTAGGGCTTCAATAACTTGTGGCACGAGGGTTTTGTGGCCTGCGGCAAGGGAGGAAACACCGAGGATGTGCACATCATTTTCCACCGCTTGTTTGGCAGCTTCGGCGGGGGTTTGGAAAAGTGGGCCAATGTCTACATCAAAACCTACATCGGCATAGCCTGTGGCAACTACTTTGGCGCCGCGGTCGTGACCGTCCTGCCCCATTTTTGCAATCATAATACGCGGACGTCGGCCTTCCAATTCTGCGAACTGGTCTGCCATCTGTCTCGCTTTTTCAAAACTTTCGTCTTTTTTAATTTCTTTACTGTACACGCCGCTAAAAGATCTAATTTGTGCTTTATACCTACCGAATTCCTTTTCCATCGCGGTAGAGATTTCGCCGAGTGTTGCCCTGTGGCGGGCAGCTTCTACGGCTAAAGCTAACAAATTTCCCTGACCTGTCTTTGCACATTCGGTAATATCTGCAAGGGCTTTTTCTACCTTTTTGGTGTCACGTTCGGCTTTTATTCGGTTTAATCTTTCAATCTGAGAGGTACGGACTTTTTGGTTGTCCACATCCAAGATTTGCAATGGGTCTTCTTTAGCTAGGCGGTATTTATTTACGCCCACAATTATATCTTGTCCGCTATCAATACGCGCCTGCTTTCTTGCGGAAGCTTCTTCAATGCGAAGTTTGGGAATTCCTGCCTCAATGGCTTTGGTCATTCCGCCGAGTTCTTCTACTTCTTCAATTAGCGTCCAAGCTTTGTTGGCAATTTCATTGGTAAGGTTTTCCACATAATAACTTCCCGCCCAAGGATCTACCGTTTTGGTAATCTGGGTTTCGGTTTGAAGGAAAATCTGAGTATTTCTGGCAATACGCGCAGAAAAATCTGTTGGTAAAGCAATAGCTTCATCTAAAGCATTTGTATGTAAAGATTGCGTTCCCCCGAAAACTGCTGCGGCGGCTTCAATGGCGGTTCGCGCTACATTATTAAAAGGGTCTTGCTCGGTAAGGCTCCATCCACTGGTTTGCGAATGGGTCCGTAGCGCAAGGGATTTTTCATTTTTTGGGTTGAACTGTTTTACAATCTTTGCCCAAAGCATACGTGCGGCGCGCATTTTTGCGATTTCCATAAAATGGTTCATCCCAATGGCCCAGAAAAATGAAAGTCGCGGGGCGAAGGTGTCTATGTCCATTCCCGCTTTTATTCCGGTACGGATGTATTCCAAACCGTCTGCCAAGGTGTATGCCAGTTCAATATCCGCGGTAGCTCCCGCTTCCTGCATATGGTAGCCAGAAATTGAAATGCTGTTGAACTTAGGCATATTCTTGGAAGCGAATTCAAAAATATCACTGATTATTTTCATGGAAGGAGTTGGTGGATAGATATAAGTATTTCGCACCATGAATTCTTTAAGAATATCATTTTGAATTGTTCCTTCCAAATCTTGTGGGGAAACGCCCTGCTCTTCCGCAGCGACAATATAAAACGCCATAATAGGAAGTACGGCACCGTTCATTGTCATGGAAACGCTCATTTTGTCTAATGGAATTTGGTCAAAAAGGATTTTCATATCCTCCACACTGTCGATGGCAACTCCAGCTTTTCCAACATCGCCCTCTACCCTTTCGTGGTCGCTATCATAACCTCTGTGGGTTGCAAGATCGAAGGCAACGGAAAGACCTTTTTGGCCTGCGGCAAGATTTCTTCTGTAAAAAGCATTACTGTCTTCCGCATTGCTAAAGCCAGCATACTGCCGAATGGTCCACGGACGGCGGACGTACATGGTGGAATATGGCCCGCGAAGGTGTGGTGCAATTCCAGCGACAAAATTTAGGTGTTGAAGATTGTCTAGGTCCTCTTTGTTATAATTCTTCTTTAGTTCAATATTTTCGGCTGTAGAATATGGTTCTTCATTTAATTCAGAATTCTGAATTCTGAATTCTGAATTTTTCAAACTAATATGTTGTAAATCTTTTCTATCCATTGTTTAAAATTACATTGGTTGCTAAATAAATTCCGAAACCAATCAGTAAGATTGAAGCCGCTAAAAATAGGTAGCGGTAGTATTTTGACTTGCTCAGTTTTTTAAGTCGGATAAGAATTGCCATTCCCAAAATAACAAAGATTATCCCTAACAAAATTTCCAGTTCTACTGTCATTGCTCTGTTTTTAAACGTTCCTGTTCAGTGTTTTCCGATAAGCGTTTTCCTATGATTGGGACAATAAGTGTCTTTATTGGATTGTGCTTTACGAAGGGAAACAATTGCAACTCATCCTTCATCCGGTCGGTTTTATTGGGATGGTAGTTGGTGCCCAGAAGTTTCAGTTCGCCGCTATCAAAAAGCTGTTGTTCCTTTTCGGCGCTTTCCTTTATTTTTTTCTGGATAATGCCTTCCTTCAATTGCTTTAGAAATCCACCCCCTTTTTCAATTTCCTTGAAAAACTGCAATGCTTTTTCGGCAAGTTCATCCGTTAGGCTTTCAATATAATAAGCTCCGTCTGCGGGATTGCTTACCGCATCAAAATAGCTTTCGTTTTTTAAAATTAGGAGTTGGTTTCGCGCTATGCGTTCGCCAAATTCATTGCTTTTGTGGTAGATGGCATCATAGGGCATATTGCAAACGGCATCTGCTCCACCGAGCACTGCACTCATACATTCCGTGGTGGTGCGGAGCATGTTTATGTTATAGTCGTAAAGGGTTTTATTTCTTTTTGATGGCGTAGCGATGATGTGGCAAGTTTCCTTTGCGCCGTACTCCTTGGCCAAGGTAGCATATAGTTTTCTGAGGGCTCGGATTTTTGCTATTTCGAAAAAATAGTTTGAGCCCGTTGCGATTTGGAAAGTCACCAAAGACCTCTCGACTGCGCTCGAAGAGACATCAGAATGTTCCCTTTCATTCGTAAGATGGTTTAAGTATTCATTGGCGTGTGCCAAAGCGTAAGCCAATTGCTGCACGCTATTTGCGCCTGCATTTTGATATAATTCTGTATCTACTGAAAGGAGATTTTCTGAGGCATATTTCTGAAAAAGATTATCCAGAATTTCGTGATCCTTTTTTAAATTGTGAAACCAGTTTCCGGTGCGGGTCAGGTTGCCTATAATATCTATATTGTAATAAGCGGTTGCTTTTCTAGCGGAAAGAAATTTTATGAGCTTGCCGTAAAATGCTTCGGAAAGAAATGTTAGGTTGAAATAAAGAGAAACCGTTTCAAATGGAAAATCCTTAAAAACAGTTTTTGGGTCAAAATCTTCGGCAGCGGTAAAAATAATTGCGTCTGCTCCTCGGTCTATCGCATCCAAGGCAATGTTGTTTGCTATCTTTTCATCATCAACGAAGATTTTTTGGGCAATTTTCCAAGATTGTGGCTGGCCAGGAATTGGCGTAAAACCTTCCTTAAAATCATCTTGGTGATAAAAGGGTTTTACGTGTATTCCCTCGGGACTTTGCCAAACCAAGGTTTCGTTATAATCGGCGCCCTTTAGGTCGTATTGTATTTTTTGTTTCCACTGCTTTGCGGAAACTTCATCAAATTCGTCAAATAAAAAATCACTCATCTTCTTTCTTTTTCTTGATGCTATCTTCGTGTTCGATTATATAAATGTCCTCGTTTTCCTTTTTCAGATAATATTTTTCACGGGCAAACTTTTCCATCTCGTTGCTGTCCTCCATTTTTTTGATAAAGGTTTTATCGTGATCGATTTCCTTTTGATAAAATTCGGCAGTGTCTTCCAGAGCGTCAATATCGTTATCCAGTTCGTGGTGAATTAGAAAGGAATTGGTATCGAAAAAAAGCATCCAAACAATAAACAGGACAAGAATAAGCACATATTTATTGCTTATAAACCGGACCCATTTGTTCTTTATTATTTGAGAGAGTTTCACGCGTTTAAATTAAGGTTGTTTTCACGATTCGGTATAGCTTAGTTTTTGGTGAATAATGCTTCTTATAACATTCACGGCCACCGTATTGAATCTATTGGTGGGGATTATTATGTCTGCAAACTCCTTGGTAGGCTCTATAAATT
>JBBQQN010000141.1:0-5890 GCA_038215845.1 Flavobacteriales bacterium | reverse complement strand
GGGCATTGAGTTCGCTACTAAATTTTGCAATGAGTAGTTCGTATGCAATAAACTTAGCGGCCAACATATCGTGGCTAGTTGAAAAATCTGCATCTGTACAGAAGAGAAGGGCATCCAAGTGAAAACTGATTTTACCATGGGTTCTACTGAAATACTCTTCATCCCGGTCGGTTCTATTTCGAATTAAATATTCATAAAATTCTTGATATTTTAAGAAGTAGGACTGTAAATGGGATATTTGGCTACAGTAATATTTCTTAATCTCTTTTTTCCCATTAAGAGGCCGTTTTTTTTGAATGTCCGCGAATTCTAAGTAATAGACTAAATAACCTACCACAGTTGGCTTAACCGTCTTAAAGAACACACATTCGGCTTCCTTATTTTCAAATCCATTTTCTAACACTTGGTGCCGTAAGCTTTCGAGTGTTTTTTTACACGCATACACCCCTTTTTCTACCTCCAAGAGATAATTATTGAAATCCAAATCTATTGATTCCAAGTCCTGCTCTAGGTTTTTTAGAATTTCAGCATAGGTTTTCATAGTAGGTTTTTTATGAAAAGGGGGGGCTAACTAGGCAATTATAAAACCAATATAGAAGGAGTATTTATTATATCAAAAAGGATTATCCTTACTTTTAGTAAGGAAAACCCTTACTTGGAACTTTGGAAAAGTGCTTATTATTCATCAATAGAATAATACAGCTGTGAGCACTCTTCTAATCATTACCAACAACAATCGTACAGCACAAATCCTACAGGAATACTGTATGGAATTTTATGCTACCGCTCCCAGTTTCAATACCGTCTGTTTAGCCAAAGCAGTGCCTGAAATATATAGGATTCACCCCACACTAGTATTTGTAGATTTAGACATTTGCGCTCAACCGGAAGAGATTTATAAAGTTTTAAAGGCCATATCAAAGAAAATAACCCTGATTGGCCTCGCTAGTGAATATAAAACTGCTTTTTATGCCTACAAAGAAGGAGTTAGTGATGTACTAAAGAAACCGCTACAGCAGACCGAGGTGTTGGCTTGCCTTTTAAAGGTTCAAAAGAAGCCTTCGAGAGAGAAAAAGATTCAAATTTCGAGCAAGAAGGACCATTATTTTTTAAAGGCAAAGGACATAGTATACCTAAAAGCTGACGATCATACCGTAGATATCTATATAAGTGATGGTAGCATTTTACCAATTTTTAAACCCCTGAAATATTTTGAATACCATTTAAGCCCGCCTTTTTTTCGAATCCACAAAAGCTATATGGTAAATGCGCAACATATTTTTAGGATCCATGAACCGAAAAAATATATAAAGGTTGTGGGAAGTACGGTGCCCCTACCCTATTCCCCCACTTATATAGAAAGTATTGCAGCACTAATTCAGTATTCAAAAAATGAATGTTTTTAGTTTCGCGGGTCAAATTGAATATTTCACGATGTACAAGCTGCTTTTTACGAATATCAGACTATCCAATCCCTATAATTACTGTATCCATACTAAATTAGACCTATGGAAGTTGCTCTCCTGGCAGGATTAATACTCCTGTCCTTCACGGTGCACCATTGAATATATTCCATCAAGGTGATGGACTGAAAAATTCTATTCAATCTAAAACCATTGTACCATGAAAACCCTAACATTAATTGTTATACTCGCTTTATGGGCCTTCCTATCAATTTCCTGCACTCCATCAGCTCTAGCCGATACAAGTCAGTCTGAATTGCCCATAATTGTAAATACTGGCGACGATCAGAGCGTTCGTCCCGACAACGACAGAGATTAAAAAAGTTGTAATTATTGCAAAAGCCTTTTCAGTTTTGAAAAGGCTTTTCTTAAATTTGATTACCCCAAATTTTTAAGTTATGCAACTATACAGGTATATAGCCGTAATCTTAATCTTCCTTTCTCTTACTATAGCAATTACTGTGGGTTGCAATAGAAAAAAACCAAAAGAGGCTCAGCAAATAGCAAAAGTAGACTCCCTACTCAATATTGCAAAAATATCAAAAGCACCCCCTTCATGGGAAAATCGATACCTGTTTCCAGCCTATGTGGCCGTATTGAGTATTGATAACGATAGTATAAAAATGGCCTATCTAAATAAAATTGCATTTGAATCGGCCGCAAGCAAGGATTCTACGCTCTTTATGAAATCGGTTGGCAAACAAATGCACTTGGCCGAAAACAGAAGTGATACATTGGCTATGGCTTATGCCCATTGGAATTATGGCATTTACCATTTGCAAAGAAATGTATATGATAGCAGTTATTACCATTATGAAAATGCCTTCAAGATGTTTAAGGGTAAAAATAATTTTTACGGAGGAAAAATGCTTTATAACATGGCATATATCAGTAGTAAGATAAAAGATTATACTGGAAGTGAGATTTTGCTTTTTAAGGCTATTGCCATTTTTGAAAAGCTGAATAAAGACAAGCAATTATACTCCTGTTACAATCTTTTGGGTGCTGTATATGACAACCTAAAGGAATATGACAACGCACTGGGCTTTTATAACACGGCTTTGGAATATCTGGACAAAGTAGAAAATAAATATCCATACCTGGTGGATACTCAAAACAATATTGGATTGGTATATCAAAAAACCGGGAGGTTAAGAGAGGCCACCGCCATTTTTGAGGAAGCCTTGCAAATGAAAAATTTAAAGAAGCTGGATCCCGCCCTGTATGCCCGGATAACCGATAATAAGGCCTTCACTTTATTTCGTATGGGAAGGAAAGAGAAAACGGAATTCGAATTACTGCAAGCCTTACACCTTAGGGATAGTATAAATAACGATGCAGGAAGCCTTATCAGTCATCTGCATTTGGGGGAATATTACTTAAAAACACAAGATACCA
This sequence comes from Flavobacteriales bacterium, assembly GCA_038215845.1. Classification (GTDB taxonomy): domain Bacteria; phylum Bacteroidota; class Bacteroidia; order Flavobacteriales; family Flavobacteriaceae; genus Aequorivita. The sequence continues at coordinate 3,029 of JBBQQN010000141.1, read as the reverse complement.
TTGCAGCCTTGGGACATGCCACACTAGCCTATCAGATTGGAAAGGAAATGAAATTACACAGGGATGCCCTGTCTGCCCTGTTATTACTTGCCGAGATTACACCTTTAAAAAAGGAGGAATATCTTAAAGAACATATCCAACTGAACGAGGTTTTAATGGAAGATGAAAGAAAGGTGCGGAACAAGTTTACCCGCATCCAATATGAGACGGATAGTTATATTAAAAAAAATCAGCAACTAGTACGGGACAAAATTTGGATAGTAAGTGCCGGGGCAGCCTTGACTATAATTTTAATATTATTGATTATTACCTTCAAGCAAAGGGCGAAAAACAATGCCCTTGAATTTGAAGCCAAACAGCAACAAGCCAATGAGAAAATATATCTCTTGACCTTAAAGCAACAGGCTAATCTCAATAAGGGAAGGCTACAGGAAAGGCGTAGAATTTCGGAGGAACTTCATGACGATATCTTGGCGCGTTTATTCGGAATTAGGTTAAACTGGGAATTTTTAAAGGTCAGTGGTGAAAATGAGGTTTTGGAAAAACACAAACAATTTCTGGCCTCCTTGCAACATGTGGAAAAGGACATTCGGAACATTTCACACGATCTGAAAAACGATCTTTTTTTAAATGACACCCTCTTTATACGCAATGTGGAAAAAATGCTATACGAATGGAGCCATCAGGCCAAATTCTCCATTACAATTGAATCAGACCCACAAATACAGTGGGAAGGTGTAAACAACTATTTAAAGGCCAATGTGTATAAAATATTGGAAGAAGCCATGCACAATATAGCTAAGCACTCCGATGCCAATGCTGTTACCGTTGAGCTAAAACGAGTAGGGAAATATGTAAATATACATGTGGAGGATAATGGAAAGGGCTTTGCGAAACGGTTTTCAAAGGAAGGTATGGGAATTAAGAACATGAAATCGCGAACGGTTAAATTAAAAGGAACTTTCTATATACACAGTGTTCCTGGGGCAGGGACCAAAATACATATCAGTGTGCCTATAAAAATGTGATTATGGAAGCTAAGACAATTAATGTAATAATTATCGATGACCATCCTTTGATCATTGAAGCCTATAAAAGTGCACTCTCCGAAATAAACAGCCTGAAACCCGGGTGGGAATTTTCTATCGAGGAAGCTAACTCTTGTGATAGTGCCAATGAGGTTTTAAAACAATATTTAGGCAATAGTAATTTGGACTTGGTTTTTTTGGACATAAAACTGCCGCCTGCAACCAACAATTCCCATTTGTCCGGAGAAGATCTAGGAATAGAAATTAGGGAACAAATGCCCAATGCCAAAATAATTATAGCAACTACCTTTAATGACAATTATAGAATCCAAAACATTTTTAAAAGTATAAATCCTGAAGGATTTTTAATAAAAAGCGATATTTCTACGCAAACCCTTGTTCCTGCAATAACGGATATACTCCTCAATGCTCCCTACTACAGCAAAACCGTCCTTCGGTCTATTAGAAAATATATTAGTCAGGATTTTTCCTTGGACAAGTGGGACCGCCTGCTGCTATACGAACTCTCCCGAGGAACAAAAATGAAGGAACTACCAGACTTAATGCCTTTTTCCATAGGAGCTATTGAAAAAAGGAAACGCCATTTAAAGATAGTTTTTGGGGTAGAGGAAAGGGAAGACAGGGATTTATTGATTCAGGCAAGAAGCCTTGGGTTTATTTAAAATCATTACTAAAGGTAATGTTCACCCTCCCTATGTGTAAGGAAAAGGCTCCGTAAGAGTAAGGCTGAATTTAGTTCATTTAAAATACTGTCGCCTAATTTTATGGAAGTTGAAAATCAACATTTATACTTTAGTTATGGCAATAGTAAATAATCTTCAAAACCTACTTTACAAGTTTGCACCAATAGCAGTATCATACCTGTTTGTATTATTGTTTCTCTATGCCGCCACCAGCAAACTACTGGAATATGAAACCTTTACCGTACAATTGGCACAGTCGCCCCTACTTAGTGCTTATGCCACAATTATAAGTTGGCTAGTACCCGGAATAGAAATCTCGATAGCCTTTTTACTGATATTTTCTCCCTGTAGAATACTGGCTCTTTACGCATCCTTTATTCTCATGGTTATGTTTACTGCCTATATTTTTATTATTCTAAATTTTTCCGACTTTATTCCCTGTTCCTGTGGTGGGGTGTTGGAAAAATTGACTTGGAACCAACACCTCATCTTTAATATTGGGTTTATTTTTTTGGCTGTTTTGGCAATTCTTTTTTCCAAATGGTGGAACACAAAAAAGAAACTGTTACTGCTTGCTACCCTTGCCCTACTCGGGATTGGGATAGTGGCTTTACTGTTTGCCTTTTCGGAGAAAAAGATGCACCGGAACAATGCGTTTATTAGGCGCTATCCCCACCACCCGATTGTAAACATGGACACCTTAGATCTTAAATACAACTCATACTATTTCGCCGGAAATACCAAAGAATATATATATCTAGGGAATTATACCGCGCCATTGAATGTTATGCGGGTATCTATTAATTTAATGGATACAGTTTCATTTCGAATTGGATTGGCTAAAACGGGCATTCAATACAAATATCCAAGGGTTAGGATTATAGACAGTACTTTTTTACTCCTGGATGGTACCGTTCCCATAATTCACAGGGGTAGTATCAAGGATTTTAGTATAACTAAAACATACCATCCAAGGGAATATTTCACATTTGCCGAACCCATTTCGGATACTGACTTTGTTATTCGGACGGTAAGTGGAGCAAACAGAAACAATATTTTGGGTATGATAAAGCTGGATTCCCTAGTGAAGGTCTCTCTCTATCCCGAAGTATTGGAGGGAAGTTTGGATGGGTATTTTGACAGGGATGGACAGTTGCTATTTAATGAAGAGCTTAAAAAAATAGTATATGTTTATTATTATACCAATGATTACCTAGTAGCTTCCCCGAATTTTTCAAATCTCCAAAGGTCTAAAACAATAGATACCGTTACCAGACCAAAATTAGATTTAAAAGAA
>JBBQQN010000140.1:0-5938 GCA_038215845.1 Flavobacteriales bacterium | reverse complement strand
GTGCCACAGTTCTTTTTTTGGACCAAAACGGCATTTTCATTCATTGAAAAGGAATAGAGGCAGCCGCTTTCAACCAATTGGTATTCGGCCGTTGGATACTCCAATCGTAGCATAGCCGAGGGTTTTACAACCACGTCTTCTTCACAGGAAGCAAATAGAAAGACGGTAACTAACAGGTAAAAAGCTATATTTTTAATTTTCAATGGAAAGTTTTATTTGTTTTATTCGCTTGCCTTCAAACGCTTCAATAGTAAACGCATAATTGTGAAAGGAAAGTATTTCGTTCTTTTTTGGGAAGCCTCTCGATATTTCAAGTAAAAAGCCGGCTATGGTTTCCGCTTCCCCCTTGGAATCTTCAAAAAGCTGGGAATCTTCGAGCTTAACAACCTTGTAAAAATCCTTTAGCGGGGTTTTTCCCTCAAAAATGAAGGTTTTATCATCTAACTTTGAAAATATAAGATCTTCATCGTCAAATTCATCACTTATTTCTCCCACAATTTCTTCAATAATATCTTCCAAGGAGATTAGACCGCTGGTTCCACCATATTCGTCTACAACTATGGCAAGGTGCATTTTCATTTCCTTGAACTCATTCAGTAGATCGTCCAGTTTTTTATTTTCGGGTACAAAATAGGCTTCGCGCTTTAGCGTTTTCCAGTCCAAAACTTTACGGTCTGTATAGGGAATCAGATCTTTTGCATAAAGGATGCCGGTAATATTGTCTATACCGTCCTTGTAAACAGGGATACGGGAATAGCCGTGGCGGATTATTTCGGGAAGAATTTCCTTGAAAGGTTGGTCTTCATTCAATGCGAAGATATCCATCCGGTTTTTCATTACCTGTTTTGTATCTGTATTTCCAAAGGTTACAATGCCCCGCAGTATTTTTTGCTCTTCGTGAGTAGTGTCTTTATTGGAAAGTTCCAGCGCCTGTGAAAGTTGATCTACGCTAATATTTGATTTCTGTTTGCCGTATTTTTCATGCAGGTAAATGGTTACCGAACGCATGGGAAGGCTTATTGGTGAAAGGAGCGTATCCAGCACATTTAAGGGATAGGCCATAAAGACCGCAAAAGCCATCCTGTTTCGGTTTGCATAAATTTTGGGAAGGATTTCGCCAAAAAGTAAAATGAGGAAGGTAACGACCACCACTTTCAAAAGAAAAACAACGCTGATTTCAAAATAATACAGATTCAGCGAATAGTCCCAGCGTTCAAAGAAAACCGAACTTAATGATTCAAACAACAGAACAATGGCAATGTTTATAAAATTATTGGAAACCAAAATGGTTGCCAATAGTTTTTTTGGACGCTCCAACAAACTTTTTATAATCCCTAGTTTTTTGGCAATCGCTTTGTCCCCATTCGCATCAAAATCTGAAGAGGTTAGGGAAAATAGAGCAACTTCCGCACCTGAAATAAGTGCAGAGCAAGCCAATAAAACAACCAGTAGGATTACACTTGTAATTTGTGTAAAATCTATAACGCCAAGAATAAATAAACCAGGAGGGTCCGTGTCCAAGGTGATGGTTTTAGTTAAACATTAAAATGGAAGATCGTCCGCTTCATCTTCATTATTGTCCGGAACTTGCTGTTGTGCTTTAGCGCCCGGAGAATTGGAAGTGCTTTCGTTGTTTGCAGCCGTGCCGCCACTTTCGCCCTTAGGGGTCAAAAAGGTAAAATCTGTGCAGTGAATCTCGGTGCTATATCTGTCCAAGCCTTTTTCGTCCTGCCATTTCCGGGTTTTTAGGCGGCCTTCAATATAGACCATATCCCCCTTTTTTAAATATTTTTCGCAGATTTCGGCAGCCTTATTGCGCACTACTATATTATGCCATTCTGTATTGCTTACGCGCTCGTTGGTTGCCTTATTGGTGTAGGTTTCGTTGGTGGCCAATGGGAAACGTCCCAGGCTGTTGCCTCCTTCAAAATAATGCATTTTCACATCATCTCCCGTATGTCCAATAAGCATCACTTTGTTTAATGTACCGCTCATAATCTTTTCTTTTTCAATTTATGCAAAGGTAGATTTTGCGTTTTAAATATAAGGAATTTTAGGATTTTAATATGGAATGATTTGCGAAAGGTTTGTAAAGGTTGGTTTCAATAGTTGTCAAAAAATTCTGAAACAAAGTTTTCAATCAGTACCGGCACGGCATAGGTTCCAATTTCAGTGATGGGGATAAAGCCTTCCATTTCATCCTTAATTTCCACAATCCAAAAACGTGTATTGAGATGTTGGTGGGAGAGTTTGTGCACTACCGGCTTTTCATTGTAGAGGGAAATGGATTCAATCTGAAGTTTTTCAGAAAATTTTTTAAACTCTGGAATTTCCTTTAAGCTGCCCAGGTCAATTTCTTCGGAAGTCTCAATTAGGGGGAACTCATATAAACGGTGCCAAATTCCTGTTCCGGTACGTTGCTGAAGAAGTGTCCGTTCGTTTTCGGAAAGAACGACCAAGTAGTTGAAATATCTTTTTTTTACCGGATTGGCCTTTATTTTTACCGGGAGCTCGGAAACTATTTTTTTCTGGAAAGCCACACAGCTATCGTTAAAGATACAGCTGCCACAATCTGGATTTTGTGGAGTACAATGCCTTGCACCAAATTCCATAATGGCTTGGTTAAAGGTGCCTGGTTGTTTTGGGTCAATCAATTGTTGAGCGAGGCTTTTAAATTCATTTTGTCCAGTCCTTATATTAATAGGAGTGTAAATGCCATAAATGCGGGACAGCACTCTGTAAACATTTCCATCCACCACGGCTTCGGCTTTGTTAAAGCATATGCTTGCAATGGCGCTTGCCGTATAGTCGCCCACCCCCTTTAGTTTTAATAAATCGGTATAATTGTCTGGAAAGATGCCTTCAAATTTTTCTGACACCATTTTAGCCGTGGTGTGCAGGTTGCGTGCACGCGAGTAATAACCCAGGCCCTGCCAAAGTTTTAGAATATCATCTTCGGGTGCATTTGCCAGTTCATGCACTGTAGGATAGGCTCCTACAAACTTTAAATAGTAAGGTAGGCCCTGTGCCACGCGGGTTTGTTGCAGGATTATCTCTGACAGCCAAATATTATAAGGGTTGCTTATAATACGCCAAGGCAATTCACGTTTATTATGTAAATACCACGAAATGAGTTTTTTAGAGAATATAGCGGCTGTTTTGGGCATTTTGTAAAATTAGCCTATATATGATTAAATTTTAAAGGATTAAGGTTTGAATTATTGATTTTAAAATCCTTATATTTGCCCCTCTAAAAAAAATCTATTAAAAAGATAAATTAATTAAAATTTAAAAGTAATGACGAAAGCAGATATCGTAGCGAAAATTTCAGAAAAACTAGGAATGGAGAAGAATGAAGTTCAAGCTACTGTTGAAACCTTTATGGATGAAGTAAAAAATTCATTAGAAGGTGGAGATAACGTATACTTAAGAGGCTTTGGAAGCTTTATTATTAAAACAAGAGCTGAAAAAACCGGAAGGAACATTTCAAAAAACACAACTATCAAGATACCAGCCCACAATATCCCGGCCTTTAAACCTGCAAAGGTTTTTGTTGAAGGTGTAAAGACCAATGTGGACATAAAATAATAATTAATAACCCGTTTTTTCCCGCAACCTCGGGAGAGGACATTAATAAAAAACTTTAGTATGCCAAGTGGTAAAAAAAGAAAAAGACATAAGGTAGCGACTCACAAGCGCAAGAAACGTCGTCGCGCTAACCGCCATAAGAAAAAGTAGTTTCTCAACTACTTTTTCTGTTTTAAAAGTGTTTCCGAAAAGACATGCCCCTGGCAGGTTTTAATTCGGAATACAACAAAAAATAGTTCTTTGAAAATGAAATTACAATGGATTGCTTTTAGTTCCGTTGTGGTTTCGCCGGGTTTTTACATAAAACCTGTGAAAAATATTGTTTAATCCATCCCGATAATGTTCGGGATAAAAATTAATGTAAAGTGAACTACGAATTATTTATTAGGTCCGGTTCGCAAGAAGTTGATTTTGCCCTTTTAAAAGATGGAAAATTAATAGAATTACACAAAGAGGAAGAAGCCAATAATTTTACGGTGGGCGATGTTTTTATCGCCAAAATTCGTAAGACCGTTCCCGGCCTTAATGCCGCGTTTGTCAACGTGGGCTACGAGAAAGATGGTTTTTTACACTATCATGACCTTGGTCCCAAGGTGCTTTCCCTTTTAAAATTCGTAAAAAGTGTAAGTACGGGTAAACTTAAAGACTACTCTTTAAAAGATTTTCCATTTGAAAAAGAGATTGATAAGCATGGCAACCTAAACGATGCCTTAAAAAGCAATCAATCCATCCTGGTACAGGTAGTAAAAGAACCAATATCCACAAAGGGTCCCAGAATAAGCTCTGAACTTTCCATAGCGGGAAGATACATAGTTCTGGTTCCGTTTTCTGATCGGGTTTCTGTTTCTCAAAAAATAGAATCCAACGAAGAAAAAGACAGGTTAAAACGCTTGATAACAAGCATAAAACCAAAAGGATTTGGCGTAATAATACGCACTGTTGCCGAAGGCAAAAAAGTAGCTGAATTGGACAAAGATTTAGAAAGCCTTATGGATCGCTGGACAGCGATGTGTAAAAAGCTACAAGGGGCGCACCATCCCTCAAAGGTGCTAAGCGAGCTTAATAGGGCAGCCTCTATCATTCGCGATGTGTTCAACGATTCATTCTCTGCAATACACATTGATGATGAAACCCTATACTTGCAAATAAAAGATTATGTGCAGGAAATTGCACCGAAAAAAGACAATATCGTAAAGTTCTATGACTCCAACGTTCCCATGTTTGAAAAATTCGGGATCGAACGGCAGATTAAAACTTCCTTCGGAAAAACAGTATCGGGTAGCAAAGGAGCCTACCTGGTAATTGAACACACCGAAGCATTGCACGTAATAGACGTGAACAGCGGTAACCGCAGCAATAAAGCTAAAACACAGGAAGGCACAGCGCTGGAAGTGAATTTGATAGCCGCTACAGAAGTGGCAAGACAGCTTAGGTTACGCGATATGGGCGGAATTATTGTGATTGATTTTATTGATATGGCAAATGCCAATCACAGAAAACAACTCTACAACCACCTTCGTGATGAAATGAAGGACGATAGGGCCAAGCACAAAATACTTCCCCCAAGTAAATTTGGGTTAATACAGATAACCCGCCAACGCGTTAGGCCAGAGATGAACATCAAGACCCGCGAAGAAGATCCAAATTCCACCGGAATTGGAGGCGATGAAAATGGCGAAATAGAAGCGCCAATTATTGTTATAAACAGGATAAATGAAGAGGTAAAACGCCTTTTCACACAAGATTATAAAAAGATTACATTAAACACCCATCCTTTTATAGCAGCCTTTTTAACAAAAGGATTCCCTTCAGTGCGTACCAAATGGTTTTTGGAGCACAAAAAATGGGTAAAAATTCAACCTCGAGATGCCTATACGTATCTTGAATATCATTTTCACGATAAAGATGGTGAATTGATAAAATAACCAAAACCCCTTCAGATTTATTTTGAAGGGGTTTTTTTGTGTCCTGTTGTTTCTATGGATACTTTTGATATTTTTCTTGGTTGTTGCAGCAAAGCGGTCTTGGTTCTTGGTTCTTTTCCTTTAAAGCAAAAATCATTTATCTTCACATAAAAATTTAGTTATAACCCTTGAATACCCACAAAACATACACCGTTGAAGAGGCCACCCAAAGGATGGAACGCTACTGCGCATATCAGGAGCGTTGCCATAAGGAAGTGCACCAAAAGCTCTACGGAATGCGGATGATCCCCGATGCGGTGGACCAAATTATCCATCATTTGCTTCAACATAATTTTCTAAACGAAACCCGGTTTGCACAAGCCTTTGCGCGAGGGAAATTCCGGGCAAAAAAATGGGGCAGGAAAAGAATCGTCAATGAACTGAAG
>JBBQQN010000139.1:0-5965 GCA_038215845.1 Flavobacteriales bacterium | reverse complement strand
TTGTTAGAAAGGTTTCTGTTTGATAGCAAAAAACAATACGATTTTGTTGAAAAATTGTCTGGTGGCGAATTAAAACGATTGTATTTATGTACGGTTTTGATTCAGAATCCAAATTTTTTAATTCTTGATGAACCTACGAATGATTTGGATATTGTTACCTTAAATGTTTTGGAAAGTTTTCTTTTGGATTTCCCGGGCTGTCTTTTGGTGGTTTCCCACGACAGATATTTTATGGATAAAATAGTGGATCACCTTTTTGTTTTTAGGGGCGATACCGAAGTGGAAGATTTTCCTGGCAACTATTCCGACTTTAGAGCTTATGAGGACAGCAATATTCAGGAAAAACGCGATGCAAGTGATACAGCAGCCCCAAAAGCTAAAAATGATTGGAAACAGGATAAAACCACTTCCACCAAACTAAACTACAACGAGCAAAAGGAATACAATAAACTGGAAAAGGAAATAGCCAATCTGGAGTCCAACCGAGAAGAACTTCAAAATAAGTTTGCTACTGAAGATTGGGACGGTCCTGAAATAGACAAACAGTCTATAAAACTGCAGGAAATAATAGACAAGATTGAAACAAAGACCGAACGTTGGTTTGAGCTTTTGGCGAAGATGGAGGAATAGTTGATGGTTGATGGTTGATGGTTGATGGTTGATGGTTGATGGTTGATGGTTGATGGTAAAAATAATCTTTTCGCTTTTCGCTAATTCCTTTTCTCCATAACTTAAAACTTTTAAATTTAAGCTTTAGATGATCCACCAATCAAAAAGTTTTATAAAATTTGTTCGGCTTTCCAAAAACAAGCACGGCATCCACTCACCATTTGTGTATGATTTGGTGACGAAATGTTTTAACGACAAAACCAAATATCCCGAATACGAAATTTTAAAATCTTACCGAAAAGCGTTGCGAAGCGATTCCTCAATGATTGAAATGAAGGATTTCGGGCAAGGCTCGCGGGTTTTTAAGGGCAGCGCCCGAAAGGTTTCCTCAGTTACCAAAAACGCGGGGATGAAAAAGAAACGGCAAAAATTGCTATTTCGATTGGCTCGTTATTTAAAATCTGAAAACATACTGGAATTGGGCACTTCCCTAGGGTTGGGAACCGTTGCTTTATCCTTGGCAAATAAAAATTCTAAGGTAGAAACCATAGAAGGTTGCCCGAATACTGCAAACAAAGCTTCGGAATATTTCACAAAATTCAACTTGAACAATATTGAAATACATCAAAAAATATTCAGTGATTTTATTTCAGAAGCCAGCAGTTTTGGAACACAAAAATTCGACCTTATTTTTATAGACGGCGACCACAATGGCGAACGGACTTTAGGTTATTTCAATTCCATTTTAAAAAACATCCACAACGATTCCGTAATAATCTTCGACGATATTTATTGGAGCGAGGATATGACCGCCGCGTGGCAAAAAATAATTGCGAACGAAAAAGTAACCGTAAGCATCGATACTTTTCAATGGGGAATGGTATTTTTCAGAAAGGAACAGCCCAAGCAGCATTTTGTGATAAGGACTGGCTGATTGAAGGGGGAAGTTGGAAGTTGGAAGTGGGAAGTGGGAAGTGGGAAGTGGGAAGTGGGAAGTGGGAAGTTGGAAGTTGGAAGTTGGAAGTTGGAAGTTGGAAGTTGGAAGTTTAAAATTAATTTTTCGCTAATTCCTTTTCGCTTTTCGTTAATTCCTTTTCGCTATAAACTTTGATCTTTGACCTACATTTGTAACAACCCGCTTATCTTTGCGTCCTATTAAAACATATTGAAAAAGCCAATGAGTTTAGTAATAAAAATTCGAAATATCACCCGGGATTTTCCTCTGGGAAATGAAATAGTAAAAGTATTAAAAGGAATAGACCTAGATATTGAACGTGGCGAATATGTGGCACTAATGGGGCCGTCCGGCTCTGGGAAATCTACTTTGATGAATCTTTTGGGCTGTTTGGACACTGCAACTTCCGGCAGTTACGAACTAAACGGAAAAGACGTTAGCAATATGAGTGATGATGAGTTGGCCGAAATAAGAAATAAGGAAATAGGTTTTGTGTTTCAAACCTTTAACCTCCTCCCCCGCACCACCGCTTTGGAAAACGTGGCTTTGCCAATGATATACGCGGGCGCTTCAAAAACCGAACGCACCGAACGCGCAAAACAGGTTTTAGTAGATGTGGGCCTAGCCGACCGGATGGATCACAAACCCAACCAACTTTCCGGGGGGCAACGGCAGCGTGTAGCCGTGGGTAGGGCACTGGTAAACCATCCATCCATTATTTTGGCAGATGAGCCCACGGGAAATTTGGATTCCAAAACATCGGAAGAAATAATGAAACTTTTTGGAGATATCCACAAGGCGGGCAATACCGTAATCCTGGTTACCCATGAAGAGGAAATTGCCAAAAATGCGCACCGCATCATTCGCCTTCGCGATGGAGTTGTGGAAAGCGATACAAATAAAAGCTTGGTGAATAGCTAAGTTTTTTTCGTAGCTTTCAAAATATGCAAACAGAAACCCTCACCTTTTTAACCGAAAAATAATTCCATCAACAATACCGGATAAACTTTCGTAATTTCCCAGTGCCAGAAGAAATAATTAATTTTCTTCCATAAAAATAAACTCCTTGAAACTAGAAGAGCATTACATAAATAGAAGCAGTTGGCTTCGTGCGGCCATTTTAGGAGCTAATGATGGCATACTCTCCACCGCCAGTATTATTATTGGGGTAGCAGCGGCAAGTACCACTCGGGAGCCTATTGTGCTCGCTGGGGTGGCAGGCTTAGTAGCAGGGGCACTTTCCATGGCCGCGGGCGAATATGTTTCTGTGAGCGGCCAAGCCGATCTTGAAACGGCCGACCTTAAACGGGAAGCCCAGGAGCTAATAGATATGCCCCATGGGGAATTATTGGAACTCGCAAAAATATACGAACACCGCGGTTTGGATAGGCCTCTTTCCTTAGAGGTGGCAAAACAACTTACGGCCCATAATGCCTTGGAAGCCCATGCAAGGGATGAATTGGGGATCAACAAAATTACACAGGCTAAGCCTTTTCAAGCGGCACTTGCCTCTGGGGCTTCCTTTATTTTTGGAGGAGCTTTGCCCGTATTGGTCGCCGTTTTCGCTACGGTGGATTATATGGAATATCTACAATACATTTTTGCCTTGGCTTTTTTAATAGTTTTAGGGGCCGTAGCTGCAAAAATTGGAGGTTCCAACATTATAAAGGCCGTTATCCGTATTTCCTTTTGGGGAACCGTTGCCATGGGAATTACCGCCTATATTGGGTATTTGTTTGGAGTGAACGTAGGTTAGAAAGAAACCACTTGCAAACAATAAAGTGGAGAATTATTTGCTCATTTTAAACAACTTACAAAGGCAAAACCTCTTTTGGCAAACATTGGCTGTTAAAATAAATCTTCCTACATTTATAAAAATAATTCTACTTCAACATTGCAAGAACTTTAGCCTTGCCCCCACTTCTCTGCAAAATTATATCCCGCAGTTATAAAGACAAGAATAAAGCCTTCAATGAAGCATCTAATACAACATATTTATGGCAGATAAAAAGGATCTGGATTTCACATATACTACTATAGACGAAATCTTTCGCCTAAGCATGGGTGAAACCGGCGATTACAGCGGGGCTAAATACGATGGGGATTTTTCGATGACCCTTGAGGAAGCCCAAAAAGCAAAACACAAATTTATTGCGGACAGCCTGCATATTGAAAAAGACTCCAAAGTACTGGATATGGCCTGTGGCTGGGCTCCTTTTACAAGATATATTGTAAAGGAACGCGGAGCAAACAGTACGGGATTGACGCTTTCTAAAGGGCAGGCGGAAGCCTGTCAAAAAAATGGATTCAATGTGCTGGTAAAGGATTGCCGGTATGTTACACCGGAAGATTTCGGAACCTTTGATGCCATTACCTGTATTGGCGGATTGGAGCATTTTTGCTCAGTAGAAGAATGGCAGCAGGGAAAGCAGGAAGAAGTCTATAGCAATTTTTTTAAAACCCTCAGCCAACTATTGCCAGTGGGAAAACGGTTCTATATGCAAACCATGACTTTCAGTAAAAACATGATCCCTTTTGAGGAGTTGGACGTACATGCCGATAAAGAATCTACCGCGTATATAATGGCCTTAATGATAAAACAATTCCCAGGATCATGGCTGCCTGATGGCCCAGAAATGGTCATCGATTGTGCCAAACCCTATTTCAAATTGATTTCACAGAGTAGCGGAAGGTTGGATTATATAGAAACCATTGGGCAATGGAGAAAAAAATTCAGAAAATTCAATTTGAAAAAGTATTGGTTATACCTATCCCTAATACCCCGCTATTTAACCGATAAGGAATTCAGGCACTTGGTGGCTATCTTCAAAATAAGTCCCAATCGGGTCTGCTTCGAAAACGAGGTAATGGATCATTATCGATTGGTATTTGAAAGAATATAGTAAATAGATACTTAGGTTATAAAATACACAAATATGGTGGCAATAGAGTTAATTTAACTTAACTTCGCCAAATTAATAAATATTCCTTTTTTTAATAATCCCCGTTCCTAAATATTTTTAATTTCTCTCAAATTTTTTATTGACGGACTCTAACTTTCCTTTATTAACGTGGACCAAATCTCAGAAATGATGATGAATGAAAACGTTCATAACCCAAAATTTACCAAAGCTACAGGTATAGAATTTTCAAAGACGCTCCGAAAAAGGGTCAATTCCTATTTTAAAACCAAAGAAATAAGTAGACATGCCAATAACAGTATGTTTACCAAAACTGTATTGATGCTGAGTTTATTTTTTGGCCCACTTATTATAATCAATATTGGCATTGTTTCAAGCCCACTTTTGTTATTTGCACTCTATATTTTGAGTGGTTTGGGAATGGCAGGAATAGGTATGGGTATCATGCACGACGCCATTCACGGATCATATTCCAAAAATAAAAAAGTAAACCGGATCATGGGTTTGACCTTCAATCTTATTGGCGGTAATGATACGGTATGGAAAATACAGCACAATCAACTTCATCACACTTATACCAATATTGAACATGCGGATGACGATATTAATGCACCTTTCTTTTTAAGATTTTCACCCCACGCCAAAAAATATTGGCTACATAGATTTCAACATATCTATATCTGGTTTTTCTATGGTCTGGCTACTATTTCCTGGATTACCACCAAAGATTTTGTTCGACTAAATAGATACCACGGGATGGGTTTTTTAAAAGAAAGGAATGAATTTAGAAACGCTCTTATCCAAATGATCGGTTGGAAATTATTGTATTATTCTTACGCCCTAATCATGCCGATGATCTTTTTGCCCATGCAATGGTGGATTGTACTTTTGGCTTTTCTGAGTATGCATTTTGTAACAGGATTGTTAATCAGTATCGTTTTTCAGGTGGCCCATATTATACCTAGTTCAGAATTCCCGCGTCCTGATAAAAACGGAATCATTGCTGGCGATTGGTATACGCACCAGTTTGCTACTACAAGTAATTTTTCACCCCGAAGCAAGTTTTTTTCTTGGTTGATTGGGGGGTTGAATTATCAAATAGAGCACCATCTACTGCCAGGGATTTGCCATGTGCATTATAAAGAATTATCCGAAATAGTGAGCAATACCGCCGAGGAATACGGAATGCCCTATAATATCAAAACCAGCTTTGCCTCTGCAATATGGTCGCATACCAAAATGCTGCGACAATTGGGAACTACCTAAAAAATATTTCTTTCAAGTAATTAATAATTCATGGCTATGTAAAAAAATTGACAGCTAGTGTCTTTCTCTTTTTTAGCCAGAATTTTCATCTTTTCTTTTTACAAAAATCCCTTACAACCTCATTCAGAGAAAGATACACTTATCTGTATTCCTTTTCTTATAATTATTTTGTAAATTAAGCTCCATAAATCTCCTCTCATTTTTTCACTAAAAA
>JBBQQN010000138.1:0-6121 GCA_038215845.1 Flavobacteriales bacterium | reverse complement strand
TCCACCTAACAAACTTAAATCGACAGTAGCTCCAAAATCCACAGGTTTGCGATAGGTTATATCTAATACGGAAGAAAGCTTATCGCCATATTTGGCTTGAAATCCTCCTGCAGAAAAATCAACATTACTCGTTAGATCACTGTTTACAAAACTCAAACCTTCCTGTTGGCCACTTCTGATCAGGAATGGTCGATACACTTCTATTTCGTTTACATAAACCAAGTTTTCATCGTAATTTCCTCCACGCACCGCGTATTGGGTACTTAATTCGTTATTGCTGTTAACTCCCGGAAGGGATTTTAAAAGGTTTTCAACCCCCGCATTTGCGCCTACCATTTTCCGTATAACTTCTGGCGAAATGGTGGTTACACCCTCAACCCGTTTGTTTTCACGGCCCGAAATAACCACTTCGCTAATTTGTTCAACCGTGGTTTTCATTACAGGGTTTAGTTCGAAATCTTCGTTAGGCGAAAGATTTACTGTTATTTGGACTTTTTTATTGCTAATGTGTGAAAATGAAATGATTACGTTCTCATTGGAAGGGATTTCCAAAAAGTAATACCCATTAAAATCAGAAATGGTACCCGTATCGTTATAGGAAACATTTGCACCTGAAACTGGCAGATTGTTTTCGTCAAGAATAATTCCTTTTACGGTTGCTTTTTGAGCAAACACGGTTGTTGCAAACAGAAGAAAAAGGAGTAATAACGGTAGTTTTGTAGTTTTCAAAAGCGAATATTAGAGTGTTTTTCTGAAAAATTTTGCTTCAAATGTAGCATTATTTCCTACATTATCGACAACAATTATTTTCAAATTATTTTCTGACTCCAGATTTACGTTGTCGTTGAAATTATAGGTTAAAACGTTGTTTTTATAATTATATTCCATCAATATAAACTTTCCGTTTATGGTTGCGCGATAGGAACTTATTCCGCTCAGGTCGTCCGTTATTTTTACCTTCAGGAAATTTTCATTGCTTATCCATTTTCCTTCCGAAAAATTTACGGGTTTTATGGTGGGAGGGGTATTGTCCATAGCAATAGTATAATCGCCAAAGGTGCGTGTTTTTGCTGTTAGTTTATCTCCATTTCGTGTGGTTGAAGTGTAATTTGGCTGGCCGCGATAATTCAATCTTCCAAGATAAAGCTTGTCTCTGTCTGCTTCGCTATATGCTGAAATGTCTGCGGAAATGGAAATGTTTTGATGGATGGGGATTACGTCCTTATCAAATTTTAGGGTATCACCTTTTGCCTCAATATTCAAATAAGTATTTTCATAAAGGCTATTTGCAGGAATGTAAATGCTGAATTTGCCCTTGGTTATTGAGGTGGCATGATCGGCATAAATATAGTCATCCGTTTTTTCAATTTTTCTTGGTTCCAATATTTCCATTTTTTTCCCTTCAATGGGTATTGCTATTGAAATACTGTTGCCCTTAAAATCATCAACTTCTATGGTGTAGATTGAATTGAGGCTATCCTGCACTGTAATAAAACCGCGATCTTCGTCTTTTTTAATTATGCTCAATGGATTGTTTTCTTCCCTAAAAAGCTTTTGTACCATGCTTTTATTGGACTGATAGTAATTATAGTCGGTATAACGGTTTAGATAGCGGCTTTCGGCAAAGGAAAATTTATCGAACACCACTTCAAATTTTTCAGTGCCGTTGTATGTGGTTTTAATTTTATAGGAGCCATTTTTATTTGAAGCCCCATTTTGCTGATCGTAGGTAGTGATGCCAAAACCAATTTTTCCGCAGGCTGAAATATTTTCAGATTTGTAGCTGCCGTTTTTTTGTTTTGTCAATTTTAATTTCACCCTATTTTGGCTTTGATTTACCTGAGCATCTTCGCCGAGTGGATAGGCAAAAACACTGCTAACGATGGGGGTTTTTGTATCTGGGATTTCAATTCCAAATAGAAGTGGATTCATGGGGCGCTGAGAAGCATCTCGTATTTCAAAATGAAGGTGTGGCCCACCGCTGCCGCCCGTATTTCCGGAATAGGCTATTAAATCTCCCTTTTTAACGGGGAGTAAGTCTTTTGAAGGGAAGAGTTCAATTTCAAAAGTTTCCTTTTTATATTGGGTATCCTTTACATATTTTTCAATATCACCGGCGTAACTGCGTAAATGCCCATACACAGTAGTGTAGCCGTTTGGATGCAATATGTAGAGCGCTTTGCCATATCCATAATGCTGCACCTGAATGCGGCTTACATAACCGTCTGCGGGTGCATAAACCGGCAAGCCTTCCCGTTGTTCGGTTTTAAGGTCCAGGCCGCTGTGGAAATGGTTGGCGCGCATTTCACCAAAATTACCCGCCAGAACTAGATTTATGTCTAGGGGATTTGAAAAATAATCGGTAGGAATATCGTTTTGTCCGTGTGCAATACTTCCCATAACCAGAAGCAGTAATAAAATTTTTCTCATAGGGTAAAGTTAATAATACGCTAGAACTATAAGGGGAGAGCTGTGGATTTATTGTGTAGGTTTTTCAATAATACAAAAAATAATGTAAAACAGTTTGCTTATTGATAACGGTATGTTAACTTTGTGCAAGAAGTATTGAATATAACTTTAATGAGTAATCTTTCAGAAATAGTTGATTCTCTTGAAAATAGAATTAGCAAGCTGCTTAACAGGCAGGAAAAATTGAAAAAAACTAATGCTCAATTAGAGGATGAATTGACAATTTTGAAATCACAACACCATCAATTTCATGAAGAAATTGAGCTTTGGACCGAAAAGTGCAATTCATTAAAGTTGGCAAATTCAATGCTCGGCAGCGACCAGCATAAACGAGAAACAAAACTCAAAATAAACGCTCTAATTCGGGAAATTGATTTGTGTATAACGCAGCTTTCTGAATAAAATATAAAATGTCCGAACAATTAAAAATAAAACTATCCATTGCAGACCGGGTTTACCCCCTTACCATCAATCCGTCACAGGAAGAGGGTCTAAGGCTGGCCTCCAAAAAGATAGAAGAAATGATTAAAAAGTTTGAACAAAGTTATGCCGTACGGGATAAGCAGGATGTATTGGCCATGTGTGCCTTGCAGTTTGCTACCCAGGTAGAGCAAAAACAAATTGATAAATCCAGCGATATGCAGGAAACAGAGGAAAGGCTTGAAGCTTTGAATCGTTTGTTGCAGGAGCACTTATCATAACGTTCTTTACATTAAAAAAGGTTACTGCCTACATTAATACTTATTTTTGGTAAACTCAACAGGACTTCTTTAAAAAGGGTGAGTTAAAGTTGTAAAAGCGAGCCGCCTTCGAGCGGATACTTGACCAGCTTGTTAACCCTAAACTTGTTTTTATGGAGTTTATTCAAAATCGCAATATTAATGTAGGCTTTTTTTATATATATAACTCAACAAAAAATGGACATCATAATAATTTATGTAATTATAGCCTTGGTGGGCATCGCTGGAGGTTTTTCAATAGCAAAATTACTGGAGAGAAACAACGCCTCCCAATTGATTAAAGGAGCCAAAAAAAATGCTTCAGCTATACTCAAGGAAGCAAAAGCGGAAGCCGAAACCTTAAAAAAAGATAAAATACTCCAAGCAAAAGAGAAATTTTTGGAGCTTAAGGCAGAACACGAAAAAGTAATTTTAAGCCGCGACAAAAAGATTTCCGAATCCGAAAAAAGAACCCGCGATAAGGAATCACAAATTTCCAATGAACTGGCAAAAAACAAAAAACTGAGTGCAGAACTTGAGGCCAAGCAAGGAGATTATAACGATCGGCTTTCCATCTTGGACAAAAAACAGAATGATGTTGATAAACTTCACCGAAGCCAGATCGAGCAGTTGGAAGTAATTAGTAGCCTATCTGCAGATGAGGCAAAAGCTCAGCTAATGGAGAGCCTTAAGGATGAAGCAAAATCACAAGCTATGGCTTTTGTTCAAACTTCTATGGAAGAGGCCAAAATGACCGCCCAGCAAGATGCCAAAAAAATCATTATAAATACCATTCAGCGTATTGGAACAGAGGAGGCAATTGAAAATTGCGTTTCGGTATTCAACCTTGAAAGTGATGATGTGAAAGGTCGTATTATTGGCCGCGAAGGAAGAAACATTCGCGCTATTGAAGCTGCCACTGGGGTAGAAATAATAGTGGATGATACTCCGGAAGCTATCATACTTTCCTGTTTTGATTCCGTGCGAAGGGAAATTGCGCGTCTCTCGTTACACAAATTGGTTACCGATGGTCGTATCCACCCAGCCCGTATCGAAGAAGTGGTTCAAAAAACCACGAAACAGATAGAGGAAGAAATTATTGAAGTGGGTAAAAGAACAGTTATTGATTTGGGAATTCACGGTTTACATCCAGAACTTATAAAAGCAGTGGGAAGAATGAAATACCGCTCCTCCTACGGACAAAACCTGCTTCACCACTCGCGTGAAGTTGCAAGACTTTGTGGGGTGATGGCTGCAGAACTTGGGTTGAATGCGAAACTCGCCAAACGAGCCGGTTTACTTCACGATATCGGAAAAGTACCCGAAACCGAAACTGAAATGCCACACGCACTTTTAGGAATGCAATGGGCCGAAAAGTACGGTGAAAAACCGGAGGTTTGCAACGCTATTGGAGCTCACCACGACGAAATAGAAATGACTGGACTACTTTCTCCAATTGTACAGGTTTGTGACGCCATCAGCGGCGCAAGACCGGGAGCACGTAGACAAGTATTGGATTCATATATTCAACGTTTGAAGGATTTGGAGGATATAGCCTTTGGATTTGGGGGTGTAAACAAAGCGTATGCAATACAGGCTGGACGTGAACTACGTGTAATGGTGGAAAGCGAAAAAGTAAGTGATGAAAGAGCAGCACAACTTTCATTTGAAATATCGCAAAAAATACAAACCGATATGACTTATCCGGGACAAGTAAAAGTTACTGTGATCCGTGAAACAAGGGCGGTGAATATTGCTAAATAAAAACTACTATTTAATATAAAAAAACCGCAATAATTTTATTGCGGTTTTTTTATGGATTACACACAAAAACTATTCGTCATAAATATTTTTATAGCCTTTGGAAGGTTCTTCAAAAAACTTCCCCGTTACATAACGGAAATGCTTATCCAATTTACCTATCTTTTTCATATCGCTATCTGTCAATTCTACACTGGCGGCTTGAAAATTAGAAATTATATGTTCTTTGGTTGTGGATTTTGGGATGGTAACACAATCTCGATGGTTTTGCCACGCTATTAAAATTTGTCCAACGGTGGCATTTCTATCTTTGGCTATTTTCTTTAATTCCTCATTCTCCAATAAGCTTGGTTCATAGTCAGCTTTCATTCCTTGGGATCGATCCCCAGATCCCAAGGGCGAATATCCAGTTACGAGTATATTTTCACTTTTACAGAATTCCAATAACTTTTCCTGTTGCAGAAAAGGATGAAGTTCCACTTGGTTCACTTCAGGTTTTGTATTTGCTTTTGAAATCAAATCCTTCAGCTTGGTTTCGCTGAAATTTGATACTCCAATGTGACGTGTAAGCCCATTTTTCTTTACCTCCTCCATTTGTTTCCATGTTCCGCTTATGGGCGCCTCTTCGGGAGTAAGGTAATCCTCGGCCTTTTTGGGAAAATCTGTGCCATTTTTAAATGCAACTGGCCAATGGATAAGATATAGGTCTAAATAATCAAGCTGCAATTTTTTTAGCGAATCTTCAAGAGCGGGACGTACTTGACCTTCGGCATGCGAGTCATTCCAAAGTTTTGAGGTTATGAATACGTCTTCCCTTAAAATTTTTCCTTCATCAAAAACTTCTTTAAACGCTTCGCCTATAATATCTTCATTCCCATATGCAGCCGCGGTGTCTATATGGCGGTATCCTGCGTGAAGGGCTTCTATAACAGCTTTTTTTACATCGTTGCCGGTGGATTTCCAAGTACCCAATCCTATGGCATGCATGGTATCTTTGTTTTCAAATTTCAATGTTTTCATATGTATTTTCTTTTTTATGAATTTTATTTTGAAATTACAAAACAATGAGGCTATAGTGAAACTACCGCAGGACTTTAGCGTTTATTTAACCTGAAAGGAAAGTCTATAAGTTTATGAGTCGATAAGTCTATATATGTTCGCAACCCCTCAAC
>JBBQQN010000137.1:0-6152 GCA_038215845.1 Flavobacteriales bacterium | reverse complement strand
GGCACGAGCGGGACGCTCGCGCTAGCGGGGTAAAATAAAGCGCCAAGCAGTTTTAAATGAAATTCTATAAAGAAAGGGTTTTATTTATATTTACTTACTTCATTAACAATATTTAATTTTTTCTTAATTCTGTATAAAACTTAAAGTTCTTTAATTATAAAGTAGGGTTTATTTATTTAAGATTGTTATTTAAATAATCGGATAAAACAATTAAAAACAACTGCCATGAAAAAAATACTACTTACCATTTTAATTACTTTATGTTTTTATAATACAGCAAGCCCACAATCACCAAACCCAAACTGGGAATACATAAGACCTACAAATACAGGTTTTGGGGGTGATTTTTTCAGAACTATTGAAATGGATGCTTGTGGCAATAAATGGTCGGGTGGGTATATTCCATTTTACAGCGAAGGAAGTGTAGTTCGCTTTGACGATGAAGTATTTACAGCTTGGAGTAACATTGATGGATATATTCCCAATGCTCAAGTATATGGAATTTCGTTTGACCAAAATAATGGTGTTTGGGTTGCTTGCAATGCGAATACGAATTTTAACGAACACGGTGGCGTTGCTCACTATGACGGAACTACCTGGACAAAATGGGATATGACCAACGCACCGTTTCCCACTGATTTAATGCAAGGAATAGTCGTAGACCATAACAATGATGTGTGGGTTACTTTTTATGATTTTGCCCACGGTCTTGGCGGTGTAGGAAAATATGATGGTAATACTTGGACCATTTACACACCTGCCAATTCAGGTTTGCCTACAATTGATGTAACCGACATTGACGTGGATGCGCAAAATAATATTTGGATTGCAAGTCACGCAGGATTGGTAAAATTTGACGGTGTAAATTGGTTTACATTCACGGAAGCCAATTCCGGAATCACTTTTAATGAAATTAGAGATGTAGAAGTAGATGAAAGTACTAATAAAGTGTATGCGGTTAGTAACTTTTCCGTTGATATATATGATGGAACAAACTGGGAGCACATTAACGCGGATAATGCACCTATCGGTAATATATTTATGACAGATGTAGATGCAAAAGGAGAGACAGTTATAATC
Organism: Flavobacteriales bacterium; assembly: GCA_038215845.1. GTDB lineage: Bacteria > Bacteroidota > Bacteroidia > Flavobacteriales > Flavobacteriaceae > Aequorivita. Next base: position 5,072 of record JBBQQN010000137.1, on the reverse strand, counting down.
GGTTCTACAGGTGGCGGTGGACCAACGGGAGTTTATATTTATGATAACGGCATTTGGAGTTCGCATGTTACCCCTGGCCATCCTAAAGATGTGCGTATTGCTGATGATGGCTCGTTCTGGAGCTGTGGAAATGGTTTTGTAGAAAAATATGAGGGCAGCAATATAACTACCTATTCCAGTCAAAATACAGGTAGTACTTCTATGCTAAACAACGATGTTTTTATTGACAGTCAAAACCGTGCATGGCTTTCTAGTGATTTGAATGGGGGTATTAATATGTTTGATTGCCCTAATTGGCAGGATTACGGACCCTATAATCATAATCTTTGGTATGTACCGTTTACCTATACAGGCACAGGCGGCGGAACTACTGAGGATAGTTTTGGTGATATATGGATGGCATATAATGGTCTTGCAGGTGGCGTTGCCCGTGTTATGGGAGGCGATGTAAACAATCCCGCTGCTTGGGAACTTTGGGACAACGCAAGTAGTGGCTTGTCATTGCAATTTCTAAACGTGATTGGTGCGGATCATTCCGGTAATGTGTATACTGGTCACGATAACAGTTGCGGTATTTCAAAATATAACCATGCAACCAATAGTTGGACTGAACTAAGTCTATTTAATGGTGGAGATCCAATATGTGTTTTTGGCCAGGGTCTGAATAAAATCCGTGTTGATGATGACAATAATGTTTGGTTCTGTGGAACCTTTGGATTAGCTAAATATGATCAAACTAATTTAACTTTTTATACCGCAACCAATTCCCAAATACCAGCTGGCAATGTTTCGGATATTGCATTTGATGCCTTTGGAAATAAATGGATAGGAACCGAACAAGGAATTTACAAATATGACGGAACCACTTGGACCGTGTACAACGCTGCCAACAGCGGATTACCAGCCGACTGGATAACTTCATTGCTAATAGACACTGATGGCACATTATGGGCTGGTTATTCAGATGCAGATTTTCCTGATCCCGCCGGGCTGTGTTCTTTTGATGGAACTACTTGGACAGTATATACTACAGCAAATTCAGGATTACAGGAAAAATTAGTACGGGATTTGGAATTGGATGCTGATGGAAATATCTGGGTGCTTTCGCACGGTGTAGGTGCGGCAATTTTTAATCCCAACGGTGTAGCTGGTTATGATTGTATAGATAGAACATTAGAAGCTTGTGTTCCTTTAGGCGTATCTGAATTTGATGGAAATAATACTGTATCGTTTACGTTGTACCCAAATCCAGTTTCCACAAAAACTACTTTAGATCTCGGTGTAACAGAAATTAAAAATTCAGCAATTACAATTATTGATGGTATGGGAAGACAGGTAAAAAACATTCCAACAAATACTATTCTTTCTGGAATATCTAAAATAGAAATGGATCTAACAGAATTGAGCAGTGGACTTTATTTCTGCAAAATCAAATCAACTGAAAATAGTCAGACAATTAAACTGATAAAGAATTAAAGGAATAGGAAGTCCCTGTTTTATTACAAAGTACAATTCTTTCAAAAGCAGCATTTTGAAATAAGCAAGCAAAAAAAGGCTTTCGTGTAAAATGAAAGCCTTTTTAATAATGCGCTAATCTTTACTTATCCCCCGGTGGCGCGAGCGTCCCGCTCGTGATTTTTACTATTTAATAAATATTCATTACTGATACCCCGCCGCCTGCAACTTAAACAACTCCGAGTACAATTTTGGGTGCGCCATTAATGCTTCGTGCGTGCCCAGCTCCAGCACTTGGCCGTGCTGCAATACCAAAATACGGTCTGCCATACGCACGGTGCTAAAGCGGTGGCTAATAATAATGCTGGTCTTGCCTTTGGTGAGTGCTATAAAGCGTTCAAAAACATCAAACTCTGCTTGGGCGTCCAGCGCGCTGGTGGGTTCGTCCAGCACCATAACATCGGCGTCCTTCATATAGGCACGGGCAAGGGCCACTTTTTGCCACTGTCCGCCGCTTAGTTCGGTGCCCTTGTAAAATCGTCTGCCTAGGCGTTGTTCTAGGCCGTCTGCCATTTCGGTCACTACTTGTTCCGCAAGACTCTTGCTGGCGGCGTAGCTTATTACCTCGTCATTTTGTACTTCGTCTATATTGCCCACGGCTATGTTTTCGCGCAGGGTAAACTCATATTTAAAAAAGTCCTGAAAGATGACGCCAAAACGTTTTCGGTAGGCGTCCACATCAAATTTGTTTATGTTGATGCCGTCCAAAAGGATTTCGCCCTGCGTGGGTTCGTAAAAGCGGAGGAAGAGTTTTATAAGCGTGGTTTTTCCCGCACCGTTTTGACCTACGAAAGCCATTTTTTCACCAGCGTCCAGTTTAAAAGTTACGCCTTTTAGAACTTCGGTTTCGCTGCCGGCATACGCAAAATGCAGATCATTAACCTGAAAACCTTGGGTGATGGTTTTGGGCATTGGGGTTTTTGCTTCGGAAGTCTGTTCTACGGTTAAATCTATAAAATCAAAATAATCCTGAAGGTAAAGCGCACTTTCGGAAATGCGGGTAAAGCGCGAAAAGAAGCCCTGCAAATTGCCGCGCAAACGGTTAAACGACCCGGAAAGAAAGGTGAGCTCCCCAATGGTAATCACGCCAGTAAGCACCCGCAGAATAATATAAACATAGGCGCCGTAATAACTGAGCACGCCGAGAATGTTGAATAGCGAACCGTAAAAACTTTGCCTAAGCGAGAGTTTTTTGTTGATGAGGTAATAATCGTTCGAGAGTCCTTTAAAACGTTCCGCAATAAAATCGGTCAGGCCGAATAGTTTGATTTCCTTGGCGGTTTGGTTGTTGGCACCTATGAAACGGAGGTAATCCAATTCGCGACGTTCGGCGGTCCAACTGCGCGCCAAAGAATAACGGGTACTGCTAAATTTGGCTTCATTTATAAACGAAGGAATAATGCTAAGGATGAGAATCAAAATTAAAATAGGTTCAAAATAAACCAATCCGGCAATCAGTGAAGCCATTGAAATAAGGCTTTCTGCTTGTCCCAAAGCGTTGCTCATTAAATCTACGCGACTATTGGTTTGGGTTCGGGCACGTTCCAGTTTGTCGTAAAACTCTGGGTCTTCCAGTTGGGCAATGGTAAGCTCTGCGGTTTTTCGGATTATTTTTTCCGAAGACATATTTGAATATAAATCGCCCAAAAGTCCGTCGGTTAGGTTTATTAATCTTCCCAAGAGATCGGAAAGCACGGCGACGGAGAATTCTATTATTACGTAGTTCCACAGTTGTGTGAAATCTTTGTCCGGTAAAGAAACCTGTAGGATTATTTCGTCAATAATCATTTTCCCTACCCAAAGGATAACCACGGGGGTGAAAGCATTTATAAGTCTGGAAAAGGTGTTCAGCAGAAACAGTTTGGGACTGCTGCAGTAAATTTCCCGAAAAAAGCGCGGGATGGTTTTTAGGGCTTTAAAAGAATCCTTGACGCTGGTTTTCTTTTCTTTTTCGGAAATGGATTTTAGTTGGGGTCTGGCCATTTATTTAGTTGTGGGTTGTGGGTTGTGGGTTGTGGGTTGTGGGTTGTGGGTTAGGGTTGTTTGTTGATACTTTCGGGTTATGGGGTTTGTATCATCTTTTTTATTACAACAATCTGGCCAAGGTGGTAGTAACAGTGTTCAATCATACCCTCAATATTTCGTTGGAAAGTTCCGTATTTTTTATCGGTAAATACCTCGTTCAAGCTATTTTCTGGAAGTTGCTCTACGAGGGCTGCAAATTCTTCAGCATCTTTAAAGAAGGTGGTTAGGAAGGCTTTCCATTCAATTTCCGAAGTAATCGGTTGAAAATCGAAACTGTATGCGTCTCTAATTTCCAAAGAGCCACCTTTAAAAACAACTGACACCCCTTTTATATAATAATGAACGTGCTGCGCCAAAATGGCAATGGTATTTAAATTTCCCACTTTTTCCTTTGCTATTTGAAGGGGCAGATTCTCCAATTGCTGTTTATAATTGGTATTGGCTACCCAAGTACCATTGAGAAGCACTTCCCGAAATCGGTTTGCCAACTGTTGGGTGTTTTTCATCACTTATTTTTTTAAATGATTAAAGTAACAGTTTTTTCGCAAATGGCATTTTAAAAAAATGCAACAACTATCTTTGCGCAAAAATTTTAATAGTTGGCCCTTTCAGATTACACCCGCGAATTTAAATATAACACCAAACTGGCAACCCCCGTTATTTTGGGAATGCTCGGGCACCAAGTGGTGGCGTTGGTGGATAATATTATGGTGGGGCAGTTGGGAACAGCTGAGCTTGCAGCCGTTTCACTTGGGAACAGTTTTATGTTCATTGCCATGTCCTTGGGTATTGGATTTTCCACTGCCATAACGCCTTTGGTGGCGGAAGCGGATGGAGAGGGGAATATTGAAAAAGGAAAATCGTCCTTTAAGCACGGACTGTTTTTATGTATCGTGCTGGGCTTGGCTCTTTTTGCAATGGTAATGGCCGCCAAACCGCTAATGTATATAATGAAACAACCGCCCGAAGTGGTTGATTTGGCTATGCCTTATTTGACCTTGGTGGCAGCTTCCTTGGTGCCGTTGATTATATTTCAGGGGTTTAAGCAGTTCAGTGATGGCATGTCCCTAACGCGTTTCCCGATGTATGCTACTATAGTGGCGAATGTGGTAAACGTGATATTAAACTATATGTTTATTTTCGGGAAGTTTGGTGCACCAGAACTTGGCGTTGTGGGTGCTGCCATCGGGACTTTGGCTTCCCGCGTGGTGATGGTGGGGTATTTATGGTATTTGTTGAGCCGAAAAGAAAAGTCGCGTTATTTTGTTACGGGTATTAAAATTTTCACACTCAGCAAAGCCATGCTGAAAAAACTGTTGAACCTTGGTTTTCCCTCGGCGATGCAAATGTTTTTTGAAGTTGCCATTTTTACATCGGCTGTCTGGCTTTCCGGAATTCTTGGGAAGAATCCACAAGCGGCAAACCAGATTGCCTTAAACATAGCTTCAATGACTTTTATGGTGGCGATGGGCTTTAGTGTGGCGGCAATGATACGGGTAGGCAACCAAAAAGGATTGAAAAATTTTAGGGAA
>JBBQQN010000136.1:0-6272 GCA_038215845.1 Flavobacteriales bacterium | reverse complement strand
GCGGTCTGGACGAGACTCGAACTCGCGACCCCCTGCGTGACAGGCAGGTATTCTAACCAACTGAACTACCAGACCAAGTTTTTCAATTTCCCTTTCGGAAAACCCCAACAACAGCTGGGCAAAGTGAAAAATTGTTACCATACCTTTTGGGACAAGCCCCTTGCCGTATTAAGCGGTGGCAAATATACCACTCCATTTCATTTCCACAAACTATTTATTTAAAAAATTAAAATTATTCTGGTTTTTGTTCTTTCGCTTCAAAAAACGACACAATTTAAATCCATAACGAGCTACAAAACAACCAACTAACTCCTGTCTATAATCAAGTCAACAAATTAACCAAAAACTCACAACCGACAACCGACAACTCACAACCGACAGCTCACAACTCACAACTCACAACTCACAACTAAATTCACCCAAACTTCTGGCGCTCTACCAAATAGGTAGTAAGAATCTTGTTGAAGCTTTCATTAATATCGGTTAAAACATACTTTATTCTATACTGTGCACAGCGAAGTTGCAGTTCGGTAAAGTAATTAGTAACCGCTTCTTCGTAGTTTAATTTAATGTTATCTGCGTAGAGGTTTATATGTTCGCCAGTTTCCACATCAACAAAACGCTTGGGACGGTTGCTGAAATCGAAATTTACTTCCCGTTTTTTGTCAAAAGTGTGAAAAAGTATTACTTCGTGCTTATTGTATTTTAAATGCTGAAGCGCTTCAAACAATTTTTCTGCCTCCCTATCGCTTTGAAGCATATCCGTAAAAAGAAAAACCAACGAACGGCGTTTCAATTTTTCAGCTATCAAATGCAGGTATTCGTAAGTTTTGGTTTGGGTGTTTTTCTGGGAAGAAAGCAACGCCCCATTCAGCTTTTGAAGCAGCATTTGATGGTGGCGCTCACTGCCTTTTTCGGAAGCGTAAAACTCATATTCGTCACTGTAAAGACTTAAACCCACCGAATCGCGTTGGCGTTTCATCAGATTCATAATAGCCGCCGACGCCAACACCGAAAACCCGATTTTATTCAACGAATTAATATTGAATTGCTTCAATTGTGGGTAGTGCATCGAACTGCTGTTGTCAATTATTAAGTGGCATCGCAGATTTGTTTCCTCTTCGTAGCGCTTGGTATAAAGCTTATCAGTTTTGGCGAAAAGTTTCCAATCTATATGCTTGGTGCTTTCGCCATTATTGTAGATTTTATGTTCAGCAAATTCCGCAGAAAACCCGTGAAAAGGACTTTTGTGAAGCCCAGAAATAAACCCTTCCACCACTTGTTTCGCAAGCAATTCCAGGTTTTTAAACCCGGTAATTTCGTTTACTTCTTTCTCTATATTCATGTTGTAAAACTAAGGGAAGTCGAAGGGCTGTTTATTTCTTTTTGTATGTTCAAAAAGATTTCTTCTTTTGGAATTGATAGAAAATTAGTTGTTTAAAATTTTATCCACTATCCCATAAGAAACAGATTCTTCCGCACCCATCCAATGATCGCGATTAAAATCCTTCATTATTTTTTCAAAATCCTGGCCGCAATTTTCGGAAAGTATCCTCGCACTGATTTCCTTAGTCTTTAAAATTTCCTGTGCGGTAATTTCAATATCGCTGGCAACGCCACGAGTACCACCGCTAGGTTGGTGAATCATTACGCGGGCATGCGGTTGGATAAACCTTTTCCCTTTTTCACCAGCTGAAAGCAAGATACTTCCCATGGAAGCCGCAAGACCGGTACAAATGGTAGAAACCGGACTTTTTATTTCGCGCATGGTATCATAAATTGAGAAACCCGATGTTACGTAGCCCCCAGGACTATTAATATAGAATTTTATTTCATGGTGGTTCAAGGCGTCAAGATACATTAAACGGTCCACCACGTGGCGCGCGCTTTTGTCGTCAACCATTCCCCAAAGGAAAATTTTGCGTTCCTCCAGTAATTTACCATCAATTGTATCCTGTACTTTATCTGTTTTTTTCATTGTTCTCGTTCTGTCCCCTCGATCGCAGTCGAGAGGTAATTATAAGATTGATATTTCAAAAAGAGGTCTCTCCCCAAACTTCGGAAGCGCTCGACCGGACATTTTACTAAAATAACAAAAGGCCCGGCAATACGCCAAGCCTTTTGTTGAATTTATTTACTGAAATGAATATTATAGAAGCGCATCTATTGCTTCTGCATAAACATTCTTGGGAGCAACGCCAACTTGACGGCCCACCACTTCTCCGTTTTGAAAAACCAAAACAGTTGGAATATTTCTTACACCATATTTTGCTGCGAATTCCTGATTGGCATCCACGTCCACTTTTCCTACCACGGCCTTGCCATCGTATTCTTTGCCTATTTCTTCAATGATTGGCCCTACCATTCGGCAAGGTCCACACCAAGCCGCCCAAAAGTCAACCAATACTGGTTTGTCACTCTTTAAAACGGTTTCCTCAAATGTTGCGTCTGTTATTTCTAAAGCCATAATCTTGTTTTTTATTTAATACACAAAAGTAGTCATATTTTTTTCGAAAACTTACCGTGCTAACATTACATTAACCAATAGGTTTATCATTTTATTCTATTTGTGAGCGTACTATTATTCTTAATTTAACCGATAACTTATCTGCTCTTCTGCCAAGGCATCCAACAGTTCTTTTGAAATGTTGATCTTGGTTTTTCTGCTGGGCATTGTTAGCTTCACTTTTTCTTCCATTTCATAAATTATGAAGTGGAGCTGTTTATCACCTTTGTGAAGCTTCATCAAATCTTTGAGCGAAGCGATTTTTTCATCCTTCAATTCATTTATGGGAATTTGAAGCGTCAATTTTTTTGCGTGGTTTTCCATTACATCGTGCAGCAGTTGAATGGTGTTGTACTGCAAGCGCGGCTCCCCTTTTTTCCCTGTATCGCGGTTGGTCCAACCCTCTTTTACAAAAACACGGCCGTATATAAAACTGTTCGGAACCAAGAAATGACGCCATTTTAAATACTCCTCCCCAAAAATTTTGAAATCATAACTGTCCTCATAATCTTCAACCGTGAAAATGGCCCACCCCTTTCCGGCTTTTGATTCGCGGTGCTGCACATCGCTTACCACGCCCCCGAAGCACATTTCTTTATTCAGAAAATCCTCCAACCGGTTAAAATCCGAAACCTTGCAGTTGGTAAAGGTTTTCATTTCAATTTTGAAATCGTCCAACGGATGTCCAGAAATATAAACGCCAACCACTTCCCTTTCCTGTTTTAATTTTTTCATCGTTCCCCATTCCTCGCAAGGCGGAACCTCGGGTTCAGGAATTTGAACATCGCTGGCATCGCCAAAAAGACTTACCTGGGAAGAATTTTCAGTTTCCTGATATTTTGCCGCGTAGCGCAGCACTTTTTCAATAAACATTATCCCATCGCCATCGTCGTGAAGATATTGTGCACGGTGGGTATCAAAACTATCAAAACCGCCCGCAAGTGCCAGGTTTTCAAAAGCCTTTTTATTTGCTGAACGAAGGTCGATCCTTTTTGCCAAATCAAAAACCGACTTGTATTTTCCATCCTTTCGGTGTTCTACAATAGTTGCCACGGCATTTCCACCCACGCCTTTTACGGCGCCCATTCCAAAACGTACCGCTCCTTCATCATTAACCGTGAATTTGTGAAAGGATTCATTTACATCTGGGCCCAAAACTGTAAGCCCCATCCTTTTGCATTCATCCATAAAAAAGGTGATCTGCTTAATATCGCTCATATTATTTGAAAGCACTGCAGCCATGTATTCTGCAGGATAATGCGCTTTTAAATAAGCTGTTTGGTAGGCAATCCATGCATAGCAAGTGGAATGCGATTTGTTAAAGGCATAACTGGCAAATGCTTCCCAATCCTTCCAGATTTTCTCCAATTTTTCGGCATCGTGGCCACGTTCAGCCGCTTGGGCTACAAACTGCGGTTTCATTTTATCTAGGACCGATTTTTGTTTCTTCCCCATCGCTTTTCGCAAAACATCGGCTTCACCTTTGGTAAATCCTGCCAATTTCTGCGAAAGCAACATCACCTGCTCTTGATAGACCGTAATTCCATACGTTTCCTTTAAGTACTCTTCCATTACCGGAAGGTCATACTCAATTTCTTCTTCGCCGTGTTTCCTCTTTACGAAACTGGGAATATATTCCATCGGACCCGGACGATAAAGCGCGTTCATTGCAATAAGATCCGCAAAAACCGTAGGTTTTAGATCTTTCATATGTTTCTGCATCCCGGCAGATTCATATTGAAAAATGCCGACTGTTTCCCCTTTTTGGAAAAGGGCGTAGGTTTTTTCGTCATCCAGCGGAAATTCATCCGGATCCAGATCAATATTGTGTTTGTGCTTTACAAGTTTTACGGTATCCTTAATTAAGGTAAGCGTTTTCAGACCCAAGAAATCCATCTTCAGTAAGCCTGCGCTTTCCACAACAGAGTTGTCGAATTGGGTAACGTATAAATCTGAATCCTTTGCAGTAGCTACGGGAACAAAATCCGTAATATCACTGGGCGTAATAATTACCCCGCAGGCGTGAATTCCGGTATTCCGAACAGAACCTTCAAGAATTTTTGCTTGGTTTATTGTTTGCGCTTCCAAATCACTTCCTTCGGCAAGATTTAAAAGCTCGTTTACTTTAGGAAGCTCATCACTGCGGAAACGACTTCTCAATTCTGCATCCGTCAAACCGAATATTTTATTCAGTTTGGTCATATTCGGGATAAGCTTCGAAATTCTATCGGCTTCGTTCAAAGGCAAGTCCAAAACTCGGGCGGTATCGCGAATGGAAGATTTGGCGGCCATTGTTCCGTAGGTAATAATCTGCGCCACTTGGTTGCTTCCGTATTTCTGGATTACGTAGTCCATTACCTTGCTTCGGCCTTCGTCATCAAAATCGATATCAATATCGGGCATACTCACACGATCCGGATTTAGGAAACGCTCAAAAAGCAAATCATATTTAATAGGGCAAATATTTGTGATGCCCAAACAATAGGCCACCGCACTTCCGGCAGCCGAGCCACGGCCCGGCCCAACGGAAACATCCATCTTTCGCGCTTCGGCAATAAAATCCTGCACGATCAAAAAGTAGCCCGGATAGCCCGTATTTGCAATTACATCCAGCTCAAAGTCGAGGCGCTGCTTAATCTCCTCGGTTAAATCTGGATATCGTCTTTTCGCCCCTTCATAAGTGAGAAATTTTAAATAAGCATTTTCACCACGTTTACCGCCGTCTACATCTCCGTTATCCAAAAATTCAGAGGGAATGCCGAAATTCGGCAACAGTACATCCCGCATCAAACTGTAGGATTCAATTTTTGAAACCACCTCTTGAATATTGCTGATGGCTTCCGGAAGATCTTTAAACAAAAGTTTCATTTCATCAGGACTCTTGAAATAATATTCCTCATTGGGAAGCCCGTATCTATAACCCCGCCCGCGGCCAATAGGGGTTGCCTGCTTTTCGCCGTCTTTTACACACAACAAAATATCATGGGCATTGGCATCTTCCTTATTGATATAATAGGTATTGTTACAGGCCACAAGTTTTACTTCGTGCTTTTTCGACAAACTAACCAGTACCTCATTTACACGGTTTTCATCTTCTTGATCGTGCCGCATAATTTCCACATACAAATCTTCACCAAACATTTGCTTCCACCAAACCAGGGCTTCTTCGGCTTGGACTTCGCCAATGTTGAGAATTTTTGAAGGCACTTCCCCATAAATTCCACCGGTAAGCACAATGATGTCTTCTTTGTATTTTTCGACTATATTTTTGTCAATCCGTGGCACGTAATAAAATCCTTCGGTATAGGCAATGGAAGCCATTTTGGCCAAATTGTGGTAACCCGCTTTGTTTTTGGCGAGCAACACTACTTGATATCCGTTATCCTTATGATTTTTGTTGAGATGGTCTTCACACACAAAAAATTCACAGCCCACAATTCCCTTTATTTGTTTTGCTGCATCCTCTTCTGCTAGGGATTTGTTGTAATTATGGACCGCTTGCACAAAGTGGAATGCGCCCATCATATTTCCGGAATCTGTAAGCGCAACGGCGGGCATATTGTTGGCCGCTGCAGCATTTACCAAATCCAAGGTGCTGGAAGTTGACTGTAGAATTGAAAACTGCGAATGGTTGTGAAGGTGCACAAAAGGTGCTTCCTCCAGCGTGGCGATGTTTTCCTTTATTTCTTCGGAAGAGATTTCCTGCGTTTCTGCGGAAGCCTGTAATTCCTGACGAATTTTTTCCGAAGCCTTTTTAAGGTTGATA
>JBBQQN010000135.1:0-6305 GCA_038215845.1 Flavobacteriales bacterium | reverse complement strand
GTGCCCAATTGGTCTGGGTTGAGATTGCCTTGTTTAAAGAACATGCCGGCAATATCGCCCTTGGAAATTTTATCCTTTCTTCCGCCAGAAATAAATAGGGTTTCCCAATACTGTGCCTTTCGCGGGGCTTGTTTATCGATGGCTATTCCTTCCGTTTTTTCCATAAAGTCAGGAAGAAGTTGGTTTTTCCATTTCAGCACGTAGGCAGTACCTTTTTCATTTACACGGGCGGTTCTTCCATTTCTATGGGTGAATTCCTCTACGGAATGTGGCATTTCGTAGTGAATGATAAACTTTAATTCAGGGATATCAATACCTCGAGCGGCCAAATCGGTGGCTACCAAAATCTGGCTGGTACCATTTCTGAATTTTATAAGCGTACGCTCCCGATCCTTTTGTTCCATCCCGCCTGAAAAGCAGGTATGGCTTACGTTATTTTGTTCAAGAAAGGAACTTACTATTTCAATACTATCCTTAAAATTACAAAAGATGATCCCGGGTTGGTTGCCTAGATGTAATACGAGGTCCAACAAAGTTTGTAACTTATCCTTATCAGGAGAAACTACTATTTTGATAGCAAGTTTTGGGTCAATTTTTTCGGATAAATAATCGATAATAACGGGATTGTCCAATTTCACAAAGCTTGGGATGCCCACGCCTTTAGTAGCTGAAGTAAGTATCCTTTTGCTGATGTTTGGCAATTCCTCGATAATCCCCATCATTTCAGTCTCAAAACCTATTTCCAAAGATTTGTCAAACTCGTCCAACACCAAGGTTTTGATGCTTTCCTTTGAAAACCGATCGTCCTCAAAATGATCCAATATTCTTCCCGGCGTGCCTACTAAAATGGCAGGCGAATGTTTTAATTCTATCTTGTCCTTACTCTTGGCGCGACCGCCGTAAACCGCATTTACTTTAAAACCGGAACCCATATCGCGTACCACCTGCTCAATCTGTATAGCAAGTTCGCGTGTTGGGACCACAATGAGTACTTGTACTTCGTTATTATCAGGATCCAGATTTTTAAGAATTGGCAATAAAAAAGCCAAGGTTTTCCCGGTACCTGTGGGCGAAAGCAGCATAGTGTTCGCAGATTTTTCAATAATGCCGATGGCCTCTTCCTGCATGGGGTTCAAGGCTTGGATATTTAGCTTGGCTAAAATATCCTGTTGGTCTTTTACTATTTTCGCCATGGCTATTGTTTCTTCTTTTTCTTTTTGGTTTCCTTTTGAGGGGTTTCTTCCTTGGGAATTGGGGTATTGGTTTGCGCTAACTGAAAGGCCAATATTTTGTCCACTAACTCTTCCTTGGTCAAATGGTGGAAGACGGTGCTTATTTTTTCCTTAAACTCAGCCGAAATGGTGCGGTTTGGTTTAGTCTTAAAAATCTTTTTCGCCCATAACAACGTATTGTTTTCCTCGGTGCTTTGGGCATCGGGTTTTTTGAATTCCTTAAAAGTGAGACCCAATTCAGCTTCAAACTCAGGAATTTCAAAAACTTCCTCGGGTTGCAAGATGGTCAAAGAAAAGCCCTTTGCCCCTGCCCTAGCCGTCCGTCCGCTTCGGTGGACGTAGGTTTCGTAAGTGTCTGGTAAGTGGTAATTGATAACATAGGAAATTTCCTTTACATCCAAGCCACGGGCAGCAAGATCGGTAGCTATCAAGATATCAATATGCCCTTCCCTAAATTGGCCCATAACTCTATCGCGAATGGCTTGGGTAAGGCTACCGTGAATAGCGCCTGAACGAAATTTGTTGATGGCCAGATTTTTTCCCAATTTATTGACGGCGGCTTTGGTCTTGCAGAAGATAATCCCCCGCTCCCCTTCCCGGGAATTCAGAAAGTGAAGCAACACCTCCAGCTTTTCAATGGGTTCCACCACCACATATTGATGGTCTATGCCTTGATGGCCCATGGTAGCCATATCGGCTTCCACATGCACCACGTGCTTGCTCATATAATTTTGCACCAATTGCTTAATGGCGCCAGGCATAGTGGCCGTAAATAAAAGCGTTCTTCTTTTTTTGGGAATTCCGTCCATAATGGAATCCAAATCAGTTTTTAGGGCGGTCACCATTTCATCGGCCTCATCCAGCACCAAGTACGTAATGTTTTTGATATCAATGGCGTTGCGCTTTACCAGATCGACCAATCGGCCTGGGGTGGCCACAACAATATGGGTTGGGGCCTGCAAACGTTCTATCTGTGGTTTTATGGGAATACCACCGCAAAGGGAGGCAATGGAAATGGCTGGGCTATGTGAAGCAAAGGAAACAAGATTGGCGTAAATCTGCTGTCCCAGTTCGCGGGTAGGAGCTAGAATTACTGCTTGTACACCTGTGTTTTCAGAATCTATCAACTGAAGTAATGGTAAACCAAAGGCAGCAGTTTTTCCCGTTCCTGTTTTAGCAAGGGCGACAACATCCTTGGTTTGAGTCAATACAACTGGGATTAACTTTTCCTGGATAGTCGTGGGTACGGTAATCTTTAAGTCAGTTAAACTTTGTTGTAATTGGGCGTTGATTCCTAAATCGGAAAATGTATTGGGCATAAAATAATTTTCGGCAAAGATAGTCAGGCTTTTAGTGGAAAGTGATAAATATAAGAGGAACTTAGCACTATGGGATCAGTTTTCTATGGGGTCGCCCCTTTCCTTTTGTAGATATATAATAAACCAGCTTTTCTATTTGCACACTTTATACGCTATTTAGATAAGTTATTTTACTTCCATATTTTATAATTTATAACCAACTTTTTGGTTTGAATCAGATTTCGCCAGTCAATAAACAAAAGAGCGAAAAGAAACAATAAACTCAATATCAAGCTTGCAATTGATTGCCATGAAAGGGTATTATCGATAATGGTCTCAATATTTTCTGAAGCGTATTTACCTAAGTGTAAAGCAAGGGTATCACTTGTAAATTTGCCAACAATAAATGCGGGCATCACATAAATGGGTTTCAATCTTGAAATGCCCGCTCCCAAAAAAAGAGGTGTAGTGGGAAGTGGCAAAAGGGAATATGCAAGAACAATTGCCTGACCCTTCCATTTATTCTGTTTCATTTTAGCACCAAGAAATTGAATGTCGTTATTTTTTGATTCTTTTAAATATTTTTTTCCTAATAATGGAGCATATAAAAGTAAAATGTATCTACCCAAAACAGAGCCAGCGACTCCTATTATAATAACTACCCACAGATTCAATCCAAAAATAAGCTGTAGGAACATCATTATTGTAAATGCAGGTGGGAAAGGAAAAGGAACTATATCAAATAATAGCGCTCCTAAAAAAACTAATATATACTGCCACAACATTTTATTCTCTTTTTTACTAAAATTCCTATTAACAATTATAGCACAACAGGCTAAATAAACAACTGTTTTACAGTTCCGTTGAAGACGAAAGGTAATTAATTATCGCGGGTTTGTGTTCTTAAACTTCGTATCCCTTCATAGACCACTATGCCAACGGCATTGGCCAAGTTTAAACTTCGGATATGAGGACTTTTAATAGGGATGTTATATACTAACTTGGAATTTTCTGCCACTATATTTTCTGGCAAACCCATTGATTCTTTCCCAAATATCAGAAACATTTCGTCTTTGAAATCAATTGTGCAGTAATCTTGGGTTCCATGGCTGGAGAAGTACACAAAATTCTCCCCTATGTTTTTTGAATAAAAGTCGTCAATACTTTCATAAATAAAGAGGGAAATATGCTTCCAGTAATCTAGGCCAGCTCTTTTTAATCGCTTATCGTCCAATTCAAAACCAAAGGGTTTTACCAAATGTAGTTTTGAGCCCGATCCCAAACTTAGGCGACCAATATTTCCTGTATTCATAGGTATTTCCGGTTCAAATAATACAATATTAAATCCCATAGTTTATAATTTGTGGTTTAAAAAATAAATCCTATTTCCAATTGATTTTATAATTTTTTCATATTATGGGCAACAGGAATACATGGCATAGTATACACAATAAACGCTAGTGAGCGTCTCGCTCGTGCAGTTTATGTTTGGATATACACTATGTGGGAGCCACGGGCGGGACCAGTGGACGAAATCAATATAATAGTATCTTTTGCCTCATCAAATAGTTTAATTATAGTTAGAAAGACATGCGATCGCTACTGAGGGCGTAATTACCATCGGGATGTTTGCGTCTAATGAGTTCTTTTTTTAGTTACAGCAATTAGTAGCATCAAAAACCCGATGAACATACCGAATCCTCTAATCCAGCTTAAATGTTGCCACCTTAGTCCGCGAGCAAGCCATTCTGCTGAAGAAATTGTTGTTGCACTATCACTTTCCCTAAAAGCACCCAACTCAGGAAGAAAATAGGTGAAAGTGGCAATCAAAGCAAAGGCATAAATTCCCAAACTAACTAAAAGGTATTTTCTTCGGGAATTATTTTTCCAATTCAGGAGAAGAGTTATAATTAGTGAAAGGATCGTTAGGGGGTGGATCATCATCCAAAACTTGCTCTCTTCAATAGGGTAAATTCCATTAACCAAGATTGATGATTCCGGTAAATGAGAAAGATAGCTTGGAAAGAAAGCAATATGCGAATATGTAATAGCTCCAATAATATTCGCCCATAATATAATTGTCAAGAAAAGAAAGAATTGAGTTGCTAGCTTCATAATATTTGATTTTATATTAAAAGATTTGTTACATATTAAGCCAGTTTAACTAATTTATAATTTACCATGATTTCAAACAAATGGCAGCCAACGGATTTATCTGAAAAGAAGCGCCAAAGTTGGAACCCTTGTAACTTCTAAAATTTCTATATTAAATATAGTCGAATCTTTTGTAAAAACATAAACTAGGTATTTTTTCTATTAGGTTCCTTAAAAGTGTCATTGCGAAGTAGTGCAGCGACTACCTTTCCTGAGCGGAGCCGAAGGGACAAAGTAAGGCAATCTGCCAAGGTAGGTACCATCATGAGGGCAAGTAATATCAAAAGAATAAAAATAAGATTTTAGACCGAGTGAATTTGAAAGAGAGCAGCGGTTTCAAATTTATAATGAGACCTTTTTTTGTTAGATCTTTATTAGCAGCTGTTCTCGATACATTTGTTATCTTAGCTATCGCTTCGATAAAAAACACTCGAACTGACAGTTTCGGTTATATTTTCCTGAGTATCGTTACCAAAAGCATAGATAAAAAGAGAAAAATTTACAAATTCACAAAACAGCATAAAGCCTATACCCTACATCCTTTTTTTTTCTTCTTTTTGTAATTTCGACCGTACCACAATAAAACTCCAGTAACAGGTAGGCTGGCGATTAGAAAACTTACTAAAAAAGCAATTATTTTCCCTGTAATTCCTCCAATGGCTCCTATATGGATATCGTAATTCATACGCAGGATTTTGTCGGCTACCTTTGCATCTTTGTATTTTCCATATATGCTGGGGGTTTCTATTTCTTCCAGCGTGTTTTGGTCAAAAAATCTGTAATCGGCATCATAGTACAAACCCTCACTATTGGAAACTTCCACATATATACTTTCCTCTGGGGTACTGGGATAATGAAGTTCAAAAGCTTTCGCATTGGGCGATTCTTTTTGAAGTTTTGTAATTAAAAGATCCATGGGTTTTAATCCATTGGTTTCTAATTTTTCGCTTTGGCTTTTGGGAATGATAAAAAGCGTCTCCTTTTCACCGCCAATTGATTTATATATCCCGTATCTTAACCAATTATAGGACATCACGGAGCCTGTAAGTGCTAAAATCAAAGATAGGAAACACACGTAAAACCCTATTATGGAATGTAAGTCGAAATTCTTGCGTTTCCATTTAGTGCTTTTCTTCCAGTCAAATTTTATGCGTTGCTTTAGGTTTTTCCGCTTTTTGGGAAGCCATAATAAAAAGCCTGAAATGATTATTAAAATGAAAATTAATATAGAGACTCCCACTACTTGCTCGCCTATTTCCTTAGGAAGCCACAAACGCATATGCCCTTTTAGGATAAACGGAAAAAACCCTGAAAGATGATCGTCAACCTGAATTACCTTCCCGGAATATGGATTTAAAAAAACACTTTGGTAAAACTCCGGTTTAGCATCATAAAAAATAACCTCTATGGCATCATCGGCCTTTCTAAAAAGAGTGCCGTGAATGTGATTTTTGGGAAAGACATCATGTGCTATATCTTTTGCTTCCGTTGGGGTTAAAATGGCTGCTTTTTGCGGCTCCACTTTTTTATAGTCGCCGTAAAGACTTTCTATTTCTTCCCTAAAAGCCCAACAGCAACCCGTAATGGCTACCACAAAGACTATTGCGCCTGTAACAAGGCC
>JBBQQN010000134.1:0-6357 GCA_038215845.1 Flavobacteriales bacterium | reverse complement strand
GCGGTTATTGCCACGGGGAGCAACAATACTTCGCGTTATTTTGATTATTATTTTGGGAAGTATCCCAATATAATCCGCAAAAACAGAAATTCGGTGGCAGTTTTGAATGGAAATGAAACAGAGGAAGAACTGCAGTATTTGGCTAATGATATTTTCCAATATTTTGGGTTGGGCTGCCGAAATGTTTCAAAATTATATGTCCCAGAAAATTATGATTTTGAAAAATTCTTTAAGGCAATTTTTACTTGGAAAGAAATTATCCATAACCACAAATACATCAACAATTACGATTATAACAAAGCGGTCTATTTAATGGACAGTTTTCCATTGTTGGACAACGAATTCCTTTTACTGAAAGAAGACGCGGGCTTCTCCTCTCCTATTTCGGTAATTTTTTATGAAAAATATGCTTCTTTGGAAAACGTAAAAAAAGAATTGGCTGCACAATCCGAAAATATACAATGCAAAGTTTCAAAGGCTGGCTTGCCCGGGGAAATTCCTTTCGGAAAAGCCCAAAACCCCATGTTGTGGGATTATGCCGATGGCGTGGATACAGTTGAATTTCTGTTGAAACTTCATTAATAAAATATTCTTAAATCCCACCTTTTTAGGCACATAATTTACATCTTTGTATTATAAATTTTCACACTATGGAAAAACACAATTTTAGTGCAGGTCCCTGCATTTTGCCACAAACGGTTTTGCAAAAATCTGCCGAGGCAGTTTTAAATTTTAATGATTCTGGACTTTCATTGATCGAGGTTTCCCATAGAGGGAAAGATTTTGTGGAAGTAATGGACACAGCCCGTAGCTTGGCATTGGAGCATTTAGGACTTCAAAATAAAGGCTATCAGGCACTGTTTTTACAAGGTGGAGCTAGCTTACAATTTTTGATGGCAGCTTACAATCTTTTGGAAAATAAAGCGGCTTACCTCAATACCGGAACTTGGAGCGATAAAGCCATAAAGGAAGCAAAAATCTTGGGCGAAGTGGTAGAAGTGGCAACTTCAAAAAGTGAAAATTTCAATTTTATCCCTAAAAATTATAACATTCCAAGTGATGTGGATTATTTCCACTGCACTAGCAATAATACCATATTCGGAACCCAGATGCCGAGCTTTCCGGAAACTGATGTCCCAATGGTTTGCGATATGAGCAGCGATATATTTTCACGCCAATTGGATTTTTCAAAATTCAGTTTGATTTACGCCGGAGCGCAAAAAAATATGGGCCCGGCAGGAACCACTTTAGTGGTTGTTAAAGAAGAAATTTTAGGGAAAGTTTCCCGCGCTATTCCATCCATGCTTGACTATAAAGTACATATAGAAAAAGAAAGCATGTTTAACACTCCGGCGGTATTTCCCGTCTATGTTTCAATGTTGACTCTGCAGTGGCTGAAAGATTTGGGAGGCATTTCGGCAATTGAAAAAATAAACAATCAAAAAGCTGCGCTTTTGTATGCAGAAGTGGACCGAAATCCTTTATTTGAAGGTTTTGTTGAAAACAAGGCAGACAGATCTAAAATGAATGCCACCTTCAACCTAAGAAATGATCAGTTAAAGGAAACTTTTGACGCCCACTTAAAACAGGCTGGAATAGTTGGATTAAATGGCCACCGAAGTGTTGGCGGCTATAGGGCTTCTATGTATAATGCGTTGCCACTGGAAAGCGTCCAAGTATTGGTGGACGTAATGGAAGCTGTGGAAAAGGGTGCATAAAGCCACAACCCCTAAAGGGAGAATAACTCAATAATTAATAAATCAGTTACTTTTCAAATGAAAATATTAGCAAACGACGGAATTTCAACTACTGGAATAAAAATGCTCGAAAAAGCGGGATTTGAAGTATTGACTGTGCACGTGGCACAGGAGCAACTTCAAAATTACATTAACGAACATAAAGTAGAAGTCCTTTTGGTGCGCAGTGCCACAAAAGTTAGACAAGATATTATAGACAACTGCCCTTCTCTTAAAATTATTGGTCGAGGTGGTGTAGGTATGGACAATATTGATGTGGATTATGCAATTGAAAAAGGAATTGAAGTAATAAATACTCCATCTGCTTCCTCTGCCTCCGTTGCGGAACTTGTTTTTGCACATTTATTTGGAGGCGTTCGATTTTTACACAACTCCAACCGAAATATGCCTTTGGATGGCGATACCAAATTTAATGAATTGAAAAAAAATTACGGTGGCGGAAGAGAATTACGAGGCAAGACATTGGGGATTATAGGCTTTGGAAGGATTGGACGAGAAGTTGCCAAAATAGCTTTAGGGTGTGGAATGAAAGTAATTGCAAGTGACAGCCATATTGGGGAAGCGGATATTTCATTGGATTTTTATGATGGTCAAAAAATAACCCTAAAAATAAAAACCGAACCGGTTTCAGAATTAATCAAACATAGTCATTTCATAACCCTGCACGTTCCTTCACAAACAGGTTACTTAATTGGAAAAGAAGAAATTTCAAATATGAAGGACGGCGTGGGCATTGTAAATGCTTCACGAGGTGGAGTTCTAAATGAAAAGGCTTTATTGGAAGGACTTGAGGATGGAAAAATTTCATTTGCGGCATTAGATGTTTTTGAGCTAGAACCTACCCCCTCAATAAAAGTATTGATGAACGAAAAAATTTCACTTACACCACATATAGGAGCAGCAACCGATGAAGCACAGGATAGAATTGGTACCGAGCTTGCAGAACAAATAATAAATATTCTCGCCAAGGCATAGCCTTTTTTATTACTTTTAGATATAACAATCTAAAAATAAATAAGATGGCTTCTATATTGGATCTTTTAAGTAGCGACGTAGGTAAAAAACTCATCGACGGCGCAAGTGCCCAAACAGGGCAGTCAGCAGATAAAACTGCCAATGTTTTAAGCATGGCACTACCCGTTATTTTGGGAGCTATGCAGCGCAATGCAGCAACGCCGCAGGGAGCCCAAAATTTGAACAATGCCCTAGAAGACAGTCGTCATGATGGATCGGTTTTAAATCAGTTAAGCGGATTATTGGGCGGTGAAAATGCCGATTCGAGTCTGCTTAATGACGGTGCTGGAATATTAAAACATGTGCTTGGTGGCAACCAACAGCGAGTTGAGCAAAATATTAGCAAGACCAGTGGGGTTGATGCGGACTCGGTTGGGAAAATAATAAAAATGGCTGCCCCCGTTCTAATGGGAGTGCTTGGAAACCAAAAGCGCAAGGATAATGTAGGAGAAAGCGGAATAGGCAATTTATTGGGCTCGGTCTTGGGAAAAAATACAAATCACGATCGATCGCTTATCGAAACATTGCTTGATGCCGATGGCGACGGAAGCGTTCTTGACGATATAGCTGGAATGGTTTTCGGGGGTGGAAAAAAGAAAAAAGGAGGCTTTTTAGGTGGCCTCTTCGGGAAATAAGCTGTTAAATTATTTTTTAAATACCGCTTTGCGCTATTTGCAAGGTGGTATTTTTTTAAATCAAAGTTAAAGTGACCTATCTTCATCTTACATTTATTAAATTTGATAAAATAAAATATCATGAAAACAATTCTACTTCTTCTTTCACTTTCCATCGCAATATATAGTTGCGGTTCGGGGAATAGCAATATAAAGGATAATTCCAATACAGGAATAGTCAAAAACGATACGGTTCGTATTGCAAATGACAGTTTGGAATATGAAATAATAATTATTGAACCAGGCTTTCAATCCTGGTTGATTTCACAACCCCCAAGAGGATTTTATGGGCAACCAACTTTAGAAAGCAAAAACAGGTTATTTGTTTCGGAATATAATAACCGTGTACTGCAGCCTCAACGATTTTCCAATAATCTCTACACAGATCAAATAAATTATGACCCAACTGTGGATTATGGATACGAAGTAAATTATCTTCTCTATAACTACTTTGTATACTTTCAGGATAAATACAACCAGAAATTTATAGGAGGAAGAAATTGAAAAGGCTAAAAAAACGTTGGAATATTAAAACCAACGCTCAACTTTTTATAATACTACTGGTCTTTGCCATTACCGGAAGTTCCGCAGCCAAGCTTGCGGCACCCATAACGGAAGCATTTGAAATTAAAAAAGAAATGGGTTGGTATATTTACTGGCCTTTCAGAATACTTATAATACTTCCCATTTATCAAGTATTGTTGGTGTTTTTTGGATGGATTTTTGGAGAATTAATTTTTTTTTTGAACTTTGAAAAAATGATGCTTCGCCGAATGGGTTTACGATTTTTGTTTAAAAATTAATGAATTTTAGAGAACAACTATTTAGGAAAATTAGCTCAATAGCATTCGTGCTGGCATTACTGATGCCCACAATGGTGCAATTTGCGCATGCATTGGAAGGCCATGAGCACAAAGTCTGCAACAACTTTTCAACGCACATTCACAAAACAAAACTTAATTGTGCTATTTGTGATTTTCATTTTTCCACCTTTAATTATTCCCCCGAAAATTTATTCGCTTTTAATAAAATTGAAACGTTTCACAAAACTGAAATCGAATATTTTTTTACCGAAACCACCTCTTCTTCTTTCCACTACCTTTTACGCGGTCCTCCCCTATTTTCTTGATTTTTCACAAATTTTAAATCACACATTTTAATTTTTAATTCAAGAAAGTATGAAATATTATTTATGCTTGCTTGGGGTATTATTTATTTTTACCGCGGCAAGTTCACAAAATTCCCTAATGGGGAAAATAACCTCCTTAGAAAAAAACAAACCTGTTTCTGCTACTATTTATATTCCCCAATTGGAAAAAGGTGCTGCAGCAGATTTTGACGGGAACTACCTTTTAAAAAATATCCCCGACGGCACTTACAACGTAATTTTTTCTTCCTTGGGATATACTACCACTTCCAAGAAAATTAGTTTTAATAATAATACCTCCATTAAAGCAAACATCCAACTTGCAGAAAGTGTGGTAGAAATGGAGGAAGTAATTGTTTCCACTCCTTTTCACCAATTGCAAAGGGATAATGTGATGAAAGTGGAACGCATTTCAGCTGATGATTTAAAGGCAGCAGGCTCCGTTACGCTTGCCAATGGCATTTCAAATATTGCTGGTGTGGAAACTATAAGTACCGGAATTGGGATAGGAAAGCCCGTTATTAGAGGGCTGAGCTCAAACCGAGTGTTAACATATTCACAGGGAGTTCGTCTCGAAAATCAACAATTTGGGGATGAACATGGTTTAGGTGTAAATGATTCTGGGATAGAAAGTGTTGAAGTCATAAAAGGGCCCGCCTCTCTTCTTTACGGAAGCGATGCCTTGGGTGGAGTTCTCTACCTAAACCCTGAAAAATTTGCCCCCTCCGGCAAAACGACTGGCGATATTAGCAGTACTTATTATTCAAACACCTTGGGAACATCTACAAATGTTGGAGTAAAAACATCGGGCAATAAATTAAAATTTCTAGCTCGAGGAGCGTTTGCATCGCATAGCGATTATAAAACTGGGGACGACTATCGTGTTACTAATAGTCGTTTCAATGAAAAGGATTTAAAAACGGGGGTGCAATACCAAGGGGTAAAATTCCATTCTACGCTCAGGTATAACTACAACCGTTCCAATATTGGAATTGCTGAGGAAATTGGAGAACAAACTCGGTCCAAAGATCTCGAACTTCCCTTTCAGGAAATTGATAATCACATTTTAAGTCTTGATAACACGTTGTTTTTCAAAAATTCAAGCCTTGATATTAAAGGAGGTTATTTGTTCAATGATCGGCGGGAATATGAAGATGACACTAATGTTGCGGCGCTTCGATTAAAACTGAACACTTTCAATTACGACATAAAATATAACCTTCCGCAATTAGGCAAGTTTGAAACCATTGTAGGATTACAGGGAATGTTTCAAAGCAACAAAAACGGAGGAGAAGAAATTTTAATTCCTAATGCGAAAACCACGGATGCAGGGCTTCTTGCAACCTCACACTATCATTTGGAAAAAGTGGATTTTCAGGCCGGAGTTCGTTTTGATCTTCGGAAAATAGAAAGTGAAGCCGCCAGAGATATAACGGCTCCAGATTTCATTCCAGCTTTAAGCAAAACCTTTACCAGCTTTACCGCAGCCGCTGGAGCTAAAATATATTTATTTGAAAAAATCTCTACCCGAATAAACCTGGCCAGTGGTTTTAGGGCGCCAAACTTGGCAGAATTAACTTCAAACGGAATTCATGAAGGGACATTTCGTTATGAAAAAGGAAATCAGGATTTAGAAAATGAGCAAAATTTTCAAGCAGATCTTTCGGTTGAATATAGAAATGAACATGTGGAAATTTTTGCCAATGGTTTTTACAATGCGGTGAACAATTATATATTTATTTCACCAACAGATCAGAATATTGAT
>JBBQQN010000133.1:0-6386 GCA_038215845.1 Flavobacteriales bacterium | reverse complement strand
TTTTTACCCAACGAACCGGTAGAAAATGAAGCTATGGAAGAAAAATTGGGAGTAATAAACGGAAAGACCTCCAAGGCACGTCGGATTATTCTTCGAAACAATCAAATTAAAACACGTTACTACGCCATTGATGAAAATGGCGACGTTACCCATAATAACGCCCAACTTACCGCGGAAGCTGTAAAAGGGCTTTGCGATGATACTTTTTCAAAGAACGATATTGAACTTTTATCCTGCGGAACTTCCAGTCCGGATCAAATTCTACCTAGTCACGCAACTATGGTGCACGGGTTTTTAAAGAATGGAAACCTTGAAGTGAATTCCCCAAGTGGCGCTTGTTGCAGTGGAATGAATGCATTGAAATACGGCTTTATGGCCATAAAATCTGAACAGGTAAACAACGCAGTTTGTACTGGGTCAGAGCGTACTTCTTCTTGGATGAAATCAGAAATTTTTGAAGATGAAGTGGCACATATGCATGAATTGGAAGAAAACCCAATTCTTGCCTTTAATAAGGAATTTCTTCGCTGGATGCTTTCTGATGGCGCCGGCGCATTTCTTTTGGAAAGTGAGCCAAAAGGTAAAACTCCCTTGAAAATTGAATGGATGGAAGGCTACAGTTACGCTTTTGAGCTGGAAACTTGTATGTATGCTGGAGGCGACAAACTTGAGGACGGAAGCCTAAAACCTTGGAGCGAATACCCGGCCGATGTTTGGGGAAAAAAATCGCTCTTTGCAATGAAGCAGGACGTGAAACTTTTGGGAGAAAATATTCTTCAGAAAGGGGTAGAAAGTATGAGAATGGCAATGGCCAAACACAAAATTACTGAAAACGACATAGATTATTATTTGCCTCATATTTCTTCCTATTATTTTAAGGAAAATCTCTACAACGAAAACGAACGGCAAGGGCTTCACCTTCCGTGGGAAAAGTGGTTTTTGAACCTTCAAAAAATTGGAAATGTCGGGGCGGGCTCCATCTATCTTATGCTGGAAGAATTGGTCGCTTCCGGAAAACTCAAAAAAGGCGAAAAAATAATGCTGCAGGTGCCCGAAAGTGCACGGTTCGCTTATTCCTATGCGTATTTGACTGTTTGTTAAATGAATCTACTCACTGAAAAAATAACGGATAAAGAATTCATAGGGAAATTAATTCCCCAAAAATTCCCGTTTGTGATGGTAGATAAATTACTTCATTATGAAGATAGAAAAGTGGTTGGAGGTTTAACAATTTCCGAAGAAAATATTTTCACTGAAAATGAATTTTTTACAGAACCCGGACTTATAGAGCATATGGCCCAAACCGTTGCGCTTTACACGGGTTATCAATTTTTTCTAAAAAAGGAACTTCCGCCAACAGGCTATTTTGGGGCAATAAAAAAAGTTGAAATTTTGGAATTGCCTTCTCTCGGAAAACAACTTACAACCACAGTAAATATTCTTCACGAAATAATGGGCGTTACCCTTGTTGTGGCTGAAACCATTTGCGATGGAAAAATAATAGCTTCGTCCGAAATGAAAACCGTGTTGGCCCCTTAAATGAAATTGAACGAAACATCAAATATTGACATTTCAAAATTCCTGCCGCACAGAAAACCGATGCTAATGGTAACCGATTTGCTTAAAATTGATGAAACATCGGCAACTACACAATTTAAAATTTCCGCTGACTGTATTTTTCTGAAAAATGAAATACTCTCAGAAACCGGTTTAATAGAAAACGCCGCCCAAGCAGCTTCGGCAGTGGTGGGCCAAAGCTATTTTGAAAAAGATGATTTGGAAGGAAAAGGCAACAAATTGGTTGGTTATATAAGCGCCATCAAAAAAGCTGAAATTTTTGAACTTCCAAAAGTTGACGATATCATTACAACCAAAGCCAACCTCATTTCCCGCTTTGATACAGGTGCCGTAACCATGTGCAGCATTCAAGCCGAAAGCTTTCTCGGTGAAAAATTAATTGTATCTTCTACCTTGAACTTTTTAATCCATGAAGTCTGATTATGAAGAAAAAGGAAGTGCCACAGGACAAAAGCAATCTCGAATCGGCAAACTTTAAGGAACTCTGCTACGCCGTTGATGATAATGGCGAATACACTACTGAAAAAAGTACCGGTTGGGAACCTAAAACCGTGGCGTTGAACAACGCCATCGAAGAAATCAACGAACGTATTGAAGATGCTAAAAGCCGCGTAACTGCTGGTGAAACAAGCCCTATTGAATATTATATGGAACTTCATAAGATGGACATTGGTATTTTAGCAAGCTACGTTGGGTTTTGGCAATGGAAAGTAAAAAGGCATTTTAAACCTTCGGTTTTTAAAAAGTTAAACGAAAAAACTTTGAATAAATATGCTGAAGTCTTTGAGATTTCAATAAATGAACTTCAGAACATTTCAAAATAAAAAATGGAAATAGACTTTACCCACCACCAATCAGCACATTGCGAAAACGGCGTAGTTTCAAACCTGATGCAACACAACGGTTTCAGCGTGAGCGAACCCATGGTTTTTGGAATCGGCAGTGGCTTGTTGTTCTGTTATATTCCCTTTTTAAAAGTGAATCACGCGCCGGTAATTACCTATCGGGCAATGCCTGGAAAAATCTTTAATCGTTTTGCCGATCGCGTGGGAATAAAGATAAAACGGGAAAAATTCAAAAATCGAAAAGATGCAAAGGCACGTTTGGATGAAAACCTTGAAAAGAAAAATCCAGTGGGATTGCAAGTGGGGGTTTATAATTTGGTCTATTTTCCGGATGAATACCGCTTTCATTTCAACGCACATAATTTAGTGGTTTACGGAAAGGAAAACGACCGGTATTTGATAAGCGATCCGGTGATGGAAGGCGTTACATCACTTTCGGAAAAGGAACTTGAAAAAGTCCGTTTTGCAAAAGGAGCTTTTGCCCCAAAGGGACATATGTATTATCCAATTGCCTTTCCCGAAAAACTGGAGCTAGAAAAAGCAATTGTAAAAGGAATTAAAAATACCTGCCGCAATATGCTCGCGCCAGTTTCTTTTGTGGGCGTAAAAGGAATCAAAAAAATTGCGGGTCTGATAAGAAAATGGCCAAAAAGGGAAGGTGTGAAAACTGCCAACCATTATTTGGGACAAGTAGTGCGGATGCAAGAGGAAATCGGAACTGGCGGGGGTGGCTTCCGTTATATTTATGCAGCATTTTTACAGGAATCAGGCAAGTTATTGGGAAATGAGAAACTGATTGAACTTTCCAAAGAAATGACCGAGATAGGCGATTTGTGGCGCGATTTTGCCCTTGAAGCTTCCCGCATCTACAAAAACCGTAGCGCACACACTGATAGCTATAATAAAGTTGCCGATCAACTTGACCGTATCGCCGATTTGGAAAAAGCATTTTTTAAGAAGTTAAAAAAAGCAATTTAAAAAGTCCCCTTTAGGGGATTTAGGGGGACTATGATAGAAATAAACCAACTTTCAAAAAAATATAAGGCTTCCGAAAATTATGCGGTCCAAAACCTTGATTTAAAAGTTGAAGATGGCGA
Organism: Flavobacteriales bacterium; assembly: GCA_038215845.1. Classification (GTDB taxonomy): domain Bacteria; phylum Bacteroidota; class Bacteroidia; order Flavobacteriales; family Flavobacteriaceae; genus Aequorivita. The sequence goes on along the minus strand of JBBQQN010000133.1, from coordinate 2,866 downwards.
AATCTATGGATTATTGGGGCCAAATGGTGCTGGAAAAACAACGCTTATTTCAATGCTTACTTCCCTGTTGAAACCCACTTCGGGTTCCTTCACCATAAATGGACTTAATTTTAAGAAAAACAAAAATCAGTTAAAACAATTAATAGGCATTGTGCCTCAGGAATATGCACTTTACCCTACGCTAACTGCCTATGAAAACTTGTATTATTTCGGAAGTATGTATGGCATCAAAGGCGAAATTCTGAAAAAATCCATTGAGAAACATTTGGAAATTCTCGGACTTTCAAAATTTGCGAATAAAAAAACAGCCACCTTTTCCGGAGGTATGAAACGACGCGTAAATCTGATTGCGGGAATCCTTCACCAGCCCAAAGTTTTGTTCTTGGACGAACCCACTGTTGGAGTTGATGTGCAATCAAAAAATGTAATTATTGACCATTTAAAATTTCTGAATCAAAATGGAACCACAATTGTCTACACTTCGCATCATTTAAACGAAGCTGAGTTTTTCTGTACGCATGTCGCAATAATCGACCATGGAAAAATTATTGTTAAAGGCATTCCTTCAGAATTGATAAAAAATCAACCCGGCGCCAATAATCTGGAAGATGTATTTTTGTCCAAAACTGGAAAAGCCCTTCGCGATTATGCGTAAACTCTGGGCTTCCACATATAAGGAAATGCTTTTGTTAGTCCGCGATTTGGGCGGCATCGCCATTCTTTTTATAATGCCGTTGCTGCTGTTGATCGTGATCACTTTGGTGCAGGACAGCACTTTTAAAACTATCAGCGACATAAAAATTCCCGTGCTTTTGGTGGATAACGACAAAGGTGAAGTTTCGCAAAATATTATTGAAAATCTTTTCGAATCAAATTCCTTTGAAATCATTCAAAAGGATACTGAAGAAGAAGCCAAGGAGGCTGTTTTTTCTGGAAAATACCAACTTGCGATTATAATTCCGAAAGATTTGTCGGTTTCACTCAAAAAGAAAGTTGACCAAAATGTGGAAGGTATTCTTTCAAAATTTGGTCTTGAAGAAGATAGTTTAGCCGTAAAAACCGAAATTCCGCAGCAAGAAGTAAAACTCTATTTTGACCCGGCTACGCAAATGAGTTTTAAATCTTCGGTGAAAAATGGAATCGACAAAATGATTTCAAAAATCGAAACACAAAGTATTTACAAAGCGTTTCAAAAAGAATTAGGCGAGGATGAAGGCGAAGAAATTTTTGATACCACAAATTTCATCACTTTTAAGGAAATCCTCCCCACAAAAAACCATGAGGAAATAATTCCAAACTCCGCCCAACACAACGTTCCTGCGTGGACCCTTTTTGCTATTTTCTTTATAATTGTTCCACTTTCCATCAATTTGGTAAAAGAGAAAAATCAAGGAACTTTTGTGCGTTTGCGCACCAATCCGGTAAGTTATGCTACTGTTTTGGGTGGGAAAACCGTTGTTTATTTGGGTGTTTGTCTAATCCAATTTACACTAATGTTGTTGGTTGGAATGTATTTATTTCCCGCAATCGGCCTTCCCGGAATTGATGTTTCAGGGAAATTGATATTACTTTATGTGGTTGCCTTTTTTTCCGGTCTGGCAGCAATCGGGTTGGGATTACTTTTGGGAACCATCGCCAAAACCCAAGAACAATCGGCACCTTTTGGCGCCACCTTGGTTGTAATTTTGGCGGCACTTGGCGGAGTTTGGGTGCCTGTATTTGTAATGCCGAAATTTATGCAGACGCTTTCAAAAATTTCACCAATGAATTGGGGCCTGAATGGGTTTTACGATGTTTTTTTAAGAAATTCCGGATTTATGGAAATCCTGCCCGAAATTTCGTTATTATTGTTCTTCTTCCTAGTTACCATCATAATTGCGATACTTTATAACCAAAGAAAAAATGCGGTCTGACTCTACAAAGGAAATTAGTTGTACTTCTGAAATACGAGTCCGGTTTACCGAAACAGATCCGTTGGGAATTGTTTGGCACGGCAATTACATCCAGTATTTTGAAGATGGGCGGGAAGCATTTGGGCGTGAGCACAGCATTTCGTATTTGGAACAGAAAGCCAATGGCTATACTTCGCCAATTGTAAAATCGTCCTGCGAACATAAGTTGCCGTTGCGTTATGGAGATGTGGCGAAAATAAAAACAACGTTTATCAATTCGGCCGCGGCAAAAATGGTTTTCCGTTATAAAATTTACGATCCCAATGGAAAACTGGCCTGTATTGGCGAAACGGTGCAAGTTTTTTTAAATGAAAATGGCGAACTCTCCTTGACCAATCCGGAATTTTTTAAACGGTGGAAAGATAAAAATGGACTTTAATTTTGAGGACTTTTGTTTCACATAATAATATAATTTCAAACATCGGTTTTAATAGCGAAACGGTTGTTGAGAATATTTCAAATGGCGTTTCCGGGCTTCATAAAATTGAGGATACGTCCCTTTTCCCCGAACCTTTTTGCGGCTCTGTTATTTCTTCGGAAAAGATAAAAAGTGAATTCAGCAAAATTTCAAACCCTTCGGAATTTACCAAACTCGAGCAGATGATGATCCTTTCACTGAAAGAAGTTATTGATGCTTCGAAAATTTCTTTGGAAGAAAACGTCGGACTTATTATTTCCACCACCAAAGGAAATATTGACGTTTTGGAAAAGGAAAATGTTTTTCCCGAAAGCAGAGCTTATTTAAGCGAATTGGGCAAAACTGTCCAAGACTTTTTCGGATTTAAAAATGAAGCAATTGTACTTTCCAATGCTTGTGTTTCGGGTATTTTGGCAGTTTCGGTTGCCAAGCGTTTTATTCAGGAAGGAAAATATGAGCACGTTTTAATTGTAAGTGGCGATTTGGTTACAAAATT
>JBBQQN010000132.1:0-6531 GCA_038215845.1 Flavobacteriales bacterium | reverse complement strand
AGCTTTCCGCCAAAAACTTCGCCGATAGCCTGTTGACCCAAACACACACCAAAAATGGATTTGCTAGTAGCGTAACGCTGAATTACTTCTTTCAGCAAACCAGCTTCATCGGGAATTCCTGGACCTGGAGAAAGTAAAATTTTATCGTAATTCTCCACTTCTTCGATATAAAACTTATCGTTTCGTCTTACGGTTACTTCGCAATCCAATTCTTCTAAATAGTGAACCAAATTGTACACAAAACTGTCGTAATTATCTATTACTAATATTTTCATACTTATATACTTTCAGCTAATTCCAGCGCTTTTGTGAGTGCGCCCAATTTGTTATAAACTTCCTGCAATTCGTTTTCTTCATTACTTTCAGAAACCACGCCAGCACCTGCTTGATAATGTAATGTATAGTTTTTGCTCACGAAAGAGCGAATGATAATCGCGTGATTAAAATTACCGCTGAAATCCATAAAACCTATGGCGCCACCGTAAAATTCGCGACTTCTATTTTCATATTTTTCCAGCAATTGCAACGCTTTGTGTTTTGGCGCTCCGCTTAAAGTTCCAGCTGGAAATGTGTCAGCAACTATCTGCATTGTTGAAGTTTTTGGATTTTTGGTCGCTGTAACTTTGCTCACTAAATGGATAACGTGCGAAAAAAACTGGACTTCCCGATACTTTTCAACTTTTACATTGGTTCCATGGCGGCTTAAATCGTTTCGTGCCAAATCGACCAGCATCACGTGTTCGCTGTTTTCTTTGGCATCGATAGAAAGTTTTTTAGCTAATTCGGCATCCTGTTCGTCGTTTCCGGTGCGTTTGAAAGTTCCGGCGATTGGGTGAATTTCGGCGCGATTTCCTTTTACAATCAACTGCGCTTCGGGTGAACTGCCGAAGATTTTAAAATTCCCGTAGTCGAAATAGAAAAGATATGGCGAAGGATTCACGCTTCGCAAAGCTCGGTAGACATTGAATTCATCTCCCGTAAATTTCTGCGAAAAACGTTTGCTGGGCACAATTTGGAAAACATCGCCGCGCTGGCAGTGTTCCTTGCATTTTCGCACTAAAGCTTTAAAATCCTCATCATTTAAATTTGTAGTGCGATCGCCATTTCTCTCAAAAGGATATTCGGCAAAACTTTTCGATTTTAAAATCTGTTCAATCTGCGGAATATTGTTTTCAGATTCAAAAGTGTGTGCAAAAATAAAGGCTTCATTGTTGAAATGATTTATCGCGATTATATTTTGGTATACGGCATAATACAAATCCGGCATTTCAAGATTTCCCTCTTTTTTTGAAAGCTCAATATCTTCAAAATAACGTACAGCGTCAAAAGCCATAAAACCGAACAAACCATTGTTGATAAACTTGAAATTGTTTTCTTCGGAAGTAAATGAAGCAGCAAATTCATCTAAAATATTTGGAATATTCGTTTCTACAGAAATATCAATAATGGAACTTTTTCCATCCGGAAATTGTTGAATAATAGTTTCATTCTGAACTTTTATAGAGGCAATTGGGTTAAAGCAAATGTAACTGAAGCTATTGTCGTTAGCGTGATAGTCGCTACTTTCCAGCAAGAGGCTGTTTGGAAATTTATCACGAAGCCGCAAATAAACCGAAACCGGCGTGAGCGTGTCTGCCAAAAGTTTTTTTGAATATGTTTTTAAATTGTACTTCATTTTGTAAAATATGTGAATAAAAAAAGGCTTGTCGTGATTGACAAGCCTTTTCGTATATGTTTATACCATAGGTGTTCAGTTCACGACGTTTTTCGTAAAGTAGACCACCACCAAGTATTTGTTGTAAATGTTTTCATTGTGGATTCAAAGATATATTTTTTTTGGAAGACATCATTATTATACTGAAAACTTTAAGATTCTTATCTTAGTTTACAATTAGATGATGAAAAATTTTAAATAGAAATTATGGCCCACCTTTTCTTTTAAACAATACTATTAACATGAAGTTAAACATTGAAATCGGGGGTTAATTTGTTTTCAGTTTTTTCTAATATGAACTTTCAAATCATTAATTTTACTGAAAATTATTAGAAATGGCAGATTTAAAACAAGAACAATGGAGTGAGCAATTGGCAAAGGATGACAATGCCGTAATTCTTGATGTTCGTACAGATGCTGAATTTGAAGAGGGCTATATTCCAGGAGCTATCCAAATGGATATTTATAATGGAGCAGAATTCGTTCAAAAGGCACAAAAACTCGATCCTAAAAAAAACTATTATGTTTATTGTCGTTCGGGAGGAAGAAGCGGCCAAGCTTGTATGCTACTAAATTCTGTTGGCGTAAAGAATGCATACAACCTGGCAGGAGGTTTTATGGAATGGAAAGGCGAAAAAAAAATATAACATGAAAAAAATACCTTTATTAGTTCTATTGAGCATATTTTTATTTCTAACAAGTTGTAAAAATGAAACCTCTGCTCAGGAAATTACAGTTATTTCCCCGCAAGAAGTTTATGATGCAGTTTTTAAGGCCGACCAGATACAGCTTGTGGATGTTCGCACGAAAGAGGAATACGGAGAAGGCCATCTTCAAAAAGCCCAAAACATCTGTGTTACTGACGAAGATTTTGAACAAAATGTAGCAAAACTTGATAAAGAACAACCCGTTTACGTCTATTGCAGAAGTGGGAAAAGAAGTGCCAAAGCTGCCCAAATTTTAAAGGAGATGGGCTTTAAGGAAATCTACGATATGGAAGGTGGCTTTATGAATTGGGAAAGCCAGGGCCTTCAGTCTGAAAAATAATCATGTACTCTTAATATTTTAACTTATTGACTCAGTTAGAGTTAAATTGTCGCTAAACTGCCTATTTGACGAAACTCTATAAACAAACTCTACGTATCTTCAAGAAGATAAAATGTTTGTTATGGAAAATCAAGAAAAAATAATACAAGAGGAAATGCGTAAACTTATTAAGAGAAGTTGCGACTTTAAGGAATTTCCTTCCTCAGAATTTCGAAATTTTCACACTGCCTTTCTAAAATTCTTCTTTGGAGTAATTGAAATTGACATCGATTATGAGGCACGCATTATTTCCCTTTGGAATTCAAAGCCCATAACTGAAGATCCTGTGAGACTGTATGACCTTAACGAGGCGGTAGTCGATAAAGTTTCCTATAATAATTTGGAGGAAACCCTTAAAGGTTGTTTGGAAAAGGGAAGCCTACAAAATAGATTTTATAAAAACTTATTATTTACTTATAATAACGTTTCCGGGGAATTGGATGGTGTTCTAAGCGCCTAATACTCTTAATTTCCAACAAATTTAATTCCTCCCGATACTAATATGTAATGCAATCCTGAGTCACGTTTGTATTGATCAAATTTTAAATCAATGCTTTTTAGACCGTAAGATCCAATTTTCAACTTGGTAAAAATATCAGTATAGCTTACCCCAAAACCGTATTGGTTTGCGGAGAATTTTGAAAGATCATAATCTGAGGTGTAAAATTCCTCAGTAGATAAAGCCCCTTCGTACGGATAAAAATAGTCGGCAGCAGTTTGATTATAATAGCGATAGCTTGGGTAGAGTGTAAATTTATCTGCAATCTTTATAGGAATTTCAATACTTGCGGTGTTCGAACTGATTCCCCAATCATCAGAATAATATCTATAATAGGTTCTAACTACAAACATTTCATTAATAAAATAATTCAACCTTCCACCAATAGCAGTTTTAAAACGCGTATCGGGAAGCCGCTCAATATTATCAGCTCTTGCAAAGTTTGTTCCCGAGATTAATGTATGATTTATATCTGAAAAATAAATTCTTTGAAAGGGAGTGGAAAGTAAACCTTGCTGTTGCACCAAATCCAAAGACAGCGAAGCTTGCATATTTTTTGAAAGAATCTGTGAAAATCCAAGTCCGACGGAATATGAATTTCTATTGGATTTATCCAATTCTTTGGATGTATCTCCTCTAAATTCTATGGGATAAATTAACTTCCATTTATCCAAATATACATTTGCATGTACGCTTAATTCAGTATTTTTTTCGTTAAAAAGCTTGGTGTAGCTTCCCCCAAATCCTAAGGAAGTATAATCAAATTCGTTAGAGCCGGAAACCTTTGCGCTCCAAATATCATTTCTGCTATCATTGCTATGGCTATAGCTTACACTTCCGCCAAACCATAAATCACTTGCTGAAGCTCCCGAGGAAGCCACATAAGGATTGGCAGGTTCACTCCCATCATATGGATCAATATTACTGGATGAAGCAGATGTATATGCTGAAATTCCTGCGTCTATCGTTAAAACATCGTCATCATTAAGTGGAATTGCAACTACAATGGTAGGGGTAAGATCCGTAAGTTTTTCGGATCCTATACCTCCTGTTACTGCAGCATTGTCGCCATCTTGGCTGTAATAGCTTGCAAGTATATCTATTTCAGTACTTTCAAGCACTCTTTTTTTATAGGTTGCAGTTGAATCCTGGGCATAAATACTTCCGGCAATTAGCACGGTAAATAGGTATAAAAAGCTTTTCATAATTTTTTTAGTTACAGCCGCATCCACCGCCGGTTTTACCTCCGTTAGCGCCTACTGCAGCTTCCCTGTATGCTTGTGCAGATATTTCAAAACGATCCGCGGGTTTGTCGCCTAAAACCATATCAGGATCGTTTATGTTTATTTTTTCGTATTCCTTTACCACTGTGCAGGAACCTAAAGTGCCAAAACAGACTAAAATTAAAGGGATTATTATTTTTCTCATAATAGTTTTATAAAGACTGCAATCGAAAATTACTACTGCTTATTTTTTAAAGTTTCTATTTCAATATTTTTGGATGCGAATATATTTCCATCATTATCAATAACAATACATTCTATTTTTGGCAATTGATTTACAAAATCTATTCCCACATCTTTTCCCATAACAAAGATGGAAGTTGCCAAGGCATCGGCAATTTCGGCCTTTGGTGCAAATACAGTTGCGCTTATAATTCCAGTGGCTGGATAACCCGTTCTCGGATCGATAATGTGAGTATATCTAACACCGTTAAAAGTAACATATTTTTCATAATTACCCGAGGTTACCACTGCATTATCTTTTAAGGGAAGTAGAGCAAAAGCTTTATTTTTATCCATTGGATTGGTTATGGCCACTTTCCAAAAATCGCCATTGGGTTGTCTTCCCCAAGTATTCATATCACCTGAAGCATTTATGATACCGGCAGAAACACCTTTTTTCATTAAAAGGATTTTGGCCTTATCTGCTGCATAACCCTTGCCAATGGCCCCAAACCCTATTTTCATTCCTTCCAATTTAAGGAAGACGCTAAGGTTTTCGGGATCGAGTATAATATTTTGATAACCAACTTTTGAAACGGATTGTTTTATGGCATCTTCAGAAGGCATTTCGGTCATACTGCCGTCAAACTTCCAGATTTTGTCCATCGATGCGAAAGAAATATCAAATGCGCCTTCTGTCAATTTTGAAATTTCAACGCAACGTCCAATTAAGTTGAAAAGTTCTTCATCAACCTTCACGGGTTTTATCCCGGCATTTCTGTTTATTTCTGAAGTTTCCGAATTCGCATCCCAAGAGGAAATCAATTTTTCAATTCGCGTAATTTCGCCAACCGCCAAATCGATACTTGCATTTGCTTCGGTTGAATCTTTCGCCACTACGGTAATTTCAAAACGGCTTCCCATCAACTTAAGCGTACGCTTAAAAATCTGTTGTGAAAACATGGAATTCGCGAAAAGAAGGGCGAGAATTATGAGAGAAAATTTTTTCAAACTAATTTAAAAAGGCATTCAACTGATTGATATATTCCAAAGGTGAAGTTTTTACATAGCCGGTTTCACCCAGAACATTTCCTTTTTTGTCTAGTACAACTACAAATGGAAAGTATCCTTGGGTATTATATTTTTCGGCAAGTTTATTATTTTTTTCCTGTTGCGCATCGGGTAATGCGTTTGCCTTTTTTCGAGGAAAATCTGCCTGCAACATCACAAAATGTTCTTTTGAATAGTTTTTGAATTCATCACTGCTCCATATTTCACGGTCCAACTTGATACAAGGTGCACACCAATCGCTTCCCTGAAAAACCAAAACTATAGGTTCGTCTTTCTGTGAAGCCAGTTGTTTGGCGGTATCAAAATCGGTTTGCCATTCTTGGGCGTGAAGTTGAAAAATTGAAAATAAAATGAAGGTAAGTATTCCGACTAATTTTTTCATAAAAATTGTATTTCTATTATAAGTTTATAATCTGCAATACATTACAAAAATACTGATTATTAATTTCCTAATAACGTTCTGTGCTCGCAGTTCGTATCTATAAATGCAACTATAATGCCATCAAAAAAAATTTATTTTTCAATTACACTTAAATTGTACGTGAAGGTTTAGTAAAGCATTGCTTTTTAATTACTTTTGCAGCTATAAATTGAGATAGAAAGCTAATGCCACAAATTACCAACACCATTTTGATGATACGCCCCGTGGCGTTCCGTATGAACGAGCAAACCGCGGTGAACAATTATTTCCAGGAAGATATTGCTATCAAAAACGC
>JBBQQN010000131.1:0-6626 GCA_038215845.1 Flavobacteriales bacterium | reverse complement strand
AAAAGTGGTTTTTGACGACCATTATAAAATGCTCCAAGCAGACGTTACTTACGATTCTTTTGATGCCGGTTCAATAAGCACAAGCCGCTTAGCTTTTGATAGAGGTGATTCTGTTGCAATTCTTCTTTTGGAAAAGGATACCCAAAGTATTTTGTTTACCAATCAATTCCGGTATCCTACCTGCAAAAATGATAAAGGATGGCTCATGGAAATACCAGCAGGATCTCTTCAAAAGGACGAAACGCCAAAGGATTGCATAATCCGCGAGGTAATGGAAGAACTTGGCTACGGCATAAAAAACCCCACATTGATCAGCACCTTCTATAGCTCTCCCGGGGCTTCAACGGAACGTATTTTCTTATATTATTCGGAAGTTTCAACAAACGACAAAACTGAAGAAGGGGGTGGCAATTCAGAGGAAAACGAAGACATTCAAGTGGTAAAGGTACCTGTTTCAAAAATAATTTCTAAAATCGCTGAAATGAAGGATGCCAAAGCTATTCTTGCATTACAATGGTATTTACTTCACAAAATGACAACTTAATGTTAGCCTCTTGAAATTTTATCCCTTAAATTTCAACGGCAAATACACTACGCTTTTGGTTTCATAAAAATCTTCTTCAAAATAATCACTCAACGGAAAAACAGTAACTGTTTTATAAATTTTTAATTCTTCAGTAAGGTCGCCCCCTTTTAAGTAAAGAATTCCGTTTTTGCGTTCGTGCAGACTTTTCTTTGCTATCTTTCCACTCACCCAATGTACAAAGGTATCCATTTGGGCCACGGCCCTACTTACTATAAAATCGTAGTGCCCCGGTATTGTTTCCACCCGTTCATTGGTAACCTGAACATTGGTCAACTTCAGGCCTTCCACAACATCTTCCACTACTTTAATTTTTTTTGCAATACTGTCCACTAGGTGAAATTGGGTTTCAGGAAAAAGAATGGCAAGCGGAATCCCCGGAAAACCGCCTCCAGTTCCCACGTCCAAAATTTTTGCTCCCGGCCTAAAGGTTTGTATTTTGGCAATTCCTAAAGAGTGCAGTACGTGGCGCAAATACAGTTCGTCTATATCTTTTCGGGAAACCACATTTATTTTTAGGTTCCAATCTTGGTACAATGATTGCAACAGTTTAAATTGATCGCGTTGATTTTCAGACAAATGGGGGAAATACTTCAGTAACAGTTCCATAATTTGATTTCAGCCACAAAAGTATAGTATCTTTCAGAAATTTATGATTATGTAAGTTAAATTTAAAGAGAAGATATGTATTTTTGTAAACCTTTATTAAAAATCCCGAAACAAACACCCCATTTTGACATATACTAGTCTAAGTTTTTCCCGAGTTGACAGTGCTAAATTTTTCAGAACCTTGAATAAGCGCGTTAACGAATACTTCAAAGAAAACGATATTGCACGCACAGGTAATTGGAAACTTCACCTGAAAACAATTATCATGTTTTCAGTTTATTTAACCCCTTATTTTTTGATTTTAACCCTAAACCTTCCCGGTTGGGCCCAACTATTATTAACAATAGTGATGGGTGTTGGCATGGCTGGCGTTGGGATGAATGTAATGCACGATGCCAACCACGGGGCGTTTTCCTCGAAAAAATGGATCAACAAGGTTATGGGGAGCAGTATGTACATTCTTGCGGGGAATGTTTACAATTGGCAGGTTCAACATAATGTACTGCACCACACCTATACAAATATCCACGGGCACGATGAAGACCTTGAAGCCGGAAGGATCTTGCGCTTTTCAAAACATTCAAAATGGCACAAGTTTCATAAATTTCAACATTATTACAGTCTTTTCTTCTATGGCCTATTGACGTTTAATTGGGTGCTTACCACAGATTTTTTTCAGACCAAACGCTATCTTGCCCGTAAGCTTGCTTATGGAAAATTACCCAAGCCACTTACGCAATGGAGTATTTTAATAGTCACAAAAATAATTTACATTTCCCTGTGGATAATTATCCCTATTCTATTCTTTAATATAGTTTGGTGGAAAATCCTTATTGGCTTTTTTATAATGCATTATGTTGCAGGACTTATTTTGAGCATTGTGTTTCAATTGGCCCACGTTGTGGAAGATACTGATATAATGCTTCCGGACGAGAGTGGCACCATGAAAAATACTTGGGCAATCCACCAGCTTTTTACCACTGTTAATTTTTCAACCAAAAACAAGCTCGTTAATTGGTACACCGGGGGTCTAAACCACCAAGTGGAGCATCACATATTTCCGAATATAAGCCATGTGCACTATACTAAGATTTCAGAAATTGTAAAAAGCACTACCAAGGAATTTGACTTGCCTTACAAAGAATACGCAACCACCCGTAAGGCTATTATTGCCCATTTCAGACATTTAAAGGAAATGGGGATAAAGCCCGCCCTATCTGTATAATTTATGGACAAAAGACTTTCAAAAAGAGTTAATGAAATGGCAACCTCGGCCACGCTGGCCATGGCCGCAAAAACGAGAGAGCTTAAGGAAGAAGGAAAAGATATTATTGGACTAAGCCTAGGCGAGCCTGATTTTACTATTCCTGAATTTGTAAAAGAAGCCGGTATTCAAGCCATTAAGGACAATTATCATTCCTACAGTCCCGTGGACGGTTATGGCGATCTGAAACAAGCCATTATCACCAAATTTAAAAGGGATAATAATCTGACTTACAAACCTTCACAAATAGTGGTTTCAACGGGCGCAAAACAATCGTTGGCCAATTTGATGATGGTTTTATTGGATGATGGGGACGAAGTTCTTCTACCCGCCCCTTATTGGGTTAGTTATGCAGACCTCTGTAAGCTTGCTGGCGGGATACCCAAAGAAATTCCCACTTCCATTGAAAATGATTTTAAGGTTACGGCGAAGGAACTTGAAGAAGCGATAACTCCTGCGACCAAACTAATTATGTACAGTTCTCCTTGTAACCCCAGCGGTTCGGTTTACAGCAAAAAGGAATTACGGGCCTTGGCAGATGTATTAGTTAAATATCCAGACATTATTGTTATAAGTGATGAAATATACGAACATATCAATTTCATTGGGGAGCATGCATCCATGGCCCAGTTTGAAGATATGTACGACCGCACGGTTGTAGTAAACGGGGTTTCCAAAGCATTTTCCATGACCGGATGGCGCATTGGCTATATTGGTGGACCGGAATGGATTGCGCGTGCCTGCAATAAAATGCAAGGACAAATAACCAGTGGCGCCAACTGTATAGCACAACGCGCTACTATTACTGCGCTAGAAAATCCTCCGAGTAAAATAAAATATATGGTGGATGCCTTTAAGGAAAGACGGAAATTAATTCTTTCCCTACTTTCCGAAATAAATGGTTTTAAAACCAACGAACCCGAAGGTGCTTTTTATGTTTTTCCAGATATATCTTATTACTTTGGAAAAACCATACACGGAAAAAATATCAATACTGCTTCAGATTTCTCTATGTACCTTCTAGAAGAAGCGGGAGTTGCAACCGTAACCGGTGAAGCTTTTGGAGACGCCAACTGTATTCGTATTTCTTACGCCGCATCTGAGGCCGATATTAAAGAAGCAATGCAGCGAATAAAAAAAGCAGTAGCTTAGAATACATTTCAAAATAACGACATATTAAAATTCACAATGGTTAAAATTTTTTTTAACCATTTTTTTTAGTTATTAATCTGTATTTTAGCCTTTCATTTTTAAAAAATCTTGTCCTTTTTCTAAAAAAAGACAGTTATTTCAATTTTTATTTAAATTAAAATCAAATCCACTTATGAAATCAAGAATTACTTTACTTATTCTATTTTTCGTTGCTATTTTTTCTTCTCAGGCACAAGAAAATGCAACTTATGTAGGCACTGTCGGCTCAATGGTTCATGTGCCTTCAATTGCCTCTAGAACAAATCTACCTCCAGCTACTACAAAAAAGGAGGAAATGGAAGATGGCCGATCTTCAAAAAATATTATTATTCCTGGAAAGGATCCACAAACCCAGGATGATTATTTTAAAAGGAACCCAAATCCTTTGGAACAAAAAATAAATGGAAAGGCACCCACGCTGGTATTTGATGCAGCGGCTTCAAGTTCGCAGCCAACAGATCCTTCAATAGGAGTTGGACCTAATCATGCAGTAGTGGTTTTTAATACAGGTTTCCGTATTTTCGATAAGTCCGGTAATCCACTTACTGGACAAATTAGTCCTAACCCAACTATATTTCCCGCTGGAGGTTGTTGTGACCTTACCATATCCTATGACAATGCAGCTGATAGATTTGTAATGACATTTCTTGGCAATGGTGCACAAATAGCAGTTTCAGATGGACCAGACCCAGTAAATGACGGTTGGTATGTTTATACAATTCCACAAATTAACGATTACCAAAAACTATCTGTATGGAGTGATGGCTATTATATAACGGACAATACTGGCGGCCCCAATAGAATATATGCAATGGAAAGAGACAAAATGCTTGTAGGCGACGCTACTGCTCAAGTAATAGGATTTCCTTTACCAGGCATTGTAACCAGTGGATTCTATAGCCCACAAGCACTAAACGTTAGTAATAATAATTTACCCGCCACCGGTGGCTTACCAATTATTTATTTACAAGATGATGCATGGGCCGGAGTTTCAGAAGATCACGTAAAACTTTGGACGGTTGATGTGGATTGGGCTACGCCTTCCAATTCAACTATTTCGGCTCCGGATATATTAGTAACTACCCCTTTCATTTCAGTTTTTGATGGTGGAAGTTTTTCAAATTTAACACAACCGAGCAATGGTCCCGCAATCGATGCATTACAGGCAACTATTATGAACCAGGCACAATTCAGAAAATTTGGAGATCACAACTCAGGACTTTTCAATTTTGTAGTTGATACTGATGCTACAGGAGGTGAATTAGCTGGAGTACGCTGGTTTGAAATACGTCAACCTGCGGATGGGCAACCATGGGCTATTTACCAAGAAGGAACCTATACGGCCCCTGAAGGCAAACATGCTTGGCACGCCAGTATGATAATGGACGTACAAGGAAATATTGGGATGGGCTACACTTCAATGGCAGGACCAACTACCCCCGATCCAACTACAAAAAGAGTAAGTAGCTATTATACAGGAAGATTTGCAAATGACCCTTTGAATACCATGTCCATTGCAGAAGAATTGATTGCTGCTGGAAATGCCAACATTCCAGGTACAAGATATGGCGATTATAGTAAAATTGACCTTGATCCATCTAATGATAAACAGTTTTGGTTTATCAATGAATATATGAACAATGGCAGAAAAGATGTAGTTGGCGTATTCCAAATAGCCCCGAACTTTGCTGTAGATGCTGGTGTTGTAAATATTACGGATCCTGTTTCTGGAGCCTTGACTGCTAGCGAACCTATTACCATAACAATTTTTAATTATGGGCAAAACGCTGCTTCCAATTTTCCCGTTACCTATCAAGTGGATGGGGGAACAACAGTTTCTGAAACATATACGGGCACGATAGCTTCCGGCGAATCAGCGCAATATACTTTTACCCAAACCGCCGATCTTTCAGTGGAAGGGCAAACATATTCCATAACTGCTGCAACCGATTTGTCTGGCGATCTTGACAATACCAATGATAGCTTTACAGTAGACATTACACATATTTTCGCAAACGATATTGGCGCAACAGAACTTACCGCACCAGAAAATGGTGAAGGCTTAGGGATGGAAGCAATTACAGTAACTTTAGAAAATTTCGGAACTGCTTCACAATCAAATTTTGATGTGTCCTATCGAATTAATGGTGGAACTCCTGTTATTGAAAATGTACCGGGCCCACTTGTGGGAGGAGGAACACTTTCCTATACATTTAGCACCTTGGGTGATTTCTCAATCCCAGGCACATACGATGTTGCTTCAACTACTCTATTGGCTGGAGATTCCGATACAACAAATAACGCTATATCGGTAACAGTAGTTAATTATGAATGTTCATCAGATACAAATGATAATCCATTTCCTATTGGACCCGATCAAGGAACAATTACCGAATCTGTAATTACCTTCACCAATGATCTTCCTGTAAACGATGTTAATGTGACTGTAAATCTAACGCACACTTACGACGGCGATCTAACAATTAAATTGATTGGCCCAGATGCTTCGGAAGTTGTATTAGCTGACCGTGTAGGCGGAAGTGGAGATAATTTTACCAACACAGTTTTTGATGATGATGCAACACAATCCATTAGTGATGGAACTGCACCATTTACTGGAACTTTCAAACCTTCCGGAAATCTTTCAGACTTTAATGGTTTATCCACAAGCGGAGATTGGACCCTTTACATTTCCGATGACGCTAACGGGGATGGTGGAACATTAAATTCTTGGACACTTCAATTATGTGCTGCAGAACCATTGGGAATTGGAGAAAATTTCACCGAATCTGCAGACCTTATGGCTTTGAACCAAGGAAACAACCATTTCAAAATTCAGTTATTAAATACTGAGATTACCGAAAGATTGACCTTTACGGTAACAAATTTACTTGGCCAAACTTTGGTAAGCTATAACCTAGATAACAACGGAGCTGGTTATGAATATAATTTAGACATGAGCTATGCTTCGGCTGGCGT
>JBBQQN010000130.1:0-6909 GCA_038215845.1 Flavobacteriales bacterium | reverse complement strand
GATAAAAATATACACAAATACTACTAATTGAATTTCTAAATGTTAAAAAGTCACCTATTCGGTGCGCAGTAAAATAGACCGGTTGAAAACCCATTATTTACAGTCTATTTAACAGCTAAGTTCTATTCCCTCCGGCTCCACTAATACGCCCGTAAACACATTGTTTACGGGCGTTTATTATTTAAGGGACATAAATAGGGGCGTAATATTATTGTGAAAATCTACTAAATAAATTTTTCCGCCACCTTGTTTCTTGATATTGACAGAACATCATTTATTTCAAAATTTATCAATTTCCTTCTCATCGCAACTTTTCCTTGAAAATTCTGCCAATAGAATATGCCAAAATAAGATAATTGGTGGGCCGAATATCCGGTAAACAATCTCCTTTAACGTATGGTAAAATTTTATAACCTGCATTTTTCACTATTGAAAAGTTCGGTTAACATTGATTTTTCAAATAATCAACAGGAGTGATCTAAAACACAAACTCTGTATTCATCTTGAGGTGCAAAATTCAAAAATCAGAATTTTATTGAATTTCTTCTAATCTTCACTTGCTATTACTATATTACATTCTTTTAAGAACAATATTTGATATTACTCTTGTGTTTTAACTTTATTAATCCTTAAAGCTTGAATCTAAAACAAACACTTTCCCAGTTTTTCTCTACCCGAGCGGCTGGAGCATACTTTATTTTATTTGCCGCAGCCATAGGAATCGCAACCTTTATTGAAAACGATTTTGGTACTAGCGCCGCACAAAAAGTAATCTTTAAATCTTGGTGGTTCGAATTGCTGCTCCTTTTATTTGGGCTTACAATCCTTGTGAACATCATTAAATTCCGAATGGTGCAGCAGCGCAAATGGGCAGTCTTAATGTTTCACACATCCATAATCATAATACTGATCGGCGCAGGGGTAACCCGGTATTTCGGGTTTGAGGGGGTGATGCATATTCGTAAAAACGATGCCGCCAATTCTTTTCTTTCATCAAATACCTATTTAAAGTTTGAAGTCCAAAAAAACGGGACCACCTATAATTTTGACGAGCCCGTTTTATTTGCCTCTCTCGGAAATAACCATTTTAAGGAATCGTATCTGGTTGAAAACGAACTTATAGAGATTGAAGTAAAGGATTTTATCCCCAATCCGGAGCAACAGATGGAGCCCAGCAGTTTGGGTGGAAACCCTATTATAAAGCTTGTTATAGCAGGGGCCAACGGCAGGGAGGAATACTATATTGAAAAAGGGCAAACCCGGCGTATTGGAGCCCTACTTTATAACTTTAATGACCAGCCCATCGCGGAGGCCATAAATATTAAATATGAAGATGGGGAGACCATGCTCCTGACCAATCGTACCTTAACACAAACGGTTATGGCCACCCAACAAAAAGATACTCTTCGCCCAAGCGGAGAATATAGACCCCTATTGCTGCGGTCCTTGTATTCAGACGGGGTCAACAACTTTGTTTTTGCCGAATTCAACCCCAGTGCTAAAACATTTATTAAAAGCGACAATCCAAAAGTGAAAAGCGAAAGCAACACTGCCTTGGTCTTGGAGGTTACCGTAAATGGCGAAACCAAGGAAACTTATGTATATGGCAATAAAGGGTTTGCAGGAAACCCATCCAATCTTTCATTTAAGGATCTAAATATTTCTGCTTCCTATGGATCCAAAGAGATAAAAGTTCCATTCTCAGTAAAACTAAATGATTTTATAATGGATAAATATCCTGGGACCAATAGTGCATCTTCATACGCGAGCGAAGTAACTGTAGTGAATCCGAAGGAAAACGTAAATATGGACTACCGTATTTATATGAACAATATTTTGGACTATGACGGATACCGGTTTTTTCAGTCATCTTTCGACAGGGACGAAAAAGGGACTTACCTCAGCGTGAACAGTGACTGGTGGGGCACCATTATTTCGTATATAGGATATGCCCTCTTAACCTTGGGAATGATTTTGACGCTTTTTAGCAAAAACACCAGGTTTTATAGCCTGATCCAAAAAATCAAGGCCCTCAGGGCTAAAAGCGGCACATTTACCATTCTTATTGCCCTATTATTCTGTTCCGTAATGAATGCCCAGACCGACACTCATATTAAAAATGCGGTCTCAAAAGAGCATGCAGAGGCTTTTAGTACAGTTGTAGTACAGGATTTTAAAGGAAGGATGAAACCGATGCACACCCTGTCCCGCGAAGTGCTTCGGAAAATATCGCGCAAAGAGAGTTGGGACGGCCTAAATGCAGATCAGGTACTACTGAGTATGTTTGTAAACAAACAGGATTGGTACGGGGTGCCATTTATTAAATTGGGCAAACATGAGGATGTTCAAAAACTCTTGGGAGTTTCGGGGGAATACGCTTCTTATAAAGATTTTTTTGATGAAAGCGGAAAGTATAAACTACAGGAGGAAGTAAGGCGCACATATGATCTTGAACCTATAGACCGCGGCGTATATGCCAAAGAATTGCTGAAAATAGATGAGCGCCTCAATATAGTGAGTATGGTTTTTTCGGGAAGTTTGCTGAAAATAATTCCTAGGCCCAATGACCCCAATAATACTTGGGAAGGTTATAATAACCATAATCACGATGATGGACACAACCATAGCACCGTTGCCGATAATTTCTTTAATTCCTACGGCAACGAACTGCAAAAGGCAACCACAACCAAGGATTATAGCCATGCGGGTCATTTATTGGATGAACTGAAAGGGTATCAGGTGGCTAAAGGCGGTTCGGTCATGCCTTCAGAAGCTAAAATAAAGACTGAAATCTTGCTGAACAAAATGAATGTGTTCACACGTTTGGCGATATTATATATACTTTTGGGCGTAGCGCTACTTTTCTTTTTGTTTGTTTCTGTATTTAAACCGAACTGGCATTTAAAAAAGATATATATTATCCTTTTTTCACTAGTGGCAATTGGGTTTGTACTGCATACCATTGGACTTGGAATGCGATGGTACGTATCGGGTAGAGCCCCTTGGAGCAATGGCTACGAATCTATGATTTACATTGCTTGGACCACCACTTTGGCGGGTATCCTTTTCACCCGAAAATCCTTTGGTGGATTGGCCGCAACAATGGTATTGGCGGGCACCATACTATTTGTCTCTACTTTAAGCTTTCTAGATCCTGAAATTACTCCTTTGGTACCTGTTTTGAAATCGTATTGGCTAACCATTCACGTATCCTTGGAGGCCGGCAGTTATGGTTTTTTGATGCTAGGAGCAATCATAGGCTTGATAAACTTAGTCCTACTGATTTTTATTTCTGAAAAAAATAAGGTGCGGGTAAAAAGAATTGTTCAAGAAATGAGCTATATAAGTGAACTCACCCTTATTGGAGGGTTATTTATGGTAAGTATAGGAACTTATTTGGGCGGGGTTTGGGCGAACGAATCCTGGGGCCGATATTGGGGTTGGGATGCCAAGGAAACTTGGGCCTTGGTAACCATACTAGTGTATGCTTTTATACTGCATATGCGATTGATACCGAAGTTACGTGGGCTGTTTGCCTATAATGTGGCTACAATATTTGGATTGGCTTCTGTGATTATGACCTATTACGGGGTAAATTATTATCTCTCCGGGCTTCACTCCTACGCCACCGGTGATCCTGTTCCAATACCATCTTGGGTGTATATAACTGTAGGGTGTATCATTATAATATGTGCTTTGGCTTATTGGAGAAAACGTAAGTTCGATATAATTTCTTAAACCTACTGTTCCGGAATCACTCCCTTTTCCAAAATGAGGTCGTAACGATATCCCGCACCAAAATCGCGGTTTAAACCTACTTCCGCTCGAACGGTAATTATTTTCCCTTCGGGAACAAAGGTGCTGGAGGTAACCACTAGGTCAAAATCGTTTTTACTACCATCCTGAAGATGAATCCAGTTACGGTCCATAATGTTTGGGTTTACCTTTACCACTTTCCCAGTTATTTGAACGGTTTTACCCTCGTATGCGGACGGATTGGCAACCAATTCAACTATTTTTATGGAGCCCTTGTGTTGCTTGATTTCTTCGGTATGGGTAGGAATTGTTTCCCGTTGACTTTGCTGAATGTTATTTGAACTCCCTTCTTCGAAGTTTGCACTTAAGTTTCCTGTATTGCCACCATGGTTTTTAGGCACGAATTTCGAAATAAGATATATGGTATCGAACACGCGATTGTATTCCTTACTTTCAAAATTGGTCTTTAGCAAGCCATCGCGATAAAAATAGGTATCTCCAACATTCACTTGCTGTTTGCCGGTGGCGATCCAAAACTGTTTTCCACCTTCTGTGACTTTTAAGTAAATGTATTTTTCGGTCGGAAGTATTTTTGACACCACAACAGTGTGCAAATTTTCGGTAAAGCCACTAGACTCCATGGGGGCTTCATTAGTTTGGCTGTCCGCTTCTGAAAAAATTCCACTATCGTATTTTTGAGCAGGGGTTTCATTAGACGTTATCACTTTTGGACCATTGTTGCAGGCCAGTAATAGTGTTGCAATAACTCCGATGCTTATGGTATTATAATATTTCATCTGTTTTTGTTTATTTTTTCTTTTTAGTATAAAATCTTTTGGTGAGCTGGGAGTAAAAGCGGAAGCTGTTTTCATCCTCAAGCTTCGACATTTCGCCCGAAATATTAAACTGCCAACTTCGGGAAATTCGGTAGGATAACGCCATGCCATAGTAATTTTGCTTGTATTTTGTATTTTGGTTTTCGTAATCATAATCTCCCATTCGGAAATAAAAATCGCCGTTCAGTGTATTTTTAACCAAATCTCTGGAATGTCTTACGGAGAATATATTGCTTTTTAAATATCTGGAGGTATTCATGTTATAGGAAGCGTTTAACCTTCCTCCTACCGCTGGGATTTTGGTCAAGGTAATGTACCCATAAATATTGTCCGACTTGTTTTGTTCGCCCGTCTGAAACCTACTGCTATAACTGGCTCCAGCCCAGATAATCTTTGCGGGCCGCACGTTTAAGCGGGCGCGTATTCCCTGTCTGGCCAAATCATCATCCAGTATTCGCTCTATTTCAGATTGAAAGGTTTCATAATAAATAATCCGTTTTCTGGAATCGTAAGAAATCATAAGGTTGGCTGCTTTACTAAAACGATATCTTGCCGACACATACATATTGGTCAAGCGGGTTGCACTTCCTGTTTTGCTAAAAATATCCATTTCAGCTGAACCAAAAAGATTCAAGTTGCGGGCAATGGTACTGGAATGTTGAAAGAAAACATACCGCCTGTCCGTTGCTCCCGCATTGGTCTGTTCCATAGCGCCCAAGGTAGTTGTGCCATAATATGTGGCTGTTTTACTTTCAACTCCTAAATAGCCACCATATTGAAGCAAATCTGAGTTAAACCCATAGTCGAAAAAATCTGGACGGAACCCGCCCACAGCACCTATATAAAAATTTCCGAAGTACTTTTCTATCTGCAGACCATCGTTGGCGCCAAAAGTGGAAGCCTTGGGATTTATTTTTCTACCCAAAGAAAACGATAATGTGGGGGTGGCATCATAGATGGCATTTAAATTATAAACATTGAAAATACTAGTCCTGCCCCTGTAGTTTTCGGGAACGGATAAGTTATTTCTATAGGAAAGAAAGGATTCAATAGAAAACTTGCCATCGTTAATATGGCGTGCGTTCAATGAAAGCTGGGTCTGAATCCTATGTCGGTCTTCCCGAAGGTTTGAAAATGTATTATAACTGGCAGCCGATATCCTTCCACGGACATTTTCCTTGTAAAATGATTCTTTTTCCGCATAAGTATCTTCCTGTTTAATTATTTTGGATGGCAGGGAATCAACCGGATTTTTTCCGATAATTTCAGTAGGTTCCAATTTCTTAACAGATACTTTATAGGAAACGCTATCATCCACTTTTACCTCGCAATTATTTATTACAGAGCACACTACCGAAGTCGAGGATTTTTCTGTTACCTGTAAGCAATTGGCCCCCTTTAGCTGAAGCATATCGCCAATGGCAATTTTTTCTGTAGAATCAAATTTTACATACACATTGTTTGAAGTAACAAAAGAAACCTTGCCAACCATAGCTTCCTTGTCATCCTGTGCGAATAGACAGGTTGTACTATAAAAAACTGATAGTATGATGTACAAAAATTGTTTCATAAAAATTAATCTGCTGACCCATCTGGATGACAGGAATAACAAGCATTACTTTCGTATACATAACCACCTACCCCATCGTGCTTATCTGCCATATCGCCTTGGGAATGACAAAGGAAGCATGAGAAAATAGAATAGTCATTCGAATTTGTATGGCAATCAACACAGCTATTCCACTCTCCTTCGTGTTTTCCGCTATAGATTGGGAAATACTGGTTGTCGTGATCAAAGGTGGTTGGCGTCCAACCTGGGTTCGTGGTATGGCATAGAATACAATCTGTAGGGAAATTGGCCCCTATATGGCTCGGATTTGTTGTTTGGTTGTAATCATCCGCATGGCAGGCAAAACAATCGGTGGGAGTATTGGTAAAATCCCCGTTTATATGGCAGGCATTACAATCCTGAATATTATGGCCCAAGGTAAGTGGGAAGAAATCGTGATTAAATGTTGCGGGCGTCCATCCTGGGTTTGTGGTATGGCAAACAACGCAGTCTGTTGGAAAGCCAGCATTTATATGGTTCGGATTAGTGGTTTGGTTGTAATCATCCTTATGGCACGCAATACAGTCGGTAGGAGTATTCTCGAAATTACCGCTTATATGGCATGCATTACAATCCTGGATATTGTGGCCCAAAGTAAGGGGGAAGAAATCATGATTAACTGTTGCAGGAGTCCATCCTGGGTTGGTTGTATGGCAAACTACACAGTCTGTTGGAAATCCAGCATTTATATGGTTTGGATTAGTGGTT
>JBBQQN010000129.1:0-7008 GCA_038215845.1 Flavobacteriales bacterium | reverse complement strand
ATTGTTAGGCTGCGTAGGGATTGCCAGCTCGGTAAATATCTACATCAAGGAAAAAATAAAGGCCATTGCAGTCCTTAAATGTTTGGGTGCGTCCAGAAAACAAAGCTTTTTGATTTATTTGATACAGATTGCAGGCATAGGAATCTTGGGAGGTATTATTGGAACCGCAATAGGAGTGGGACTGCAAGAACTTTTTCCCATTGTATTGAAAGAGTTTTTACCCTTCGATATAACCATTAGCATTACCGCACAACCATTAATCATAGGCGTTCTTTTAGGTTTGGTGATGTCGGTTTTATTCGCATTATTACCTTTATTGCGCACTTGGTATGTTTCGCCATTGGAAGTGTTACGATTTAGCGGAGACACTTTTAAACAGTCAGCAAAGGCCCGTTATAGTGCCATTGCTGTGATTGTTTTATTTTTATTTGGGTTCTCTTATTGGCTACTGAAAGATTGGTTATTTGCCTTGGCCTTTATCGGGGGAATACTCGTCACCTTCGGTATTCTTGCGGGTATTGCCATTGGTAGCATGAACTTGGTTAAAAGGTACTTTCCTAAGGGGGCAGGGTTTACTACACGGCAAAGTCTGCTGAATTTATTTCGTCCCAACAATCAAACTGTTGTGTTGCTGGTAGCTATTGGTTTGGGTACATTTTTGATAAGTACGCTGTACTTCACAAAAGATATTTTACTCGATAAAGCCGCATTAGGGCAAACTTCAGAAAGTGCAAACCTGATAACCTTGGACGTGCAGCCAGACCAAATAGCTGAGGTGGTAAATACCTTTAAGGCGAATGACTTAACGGTATTGGATAATATCCCCATTGTTACGATGCGGATGCACAGCATAAAAAATGAATTAGTAAACAGCTTGCGAACGGATAGTACTTCCCAAGTAAAAGGCTGGCTTTTAAACCACGAGTTTAGAACCACCTATAGGAGTGATCTTACCGATTCCGAAGAAATTATTGCAGGGGAGTGGGTGGCTGTGCATAATGCAAAAGATACCATCCAGATCTCTATCTCCGATAATTTGGCTGAAGATGCCAAGGTAGCCATTGGTGATCCTATAGTTTTTAATGTTCAGGGCGTACTTATGGAAACGGTTGTTAGGAGCATCCGAAAAGTGGATTGGACTAGTCTGCAACCCAATTTTACAGTGTTATTTCCAAAAGGTGTGTTGGAAAACGCGCCACAGTTTAATGTATTAACCACCTATGCGCCCACGGAAGCTAGTTCGGCGAAACTGCAACGGGATTTAGTTACTAAATTTCCAAATGTGTCTGTTATAGATTTAAGGCAGATGTTTACGGTAATAGAAGATATTCTGAACAAGGTATCTTGGATTATTAATTTTATGGCGTTTTTCAGCATACTTACAGGGATTATTGTTCTGATTGGTTCTGTGCGTACCAGTAAATATCAGCGAATAAAAGAAAGTGTGTTATTGCGAACCTTGGGCGCAAAAAACAAACAGATACTTACCATTACCGCCCTTGAATATCTATTTCTAGGAATTTTGGGCAGTCTCTTGGGAATTCTTTTAGCGCTGATTAGCAGTTTGCTTTTGGCAGTATTTGTATTTGAAGAACCTTTTACACCTTCGCTTATTCCGTTTTTAGTTTTTCTGCCGGGAATTTCCCTTTTGGTTTTGGCAATTGGGTTGAGTAATATTCGGGAGGTTTTAAGGAGTTCGCCCCTTGAGGTTTTGAGGAAGGGTGGGTGATTACGTGGATGTTGTGGGCTATGGGTTGTCTGTTGTGGGTTTTCTGTTGTCTTGTATTAGTCTTGAGGAATGATGCGTGAAATCGTTGCGGGGCCTCGATACAAATTTCAAAGCCGCTTCGCTTTTTTGAAATTCACTCGTACACCGTGATAATCTGCACATTGATTTTACGGAATGCAGGTTTTTGAGTGACCTACGATAGGAGGTAGTATCGAAGGGACTATTTCTTTTTATAGGGAGATTCCTTAACGTTATCCGCTTCGCCATAGCCCGCAGGATCATTTGATTCTGGGACCTTTTCGGGATCTTCTTTTTTAGGTTCTTTTACAGCCTCCGGTTTTGAATTCGGTTCTTTAGGACTATCTTGTTTTTCTATATTCTGTTCGTTTTTATGCTTAGGATCTAGCATAGGTGTTTTCTTATCCATTGTAGTATTTTTTTAGTGGTTATTTTAACCTGTTAACTTTTACTCTTCTTCTTGATTTTTATTTTTTGCACCTTTTCCATCTGTTTGAGATTTTGGGTGAAGGTTATCGTCCTTCGCGATTCCTTTTGCATGGGGGATTGGGTGTTTTCCTTGTTTGTCTTCAAAATTTGGTGTTTTCATAGTATTTTATTTAAATTATTTAATGCTGTTTTAGCATTTGTTATACAAGCTATTAAATTATTGGCTGTTTAGCATGCTTCCTAACACTATTTAACAAACACTTCCCTTTGATAAGTTAAAAAAGGATGATTAATCACAGCGCGCGGCAATTTCATACTTCGACAAGCTCAGTACAAGCGGCGCGTCTAATTATAGAACATACCAACTGAAACTTGAAATCAGACGTAAACCAAAAAATTTAATAACCCCCAACGGATTTTTAATTAAGCGTACGGAACATTCTGGGATTTTACATAATATAGAATTATAGCAACATAGCACACTTTTTAATGTGAAAAACGAAATATCCTTTTTGTTCTATAATGTCTGCGTTATGTAACTTTGCTTTGGAAAAAAGCAAAGTTTATTTGCAGGATGTTTCTTTAAAAAGTTTTCTTTCCCATAGTTTATTTTAGGATGTAATGGAATACTCTTTACCCGAAGCGACGATAGGAGCGAAGTGGGAATGTGTATGGAATGGGATATTATAGAATTAACCATTCAAAAACTACTTTTAAGTAATTGTCTAAAAATAACTTTGAATCTTTTGAATCGAATCCAAAATCATTTAATCTTCTATAAGGACTTCCTGGAGATGGTATAGAAACACATTCTATAATACCTCCAGAATTTGTGTTAATAACCTTCAAGAAAGGCTTCTTTATTAAATTAAAATTACCATCAAATTTTCTAAGTAAATGGCTTTGAAAATCTTCAGACTTTTGATTATCATATTTTAATGTTTGATGAGTTTTGAAGAATTTATTATTTAATAACATTTCATTCAAAACTCCTTTGGAAGTACAAAGAATTTTTAATTTTTCATATTGTCTTGGGTATACAAAAAATTCATGATTATAAATTCTTTTAGTTAAGTGCTTATCTAATGCCGACTTCCCATTTCTCTTGCAGTTATAAATCACATCGGTTATGCCAATCTTATTTTGATCTAAACTAGATTCAATTGATTCAATATCTAAATATTTAAGATTAGGAGCAACATATTTTTTATACCAATGCCAAAATTGATTACTAGAACTACCATAAAAATACTGTACATCTCCATTCTTTAATCTAATTATCCTCTTTTCATTATTAGTCTCTATGTTTTTGGAATGAGTTAATGACCATGTTGGGAAACTACCAAGTATTATTTTGGATTGTTTAAGTATTGGGTCTGAAGCAGTAATACGTGGATGATATTCCATAAGGTTTTTAAATTAAACTTGTAACTATGAAGTATTGGATAAATATGTTACTTTTAAATTTTAAAAAAAGTGAATAAGTTTTATGACGAAGATTGAAAAAAACAAAATTAAAGAAAATGAGCTTAGTACTCAGTATTTACATGGCGATTCTGACAAAGTTTTAAAAAACATATTAAATAAAAAAACGCCTCAACTTTTTGACTTAATAATTACATCTCCTCCTTATAACATTGGTAAAGAATATGAAAGTAAAAAAACAATAGAGGAATATCTAGCCGAACAAAAATCTATAATAGAATCATTTGTAAAATTACTGAAGCCATCAGGAAGTGTTTGTTGGCAAGTGGGTAATTATATTAATAATAAAACAAAAGAAGTATTCCCTCTAGATATATTTTATTATCAAATATTTAAAGATTTAGGTTTGATACTTAGGAATAGAATTATTTGGAGATTTGGACACGGTTTACATGCGAGCAATAGATTTTCTGGCAGGTATGAAGTTATTTTATGGTTTACAAAATCTGACGATCCAAAAGGTTATAAATTCAATCTCGATCCCGTTAGAATTAAACAAAAGTATCCAGGAAAGAAGCAACATAAGGGTCCAAATAAGGGTGAATACTCAAGTAATCCCAAAGGAAAAAACCCCGAAGATATTTGGGATATAGTGCTTCAAGATTGGGAAAAAGAAATTTGGGATATCCCAAATGTAAAATCCAATCATAAAGAAAAAACAATACATCCTTGTCAGTATCCTATTGAGCTAGTTGAAAGATGTGTTTTAGCATTAACTGATGAAA
The DNA here is from genome assembly GCA_038215845.1 of Flavobacteriales bacterium. Classification (GTDB taxonomy): domain Bacteria; phylum Bacteroidota; class Bacteroidia; order Flavobacteriales; family Flavobacteriaceae; genus Aequorivita. Next base: position 2,622 of record JBBQQN010000129.1, on the reverse strand, counting down.
ATGATTGGGTATTAGATCCTTTTGCTGGTGTTGGGTCCACAATGCTGGCTGCTAGAAAAAACAAAAGAAATGCAATAGGAATCGAAAAATATAAAAAATACATAAAAATAGGTGAGGAACGATTAGTCTTGTTGGATAAGGGAGAGCTTAAAATCAGACCTCTTGGACAGGCTATTTATGATCATAAAAAATCTAATCTCTCAATAGTTCCTGAAGAATTCCAAAAATAACTTATGAGATATATTGAATATTCACATAATCACGCAACTGAAATATTAGATAAAGAAATAACGACTAATTTATTTCTGGTTTTAAAAAATTATAGGGCAAAATATTATAAAGGTGTTACAAGAGAATTACGATCTCAATTACAAGAAGAATTAGAAAAATTTGGTTGGTCTGAATCAATTGCAATTGTAGAGGGAACACAGATATCTATTACTTCATATAACAATAAACATGGATTATGCTTACAAACAGGGAATATGAGTAGGTTTTATGCTGATTTAATAAAGCTACAGCATTTATATTTAAACGATAAAATTAAAGGCGCTTTCTATGTATTGCCATCTAAGGAAACCTCATTAAAATTAGGATCAAATATTGCTCATTTCGATAGATTCACTAAAGAAATTGAGATTTTTAAAAAAACAATAACAGTTCCCATTCTTGTGATAGGAATGGATTAATATTACATTAAAATATATGAAATTAGGATATTCATTACCTGAAATAATAAAAGCATTTAAAGAACTGCAAAGCGATAAAAAAAACAATGCAATTACAAAACATGATGTACCTCTTGGTGGAGGTAAGTTAATTGAAGTTTATGAAGTGCCAATAGATTTACCTAGATACAGACTATCAAATACTAGGACGATTGCAATGCAACAAAAACATATTGCTGATAATGATTTGTCTGAAGAATATTTTGAAGAAGATCCTCTTTCTGATGAATTACAGGAAATTCAGCACAATATTCTCTTGAAATTAATTGATAAAAAAAATCTAAAAGAATATTTTGAAACAAATAAACAAACTGATCCTCTAATAGTGACAAATGATGGTTTTGTTATTTCAGGGAATCGTCGGCTATGTACTTTTCGTGAACTATATTATAGCGAAGGTGGACAATCTAAATACAAACATTTCGAAAGAATTAGAATATTAATATTGCCGAAATGTACAGAAGAAGAGATTGAATATATAGAAGATCATTACGAACAACAACAAGAGATCAAGGATGATTTCACTTGGTATAATCGTGCTATTGGTTTTAAAAAACGAATGGAAAGACATAAATATCGTTCAACAAAAATTCTTGCTGATAGGTCTGGACTAAAAGAAAGTGAAATCAAAAAACTTTTACAATCTCTCACAATTGCGGATAGTTATCTTAAAGAAATTGGTAGAGATAAGGATTATGAATTTGTTGAAAGTGACCAATTGGCTTTAGAAAGTTTATTAAAATCTAGGAAAAAACTAGATTCAAATGCATCTAAAAAATCATTGTTTCAGAAATTATGTTTTATAGCATTAAAAAACCAAGAAAAAATGGATGGAAGAATGTACGCCAATATTCCATTCATCCAAGAAACTTTAAGTGATATTGAAGAAGAGATATCAAATGAATTTGAAGAAGAAATTAATGAAGTTAAAAAGAATAAAACAAGTATTAATCCATTAAATGATCCAACTTTATTCCCAGATTCTTCAGAAGATGTATTTAGTTTCCTAGAAAATAATTTAGCTGATAATGAAGAAGCTATTTTTGAAATAATAAGTGAAAAAGTTTCTGATTATAAGTTTTTTAAACAGGACAAAAACAGAAAACAAGCTGTTCTAAAAAATATTTCAAAAGCCTACAAATCCTTAATTGAGGCAAATAACATAAGGGGACATGAATCTGACAAGACTGGAATACTTGCTAGGATAGAAAACATAGAAAAAATACTTGAAGAATTGAAAGTTTGGGCTAAAAAATGATTAAGATAAAATACATAGAAAATAATCATAGTTGTGTCATTGAGGCATATGAAGAACAAACTGGGTGGGATGAAATTACACTATATTATAGCGAGATTTCTACTGATTTCAATGTTGGTTCAAATTCTATAGAAATTCCTTGGCATTCTTTTATTTCTAACTTTGATACACTTCGACATTTGACAAATAGGTTTTCTATAAAAGTAGATATTGATAATGATACTTTACAATTAATTAAGGAAGCAATTGAAAAAAAAACAAAATTAAATGATCTTGAAAATCTAATTGGAATTGATATTGATATTATTCAAGAAGAATTGGATAGGAAGGGTATGCGAAGGCAATTGACGAAAGAGCAAAAAAGGAATGTTTCAACACTAACAAGGCTTAATTCTGGAGCAACCTTTTCAGTTCCAGGTGCTGGTAAAACTACTGAAGCAATTTCCTTCTATCTCTTAAAACGCGACCTTACAAACAAACTTTTGGTCATTTGTCCTAAAAGTGCTTTTCCTGCTTGGGAAGAACAGTTTAGAGAGTGTTTAGGTGAAAAAGCGCCGAAAATAAAAAGATTAATAGGAGGTTATCAATCTATTGAAAATTTACTAAAATCTAAAGATGAAATTTATTTGATAACCT
>JBBQQN010000128.1:0-7011 GCA_038215845.1 Flavobacteriales bacterium | reverse complement strand
TGACCCGATCGTAATCCAAGTAGAGGAAAAAATGGCCTCCAAAATTTTGTGGTTGGACGCGTTCACCACCAATATAGACCGCACTGTAAAAAACACGAACATGCTTATTTGGAACAAAGACCTATGGCTGATAGATCACGGCGCCACCTTTTATTTTCATCATTCTTGGGGCAATTGGCAAAAAGCTGCTCTTAGCCCATTTCCATATATTAAGGACCACGTTTTGTTGCCCCAAGCCACTTTGATTGCGGAAATAAATGAGGAAATGATAGCGCTTCTTCCAGATGAAAAACTGCGCGAGATAACCGACCTTATACCTGCAGATTGGCTGGAATGGGAAGGCACTGAAATGGAAGCCGAGGAAATAAGGGAAGTGTATTACCAATTTTTAGTAATGCGAAGAAATAATTCAAACAACTTTGTAAAACAGATTCAGGATGCCCGGGAAACACTTGTATGAATACGCGGTAATACGTTTGGTACCTCGCGTGGAACGGGAGGAATTCCTGAATGTGGGCATTATTCTGTTCAGCAAGGGAGCCAAATATTTAAACTGCAAACACCAAATTGATACAGAAAAATTAAAACTTTTTTCCTGTGAACTGGAAGTGGAGGATTTTGAACAAAACCTCAAGGCTTTCGAAAAAATCTGCTCAGGCTCCAAAGAAGGTGGTCCCGTGGCGGAATGGGAAAAACCGGACCGGTTTAGATGGCTCACTGCACAGCGGAGTTCATCCTTACAAACTTCGCGTCCGCACAATGGGTTTAGCAATGATTTGGAAGCCACTTTAGAACGGCTTTTTAAGGAATTGGTTTTATAGTAGAATCAAATTTATCTTATTTCAGACTGAAGAAATTGATTTTAATTTCCGGCACTTATTACTTTTTAATCGGTCTAATTTCTCCTTGATATGAAATTGTGCTTCGGTCATTACTCGAAATAGTGAGCATGGCAGAACCGGATTCACTAACTGAAAGTGAAAGGGTTTTTGTATCGTCTTTACTTTTTACCACGGCACTTATTTCGAAACCTTTGGCTTTTCTTTCAATAGTAAACTTTTCAGGCTTTCCTTGAAAACTCATCCCAGCATCCCGGCCCAGGGCCATTCCGGCATATCCAGTTCCGTAATAAGGCATATCGGAAAATATTAAATCTGGAGTAAAGGTTACCGAATTTGGATTAGAGCTTAGCTCTACCGGACTTGAGCCAAGTGGAAAGGCTGTTCTTCCAACAAATTCAAAATTTTGCGAATTGACTAATTGTTCAATGCGCCCCTTTTTTTGGGTGGTTTTTTCTTCTTTAATGATTTTTGAATTCTTTTCCTGTGAAAAACCCGTGCTAACGATAACTATACTGAAAGCAACCAAAAAACAGATATGCTTTTTCATAATAAGAATTTTAGATGTTTTGATCATCGTCACAAGACTTGTGCCAGCTAAATAAAACACGGGTGCTTTTTAAGAAAAACTTTCAATATAAAAAGCTTTAATCAGTTTATATTTCCTATCTAAATTTACTCTATGAATAATTTTTTTGTTATTATTTCACCCTGAATATTTACGCGAACCATAAATATTCCGGAAGCAAATTCATTGGAAGGAATTTCAATTTCATTGAATCCCTCTTTCAAATTGTATTCTTTCCCCAGTAATTTTTTTCCAAGTAAATCAAAAATTTCTACAAAAGCGGTTTCCTCTTTTGGAAGCTGAAGGTCCATCTTTATGGATGCTCCCCTTTTATTTGGATTGGGATATAGCAATAGGGAATATGGGCGCGTCGTTTCCATGTTTTGTGAACCAAAAACATCCACATTGCTTCCTGAGTCTTTTGAAGCCGAAGTATTCAAGACTCCATATGCCTCAAACTCGATAATATGTACTCCAACATTGGCGGAATTGTAATTCATATTTACACGCAAGTAACGGGCGGTAGGATTACTAAGGTTAAATGTATTTCCGGCGCTTGTAGCAGGACTTGTATTCGCATTAAAATCTACCAAAGTGGTCCATGTATTTCCATCCAATGAGCCTTGAATATCGTATTTGTAATATCTTGTTCCATCGTAATAGTTAAAAACCACCACTTTGCTAATGTCATAATTATTTCCCAAATCTACTCTCCACCACTGTGGATAAGGACTTGCACCCCACCAATTGCTCAAGGTATAAATATTGTCAACAGCTCTTGAACTTGGTTTTTCGTTGCTTAAGGAAGCAGTAGTGGGCTTGTTAAGGGCAAGATTGGTGGTGGGTGGAGGTGTAACATCTTCACTTTCAATGTTTACAATAGCACTCGAAGGTGTGCCTACAGTATATCCCGTTCCGGAAGTAAGTGTTAAAACTACGGTCTCAGAATTTTCAACTTCAGTATCATTAATTGGCGTAATTATTATAGTTTGACTTTGTTGGCCAGTGTTAAAAGTTACTGAACCAGAAAATGATGTATAGTCAATTCCCGGGCTGGCAGTACCGCCAATGGAAAAGTTCACCGTAATAGCAGCACCTGTATTTACCTCATTTAAAACTATATTAAAGGATCCAGTATCCAATGGACTTTCAGCCGCATAGGCATCGGAGGCTACTATGGATACACTAGGAGGATTGGGGGCCACATCTTCACTTGAAATATTGATGGTAGCCGAAGCTGGCGATCCTACTACATACCCTGTTCCTGATGTAATTGTGAGAATGGCCGTTTCTGTTGGTTCCACTTCCGTATCATTTATAGGGGTTAGAGTTAGAATCTTGCTTATCTGCCCATTGGCTATGGAAGTCGAGCCGGTTAGACCTGTATAGTCTACTCCTGCTGTCGCTGTTCCACTAAGTGAATAATTAATTATAATATCAGAGCCAGTAGTATTGGTAGTGGCTAGACTAATTGTAAACTTACCAGTATTTAAGGGGCTTTCTCCCGCAACATCATCAGTTGCAATTACGGTTGCAGCATTTCCAGTTGCAACGTCCTCGCTAGTAATAGTTACGGTAGCACTAGAAGGGGTTCCGACAGTGTAACCAGTTCCTGCAGCCAGCGTTAAAATAACAGTCTCTGGCGATTCTACAAGTGCATCATTTATAGGGGTTAATGTGATTGTCTTAGTTTGTTGCCCATTGGCTATAGATACATTTCCCGAAAGGGCGATAAAATCACTGCCTGAAGTGGCAGAACCACTCACGGTATAATTTACTGTTATAGGGGAACCTGTATTATTGACACTACTTAAGCTCACGGTAAACAGTCCAGTATCCAACGGACTCTCAGCAGCATCAGGATCTGTTGCTACTATTGATGCGCTTGGAGTAATAATGGGAGTTATTGTTCTTAAATACTGTCTATACAGCCATACATTGTGATCCGTATCCCAAGTGCTATAAAACGTTTTATCCGAAATACCCGACGCAGTAGCTCCCCAAGTACCTGCATTTATCAATAAATTATCATTAAAAACATTAACCGGCCGACTAGCTGTATTGTATTCACTATACAAATTTAGGGTGACACCCCCTATGGAATTAGCCACATCCTGCATAATCAATGAACTGTATATGTGGTCCGAATGATCGTCTGGATTGATACTGGAATCGTGATCGGCTATATTGAATTTAATCGTGCTCGATGGCAGTGCTTCAGACTGAACAATAGCCTTCATGGTATTTTCCAAATCCGTCAAAGAAGAATATGTAGTTGAACCATTTATAGCAGCGATGCTGGAAATAGTGCCATTGTATAATTTCTGCAAACTGGCATTTCCGGTCAAAGGATACCCTTGTCCTCCGTAATCGCCATCCGGTAACCTTAAAAAATAAATAACCGCATTTCTATAGCTCATCTTTAAAATTTGATGGCCATTCACAGTAACTGTGGCTTGGTTCATATTTATTCCTGGCGCGCCAGCATTGGTAAAGGTATTAGACATAAATCTAATTGCCCGTAAGCTTCCCTCTTCCCTAGCAGTATAATAAGCACTGCTCGTGCCATTTCCGCCATCACCCGCAGTGGTATGCAGAAAAATCACTTTTTCGTTGGTGCCCTTTATACTGTTATAGGCATTCGGATTCATGAATAATTGCCAATCATCAGGATGGGCCGCAACATATACACTGGTGGTCTGTGCTGTTATATTAGAGAAACTGAATAAAAAACATATTCCAGTAATAACTAAAAATTTGTATTGAGCTTTCATAATCAAAAAATAACTTATGGTTAGGTTTTGAGCATTCCTTAAAATTGAAACACTCAATGGTATTTTGTGTTTTATCTAAATATGACAAATAAAAAAATCCCTAGACCGCTCTTTAAAAAGAGTTAGCATAGGGATAGGCCACAAATATATAAAATTTTATTATATTTTACTGAAAATTAACTTGTGTGTGCAAATTATTTCTACTTAATATTCAAGGAGTTAAACATAAAAAAAGGCTATCTCTTTTTCAGATAATTAGGGACATTTTATTGTAAAATTTCTATTTTTCCAACTTATAATATTCCGAAATTTGAGCGATTTTTTTAGTCGAAAAAAAAAGACTATCAACTAATCGCCTTAAGAAACTATACCTTCAAATCAATCTACTTCAAATTTTCAATGCTATTTTGTTGAAAAAAATCATCGATTGTTTCAAAATGCGCAATAATCCGAAGTACGCTTCAGATGTGGCGGAATATCCTAATCAGGATTAAAAATGCCTTTAATGATACTGGCGGATAAGGGTTTGGATAATAATCCCATTACCAATGGATTTGCTTCAGCTTTTTCCAAATCTTTCTGCTCAATGGAAGAGGTAAGTATGTAAATAACAAACTGTTGCCTTATGTGTTCTGAAAAATCATTGAAAATATCTAAAAAATCCCAACCTGTAAAAACCGGCATATTAATATCAAGAAAAAGAATAGTAGGGATATTAAATTCTGCATCTACATAAGAATCTTTTATAAACTGAAGTGCATCGTCAGGATCCACAAATGTTTTAATCTCTGTGGTGGGAGAAAATCTACGAAAAACAAATTCGCAAATCATATTACTGGTACGATCATCATCGACCACTATAAGACGTTGGGGTAAATTCATGCTGGCTTTTTAAATACGTATCGTTATTAACGCATTCAAGAATGGTAGGCTTGAAGGTTTTTCGGCATGCATTTCGCCGATAAATATACTTAATTGTGATAGTAGGGCAAATGCTTATTTGATATTTAACATTGCGCAAATATTATTCATTGTATTCAAACTCAATGGTAAACACAGCTCCTTTATTCACCTCACTGCTTACAGAAATTTTACCGCCCAATGTTTCTACTTGTGTTTTAACCATATATAGCCCCATTCCCTTTCCTTCAGTATCTGAATGAAATCTTTTGTACAGTCCAAATATTTGATCGCCTTTTCGCTCTAGATCAATACCGCTTCCATTGTCTTTGAAAATTATAAACAATTTGTTTTTACTGAGGCGAGAATGTATTTCAATCAACGGACTAATAGTTGGTTGCCGATATTTAATACTGTTTGAAATAAGGTTGTAAAATATACTTTGCATGTAACTTTTAATCGTGTTGAAATTATCAGTAGCTGTAAAATCCGTCCTAATAGTTACTCCTTCTTTCTTAATAAGGTCATTGATGCTTAGTTCAATATTGTATGCTAATTCTGAGAGTATCACCTGCTCTTTGCGCTCAGTAATTTCCGTTTTTGTTTGAAGTATTGTGTTTAGATCAGCAATTACATTTTCGAGACGATTTGCATCAGAACTTAAGGCTTCTCCCAACATTATTTTGATTTCTTCACTATGCGCATCGTCTTTTAATTCCTCCGTAAGACCGATAATATTTGCTACAGGTGAACGAAGATTGTGCGATATGATATAGGAAAATTGCTCGAGATCCTTATTCCGCTGAACAAGGTCCGAAATCATTTTAAGTCGTTCAATTTCTGCCTTTTTTTCTTTTGTCAAGTCACGCAAAATACCATAAATGTATAAGGGATTTCCATAGGCACCAAATTCAAAACGCCATTCGGAATACCCATACCCTAATTCCCCATTCTCTCTTATAAATCGGAAATGAAATGATGAATCCTCATATTTGGAAAATTTTTCTTCAGTAAAATTGATGACCATTGTCTTGTCATCGGGATGGACAAATTCCATAAATGCGTCCCGGGAAGGTATAACATCTTCATTTATTCCTAATATTCTATAAAATTCGTCAGACCAAGTGTGTTCATTGGTCAAAACAGCAATCTCCCAACTTCCTACTTGGGCTATAATCTGTGCTATTTTTAATTTCGATTCGCTTAAAAATACTTTTTCTACTGCATTTTTACGTTCAGTAATATCCTGGAAACTACCATAAATCTTGCTGCATTTTCCTTTTATAAAAACTGCTTCGCCAATGGTGCGTATCCATTTTAGATTTCCTTTAAACGTGGTGAATTGCAATTCTTCATCCCAAGGAATTCCCTTATCCATGCACTCTTGAACTCGCTGAGATATAATTTTTTTATTTATACCTTCCGTAAAAAAACCGATACCGGTTGAAAGATCAGGAATATAATCAGGTTCTGCTTCACGAATTTCCTTTGTAATATCTGACCAAAAAACGGTACCATTAATTACATCAATCTCCCAGCTTCCAATTCTCGCAAGCCTGTTCGATTTTTCTAAAAGCTCTTCTAAATGTTTCTTCTCAGTAATATCTGAAACCATTCCCAGTGACCCTTTAAAGATTCCCTGTTCGTCAAAAATAGGATTGGCTGATATCTTAGTGAGAACAAGTTTTCCACTTTTAGATCTATACTTATATTCCATCTTTTCAGCTATCCCCCTCTTTCTTCTCTCATAGGAATTCAAAGCTTTTCCCTTTTCGCCGGTTTCCATAAAGTAAAAATGCTCTTTCCCCAACATTTCCGCTTCACTGTATTCAAGAATCTCGCACATCTTTTTATTTACAAAAGTTGTCCTGCTGTTTTCATCGAGCAGCCAAATCCCCTCCTGTGCCGTTTCTACTATTCGGCGATACTG
>JBBQQN010000127.1:0-7108 GCA_038215845.1 Flavobacteriales bacterium | reverse complement strand
TTCAGAATATATAGCCCTTCATTTAATTGTGAGACATTTATGGAATTATTGGTCGTATTTCCTTTGGACACCAACTTTCCATCCACGGTATATATTCCATACTGAATTGTTCCATTCAAGCCTTGCGTAAAAATATTTTCTGAGGCTGGGTTTGGATAGATAGTAAATTCTTTCTGTTCATGGGTATTTACAGAAAGTAATTCCGGATTTAATTTCCATACATCGTTCACATGAGAGCCCATAACTGTTGTCCCAGTCCCAACATAGCCAAATTCTCCAATACTAAACCCAAAGCCATTAGAACCGGAATAGCCACAACTCTCAATACGTTCCCATTCATTTGTTGAAGGTTTATATCTATAAAATAAGTTGAGCTCAGGATCCATACCAACATACGCAATGTCATTAATTGTAAAACTGACAGTGTTTGCATATGCTAAGCCAGCAGGAGGAATGTCTGCAAGTTGTACCCATTGATTAGAAATAGGATTATATTGCCATAAATCACGTGTATCATTACCTGAGCCTAAAATAGTTCCATGTACAAAATATGCAATTTCACCAATGGAAAAACCCATTTGGTTACCCTCCGTAGGTACAGGATAATCTGCCAATATTTCCCAACTGTCGCTAATGGGATCATAGGCTCTAAAATTATCTTGATCGCTTGTTGTTAAAACATATCCTTTCCCATTTAGCGAAATGGCCGCAGGATCAAATCCATAAAGTCCAAAATTAGCATAACTGGTACCGTTTTTTTGAATCCAGACGTCAGTGTTAGGATTGTATTCCCAAAGTTGCATATCAAAAGTAACGGGGTCGTTAATTACAACATATGCCTCGTTATTGATCGAAAAAGATCCCATTTCCATCACATCGTGAAAGGGTGCTATACTTTTTTCTGTCCAGCTGTCCGTAGCCACGTCATATTTAAAATTTCTTACATCTGGAGAATTGTTGGGGTTGCGCAAAAGCACATAAGCTGCTCCGTCAACGGTAAACTGTGTAAGCGCTCCGGTTTCAAGAGGAAAATCATTGAGTGGCTGCCAAGCACTTTGGGAGAAAGACAAAAAAGAAATTAAAAGGAAAAGATGAAGAGGAATATATTTCATAGTTTTTTTATTAAATATAATAAAATTAAATATTTTTAAGAATTTTGGCTGGAACTCCCCCAATAATCACATTTTCAGGAAAACTTTTGGTAACAACCGCACCAGTAGCAATGACACAGTTGGTCCCAATGGCAACTCCCTTTAAAATATGAACATTATTCCCAATAAAAACATTATCGCCAATAACTACTTCTTGCGAATTGGGGGTCTGTTTCCATTCTTTTTTTTATGTCTAAATCATTCAACCATCACAGATTTTTCCAACATTTGTTGTTCCCCCTTCCAATCGCGCACAACATCTTCTTTTAAAAGCTTCGCCGGCATTCCTCCCAACAAAATATTTTCACCATATTGGGTATAATCTTTATTGCACAAACTATTGGATGCAATAATACATTGTTGGGGCGTAACGGTTCCTTTCATAATTGTTGACCTATTTCCAATCCAACAGTAACTGTTCAAAACGATTGGAGCAGTCATTGGTGATTTCGCGCCCGACTTAAAGTCTATCATTTGGTGAATAGTAGTATCAATAAGTTGGGTTTGATAACCAATACGCACAAAATCTTTTATAGTGATATTCTCTCTACAGATTATCTTTATATCGGATCCAAGACACGAAAAATGACCCATTTCAAAATAAGCTTCTTTCCCAATTTGAATGCAAATATCTTTTCCAATTTGAACATTTCCTTTGCAAACAAATGTTCCCTGAAGATTTAGTTCTGAAGTTCCTTTACTGGTAGTGGGAAACTCAAATGATTTTCCAAAACCTATCATTCCTTTAGTAATTGGGCCTTCAATTATGAAATTCCCAGTAATATTTGAGAGCCTCATCTTTCCATAAATGAGTACTGGCAATTCTTTGGCAACAGCATTGGGAAATTTTTTGTAATTAAAGTAATAGGTTTTTGTCCAATTTACTGAACTAAAAAATCTATACTTTTTTCGTACTTTTCGATATATCCTTTTTAACAGATTGATCATTATTTCTTTTTGAAAATTTTACCGAATAATTCCTTTATATCCATTTTTTTATCCAATTGAATATATGAAAATACGAAAGAAACAACTGTGATTATTGCCAACAGTGAATATTTTAGAATCGGGTTGCTAAGATAGGTCAATAAAAATGCAACCCCGCATAGGCCAATACAAATGCTGAAAATGGGATAAAAACCCTTTTCGAAATAAAAGCCATACCTGTAGTAGGTAATAATCCGCACCGCAACAAAATGGATAATATAGTAAATAAGAAAACTGATACCCAATCCTTCCAAACCACCATAATGATAACCAAAAATGTTCATCACCAACAATAGGGTGTTAAACCCAATAGCGGTTTTCATAAACATGCTTGAATCTCCCTTCGCTATCAATATATAACCCATTGAAAAAGAAACAGCCTTAAAAACCATCCCAAGAATCCCCCAACTTACCATACCTATTATGGGAGTGAAATCTCTGGAATACAGCAGGACAATAATAAAAGGCGCCACCATTAAAAACAACACAACTATTGGGGTGATGAGCAGGATGGCAATAAGAGCCTGTTCAAATACTGATTTCCGAATGGCTTCAATTTTATCTGCAATGGCAGATAATCTGGGGAAATAGTCGGTACCCATCGCGTTAAAAATTAAGCCAACATAGGAATTTAAGATCACGAAACCCGCATTGTACAATCCCACTTGGGCAATCCCGCCAGTTTGGCTTATAAAAATCTGGATAACATACGCTACCAAAAGACCAATCATACTACTAATACTAAGCATAACACCCAATTGTATCATTGGTTTTCCTTCAGAAAAAGCTTCTTTGTTAGTGATTTTTACGGTTTCAATTTTTTCGCTTTGCGCATAATAAAACGTAAAAAGAAAAGCTATTAATGAAGAAATTATAATTGCGGGAACAATGGCATCAATCCGATAGAAATAATACAGCGGGAGCACAATGCACAAACCCAACAGATTTCCGTAGAGATTCGCCTTTGCCAGTTTTTTCAGTTTCCGAAGACCTTGCAATATTGCTAACTGACCACTTGAAAGTTGGTTAAAAAGCAACGCAATCGAAATCCAAACAAAGGAAAAAGTATAATCCTTATTTTCAAAAGCAATTTCGCTCAACCAAGGCGAACCCAACATCATTACTAAAGCCCCGAAAATAGCCGTAAACCAAACCAATCTTTTTAAAATCTGAATCGTTCTCGAAACCTTTAGTGGATCCTCATTGTTGTAATTGAAAGAAATATCTTTCACACCACTTTTGTCCAGACCCAAATTGGTCATACCCACAATCAGATTCAAAGTAGAATTTAGCAGGGAAGTAATTCCATAACCCGCTGGGCCAATCCACAGCGCCACAAATTTTGAGCGCACAATAGCAATCAAAATATTGAAAACCTGCACTCCGCCAAAAAGCGAAGTAGCCTTCATTACTTGTCTATATGAATTTTTGGATTCGTGCATTCCCTGAAATTACTATTAAAGCTATTTAAAATTATAAAAGTCTGGTGGCTTTTATTGGCTTTTTTGTTTTCTGAAATATCTGAATACCAAAAAAGAGACAATGAAAAAATAAAGAATGTATCGAATTAAATGGGCCATTACTACACCTTCAACTCCGTATGGGCCAATTAATAAACGTGCTAAAGCATAAAACATTACCAACGAAAGCAGTTCTGAAAAAATAAAACTCCGCACCAGTTTCTTGGCCAAAAATTGATTGAGAAGCACCAACGAAGCCAGCCGAATAAAATCGCCCATCAACTGCCATTTAAAAAGCGGGGCCATCTCGGTAAGTCCTGGATACAACAGTTGAATGATAAGATTTCTTGACAAAAAAACAATGAGCATACCCACAGCAAATATGGGCAATATGGTTTTATAAATATTTACAAGTTCCTTCTGGAAATTTTTTGAAGTGTATATTCCGGCAAACTTCGGGATAACGTAAAGCGTAAATATGGAACCAGAAAAAACCATATAGTTTTTTGAGATAAAAGTCATGTTGGTCCATACTCCCGCATCCCTGCCAGACATTTTTTCTTCAAGCACACTTCTTATATCTATTTCTACCAAGGGCAACAAAATGGAAGTAACAAAAGACATCAACGTAAAAGCCAAGAGGCTTTTGGCCATGGGTGACTTTAGTTTTAAATCCTTAAAATGGATATATTCCCGCAATATTTTGAAAAAGAAAAAAAGCAATACAGAAACTTGTATTACCGGGGTAATGGCAATGGCTATCAGCGCACCATCAAGATTGTATTCAAATAAGAAAAAAAGAATAAGCGGGACACTCAATAAATAACTGACCAAATCTATTTTGGCGAATTTTTTATACTCCGATAGTCCGTTGATTACACCATTGAAGACACGTTGTACCGCTACAAAGGGAATTACAACCGCAGTCAATTTTATTATATATGAAAATTCTTTCGTTGCAAATAGATACTCGCTTATTTCACTGGCAAACAGAAACAAGGAAATTCCGCTCACCAAAACGCCGACGATAGTAAAAACAAAAGTGGTGGAAAACAGTTTTTGAAGTTGTTCCTTGTCAGTTTTATATTCGGCAACATATTTTACAATCCCGCTGAAAGTTCCCAGCGAAGCAACGGACATCAACAATTGCGACAAACTTCTAAGTTGTCCGATTTTGTACTGCCCGATAGGGCCAACATAATCGTATAGAAGTCGCTGTACAACTGCGGTTATTAAAAGTCTGATTCCTATAACAACTGCATTCAGCGAAGTCATTTTCAAAAGCAAATTTCCGCGTATGAAAGCTGGTAGTTTCAATTAGTTGATAGTTTTTAGTGGGTAGAGGGTAGTTTTATTTATTATTTTCTTGTTTGTTTTTTAAATATTTCTGCAAGCTTGTAATCATTTTTGAAAGTTCAACCAATTTTTTTCTGGCATCTTCATTTTGTTCATCAGAGATATATTTTGTCGCATTGCTATGGAGGAACATACTACACATTCCCGTACTGAATCCAACGCCATTTGTAAATATCGGTTGAACTGTGCGTCCGTATCTCCAGAACCCTCAGCAATATTAAGTGAAACTGAGATTGCAGCCCGAATAAATTGTGTGGAAAGCGCAAACCTTTCTTCTTTGGGAAAAGATTTTGTTACTATATAAACAGAATCCACAAACTCCAAAGATTTTTGATAGACTATTAAATCCTCAAAATTAAATTTTGTTGCTTCCATAATTTTCTACCCACTACTTACTACTTACTACCCACTATTCTAATAACTATTTAGGACCAGAATTATCCTTTCCACATCCTCTTCGCTAAGAACAGGACTAATGGGAATGCTCACTACTTCGTTATGTATTTTTTCGGTAATAGAAAATTGCAAATGCGAATACTCCGAAAGTGCTTCCTGTTTATGCGGCGGAATTGGATAGTGGATTAAATTTCCAATATTATTCTCGTTCAAAAAGTCAATAAAATGTGGGCGGTCTTTTACCCGAACCGCAAAAAGATGAAAAATATGGTCTTCACTTCCATCCCACTTTGGAAGCTTTATCTTTTCATTTTTTATTTCTGAAATATATTTTTTAGCTATTTGTCTTCGGCGCTCATTGTCTTCATTTAGCAGGGGCAACTTGCAGTTTAAAAAGGCAGCCTGTATTTCATCCAATCTGGAATTTATGCCCACAAATTCATTTACATATTTGGTGGAAGTCCCATAATTCCGAAGTTTTTTTATAACTGAGGCGAGTGCTTCATCATTGGTAGTTACTGCTCCGCCATCACCCAAAGCACCTAGGTTTTTTGACGGATAAAAACTGAAACCTGCGGCATCTCCAATATTTCCTGCCAATTTACCTTTTTTGTTTTTTGCACCATGGGCTTGTGCTGCATCTTCAATGACCAAAAGATTTTTTTCCCTGGCAATTTTCAGGATTTCCTCCATCGGCGCCAATTGCCCATAAAGATGGACAGGCATAATTGCTTTTGTTTTTTCAGTGATTGAATTTCTAAGTGAAGGGATATCAAAATTATAGGAAGCTGAATCGCTTTCCACCAAAACTGGAATCATTCCGGCCTGTTTTATCGCGATAATTGTGGCGATATAGGTATTGGAGGCCACCAAAACTTCATCGCCTTCGTTTAGTTTTCCGAGGATTTTATAGCCTTCCAAAATCAAGCGAAGCGCATCCAAACCATTGCCAACGCCCATACAATAATCCACCCCACAATATTTTGCGAAAGCGATTTCAAAAACTTTTACTTGGTTTCCCAAAATATAATATCCGGAATCCAAAAATTGCTGAAAACTGTCTTGAAACTGTTTTTCAAAACGTGCGTTGATGGCGTGAAGATCTAGAAATGGAATCATATAAAGATGGATTCTAAATTTTTGCAATTAGAAGTTTTCACTTCATAAAAAGGCTGGGCGATACTTCGGGCACCAAAACATTCTTTCCAGTATTGCAAACCTTCGTTTACATTTTTTCCGTGATTTTCGTTCGAGGTTCCGAAGTCAAAATATTTCTTTTCCACAAACCGATCTGTAATCAAATACTCAAACAAAAAATCCAAGGTTCCCAATTGCTGTTTGTTTTCATTTGCCGAAATATATTGTACGTGTGCCACGTTTTCGGTTTCAAAAATAGTGGCTCCGCCCACAATATCGTTCCCTAAGTACACATTGAACTGGAGTATGTTTTTAGGAAAATTTTGAGCGAGCTGGACAATTTCGCCCAAGGAGTGTACCGGCAGTGCATTGTGGGTCATTGTAAGGTTGGGGATAAGAATGTCATTCCAAAATACCTCAAAGCTTTTGCCTTCTTCAATTTTCAGGTTTTTATTTTTTGCCTTTTTCACCCCTTCCATTCTATTGGAAGCTATTTTTATGGGATTTTTTTGATCGATTACGCTCAGCAAGTCTGTGCGAATCATTTCCGCTTTGGTCAAAAAAAGCAGGTAATCCATTTCGTCAGCGGGCAGCAAATGATAAATTTTCGGCAGAAGCTTT
>JBBQQN010000126.1:0-7216 GCA_038215845.1 Flavobacteriales bacterium | reverse complement strand
GAGCCGCTTTTCATTTATATGGCTTGAATCAATTACACAAAACGTTTAAGGGTGTCGATAATTATTGAAATACAATCCCTTAATTGTTCCTCGTTCATAACCAGTGGTGGCGCAAAACGAATAATGTTTCCATGTGTTGGTTTTGCCAGCAACCCATTGTCGCGAAGCTTTAAACAGATGTTCCAAGCCGTATCGCTATCTTCCGAGTCGTTGATTACAACTGCGTTCAACAGCCCTTTTCCGCGAACAAGTTTCGCAATTGTACTTGTTTTAATAAACTCGTTAAGTTCGCTTCTGAAAATCTTACCGAGTTTTTCGGCATTTTCAGCCAGCTTTTCGTCACGTACCACACTCAAAGCAGCAATAGCAACTGCCGCTGCAATTGGATTTCCACCAAAAGTGGAACCGTGCGAACCCGGAGTAATTACGCTCATTATAGCATCGTTTGCCAAAACTGCAGAAACAGGATATGCGCCTCCGCTCATTGCTTTGCCAAGAATCAAAATATCTGGCTTTACATTTTCATGGTCAACCGCCAAAAGTCTACCGGTACGTGCAATACCTGTTTGTACTTCATCGGCAATAAAAAGCACGTTGTGTTTTTCGCACAAGGCCTTTGCTTTGCTTAAATAACCTTCGGAAGGAACATATACCCCCGCTTCCCCTTGAATGGGTTCCACAAGAAAACCTGCAATATTTTTATTGTTTTCAAGATGCTTCTGAAGTGCATCGAGATTGTCATATTCAATTTTAATAAATCCTTTGGTATACGGGCCAAAATGCTCGCGCGCCACTTCATCGTTACTAAAAGAAATAATGGTGGTGGTTCTTCCGTGGAAATTGTTTTCGCAAACTATAATTTCCGCTTCATTTTCGGCAATTCCTTTTTTCTCGTACGCCCATTTTCTACAGATTTTCAAAGCAGTTTCCACAGCTTCGGCACCCGTATTCATAGGAAGTAACTTGTCGAATCCAAAAAATTCACAAGCAAATTTCTCATATTTCCCAAGTATATCATTGTGAAAAGCTCGGGAAGTAAGCGAAAGGGTTTTGGCCTGCGCCATCATGGCATCCACAATTTTTGGATGGCAATGCCCTTGGTTAACTGCTGAATAGGCTGAAAGAAAATCATAATATTTTTTTCCGTCCACATCCCACACGTAAACACCTTCACCTTTGTTCAAGACCACAGGAAGTGGATGGTAATTGTGTGCGCCGTATTTGTTTTCTAAATCGATAGCTTTCTCTGAAGCTGTTTGCTCTAAAACTGACATAATATTGTAATAAATTTGAAGTAATATAACAGTGATTCCTACTTTGCGGAGAGAAATCATCCTCGGTTTGCAAATTACTAAATTATTCCCACATTTTTTGGGGAGATTAAAGGTTTTAAAAGTGCTATTTACACTATTTTTGCGCCATGGCAAGAAAAAATAACAGAGTAATTTTTGAAAATCTGGAAGTAATCGATGCTGGGGCCAAGGGAAAAGCCGTGGCCAAGGCTCCGGATGGGAAAGTGGTTTTTATAGACAATGCGGTTCCGGGCGATACCGTTACGGTGCAAACAAATAAAAAGCGGACGGCATATTATGAAGCTACGGCCACTTCCGTTTCTAAATATTCCGAAAAAAGAGTTGAACCCGTTTGCCCGCACTTTGGTACTTGCGGTGGTTGTAAATGGCAAAATATGGGCTACGAGCACCAATTGTTCTACAAACAAAAAGAGGTGGAACAAAACCTACAGCGCATCGGAAAAATAGAACTGCCAACGATACAGCCCATTTTGGGTTCCCAAAAACAATATTTCTATCGCAACAAAATGGAGTTTTCCTTTAGCGATAATAAATGGTTGACGCTGGAACAGATTAAAAGCGGTAAAATAATAGACAACCGAAACGCTTTGGGTTTCCACATTCCCGGAATGTGGGACAAGATTTTGGATTTGGATGTTTGTTATCTGCAAGCAGATCCCAGCAATGCCATCCGCGATTTTGTTAAGGCAAAAGCAGAAGAATTAAATCTATCATTCTTCAACACAAGAAATCAAGAGGGATTTTTAAGGACTTTAATGATACGTACCACTTCCACTGGAGAAGTTATGGTTTTGGTGCAGTTTTTTCACGAAGACGAGAAAAACAGGGAAGCACTTTTAGGGGCTATAGCTGAAGAATTTTCGGGGATTATTACTTCCCTTTTATTTGTTATAAATTCCAAGGGCAACGATACACTTTACGATCAGGAAATAAATCTTTTCAGTGGAAGGGATCATATTTTTGAGGAAATGGAAGGCTTGAAGTTTAAGATAAATGCCAAGTCGTTTTACCAAACCAATAGCGAACAGGCATACCAACTATATAAAATTACCCGTGATTTTGCGGGCTTGACTGGAAATGAATTGGTTTATGACCTTTATACCGGAACGGGTACCATTGCACAATTTGTTGCCAAAAATTCAAAAAAGGTAATAGGTGTTGAATCGGTGCCGGATGCCATTGAGGCTGCACAGGAAAATGCGAAATTAAATAATATCGAAAACGTTGAATTCTACGTAGGCGATATGAAAAAAGTGTTCAATGAAGAATTCACCGCCACCCACGGAAAACCAGATGTAGTTATTACAGATCCCCCTCGAGACGGGATGCACGGTGATGTAGTTGCACAGCTGTTAAACCTGGGTGCAGAAAAGATTGTGTACGTAAGTTGCAATAGCGCCACACAAGGGCGCGATCTAGCTCTTTTGGATTCAAAATATAAAGTTCTTAAAGTTCAACCCGTTGATATGTTTCCGCAGACGCATCACGTAGAAAATGTTGTACTTTTGGAATTACGTTGATTTTCCTGAAAAATCCTTAACTGAACTATGATCAAAAAAACAATCATCCTTTTACTGATAATCTTTGCCTTCAAAGGCTGCACCCGTGATGATATTTGTGCGGAGGGCACTGCAACCACACCCAATCTGATTATTACCTTTAACGATATAGTAAATCCTGCAAACCGCAAACAAGTGGTAGGCCTAAGCATTGTAACTAACTATGCGGATTCGGTGCAGGTTTTGGCTCGGTCTACCGTAGATTCAATTGCTATTCCCCTTAACACGAATTCCGATACTACAAAATATAAGTTTATTAGAACTACAATCAATGCCACAGATACTATAGTCAATGTGGATAGCATTATGTTTATCTATCAACGCAATAATGTTTATGTGAACCGTGCCTGCGGATATAAAGCTGAATTTGACAACCTGGATCCGAATCTGGAAGAAGAAGGGGCCGCAAACTGGATAAAAGATATTTTAACAATTAGAGATACCGTTAATGATGAAACTAAAGCCCACCTTACTATTCTTCATTAGTATTCTTTGCAGCACCATTAGCTTGGTGGCGCAGGAAGAAAATGAAACCGCTGTGGATACGGTTCCTCGAATTGAAAAATTTGGGATCCGTGTGGGGGTTGATTTGGCTAAACCGTTGCGGACCTTAGTTGAAAATGGATATTCAGGTTTCGAATTAATGGGCGATTTTCGGGTATCAAAAAAGTTTTATGCAGCCGTTGAATTGGGGAACGAAAAAAAAGACTGGATTGAACCAAATATTAATTCAAAAGCTAGCGGTAGCTATATAAAAATAGGATTTGATTACAATGCCTACCAAAACTGGTTGGGAATGGAAAATGCCATTACCCTAGGTTTGCGTTATGGTTTTTCAACATTTAAGCAGGAGCTTTTTGATTATGCCATTTATACGGACAATCCTGTTTTTCCAACCGAGCGTATTACACAATCACAAGAATTTAGCGGTTTGTCTGCGCATTGGGCCGAACTGATTATTGGAGTAAAAACTGAAATAGTAAATAACCTGTTTCTGTCAATAAATGCACAGTTAAAGAGAAAGGTTGCAGAAACCGAGCCCGATAATTTCGGGAATCTCTATATCCCAGGTTTCAATAGAACTTACGATTACAGCGAATTTGGGGTAGGTTATGGATATTCCATTTCGTACTTAATTCCTATTTTCAAGAAAACAGAAACTCAAGCCCCCCAACTCCCAAATGGGGAATAGCAACTTAAAAGTGAATTTCCTGATCACTGATTACCGAACACTGATAATTGCTCATTGATAATTGCTCATTGATAATTGCTCATTGATCATTGCTTACTAGCTTTCTTACTTCCCTCATAAATTTCATAACGCACCAACTTGCCTTCCAGCTTTCCGTTAAAGAGTTTTATCTTTTTTGAAGGATGAAGCCCAACAAATTTCAATGCTTCCATATTTGAAGTAATCATCCAAGCCTGTGTTCCCGGGTAGCCTCTTTTAAGTGTATTTCCTATGGAGCTATAAAAATCTTCCACATCGTTTACCGAAATCCGCTCATCATAAGGCGGATTAAATACTACATATAATGGCTTTTCCGTTTCCTTTTTGCTTTCGAAAAAATCCTGTTCTTTTACTTCAATAAATTCCTGTAGGTTGGCACTTTTTATATTTTCCTTCGCTTTGCTTACGGCAACAGGATCATTATCAAAGCCATAAATTTTGTGAGGGAAATCCCTAACTTTCTTAAGCGCTGCTTCTTCAATCATTTCATATAAATCCACATCAAAGTCGGGCCAGGTTTCAAAACCAAATTCCTCCCGATTCAAATTTGGTGGAATGTTGCAGGCAATCATTGCCGCTTCCGTAAGAATGGTTCCACCCCCACACATAGGGTCCATTAAATCACATTGGCCATTCCATCCTGAAAGCATGATAATTCCAGCTGCAAGCACTTCATTTATAGGTGCCAAAGTGCTTTCAACTTTGTAACCGCGTTTGTGCAAGGATTCCCCAGAACTGTCAAGGGAAATAGTACAAATATTCCTGTCTATATGGACATTTATGCGAAGGGTAGGATGGTCCAAATCTACATCTGGCCGTATTCCTTCCCTATCGCGAAAACGATCCACGATTGCATCTTTAGTTTTTAATGCTATGTATTGGGAATGTGTAAAAACATCAGAAAATACGGTAGCGTTTACGGCCAATGTTCCTTTAACGTCCATGTAGTTTTCCCATGGCATTTCATATATTTTTTTGTAAAGATCCTCTTCTGTAAAAATATTGAAAGCGGTAATGGGTTTCAGAATTTTGATCGCCGTTCTACAGCACAAATTTGCCTTGTACATAAAGCCGGTATCTCCTTCAAAAGAAACATTCCGAATACCAATTTCAACAGCCGAAGCTCCCAAGTGGCGAAGTTCCTGCGCTAGAAGTTCTTCCATCCCAAAAAGGGTTTTAGCCACCATTTTAAAATTCTTTACCATAATATATAAACTGTTTTCCTGCAAAAATACAGTATTTTAGCAGGGTAAAGAGATATGTATGCAAAAAGAAAAAGACAATTGGTACGCTTCCTGGTTCAATACGCCTTATTACCATCTTCTATATAAGGATAGAAACCACAGAGAGGCGGCCCTTTTCATGAACGAACTTATAAGCTATCTGAAACTCGAAAAAAAAGACAGTATTCTTGATTTGGCCTGTGGCAAAGGTCGGCATGCCAAATATTTATACAAACAAGGTTTTGAGGTTACGGGCGTTGACCTTTCGGAAGAAAGTATAGAATATGCAAAACAGTATGAAAAGCCGGGGCTGCATTTTGAAGTGCACGATATGTGCCTGCCCTATCCCCATAAGTTTGATGCTGTTTTCAACCTATTTACCAGTTTTGGGTATTTTGAAAAAGAAGAAGATAATCTGCGTACCATACAGGCAATAAAGGCCGAACTAAAACCCAATGCCTGTGCCGTAATAGATTTTCTGAATGTGGAATTGGCTATAAAAAACCTAAATCCTTCGGAAAAAAAGAAAGTTGGGGATATTGTTTTTCATATCAATAAATATGTAAAGGACGGATACATCATCAAAGATATTCGCTTTAACGATAACGGAGACGATTTTTTTTATACTGAACGTGTAAGAGCTTTAACTTTAAAAGATTTCAAAATGTATTTTAAAGAAGCAAATGTTGAATTAAAACAAGCCTTTGGAGATTATCACCTCAATGAATTTGATGAAAACACTTCCGAAAGATTAATCCTAATTTTTAATTGATGAACTATTTATTGCTCTTTTTTTCCGTAGTAATAGGATATATAATCGCACTTTTTCTAAAGAAAAGGGAAATGAACAATATGGAAGTTTTTTTGGCTTTTAGCGGCGCCTTTCTCCTATCCATTACGGTTTTTGAATTACTGCCCGGTGTTTTTGCAACCCCTTCGAAAAGCATAGGTGTTTATATAATGAGTGGTATTTTACTTCAAATCTTTCTGGAATTTTTCTCAAAAGGTGCAGAGCATGGGCATGTACATTTACATTCCGTAAATAAACAATTTCCTTGGTTATTGTTCATAAGCCTTTGTATTCATGCTTTTATGGAAGGTTTCCCCATTTCGGAAGAAAACAATCTGTTGCTGGCCATCATCGTACATAAAATTCCAGTGGCAATTATTTTATCCTTCTTTTTTATCACTGCTGGATATCGTAGGTCCACTACTCTACTCTTTCTGTTCTTTTTTGCGTTGATGACGCCAATAGGCAATTTCATTTCATTAAACTACACTATTGTGCATCAGTATGAAACTGAAATAACAGCAGTAGTAATCGGGATTTTTCTGCACGTTTCAACCACTATTCTTTTTGAAAGTTCCAAGAACCATAAATTTAATCTTGCTAAAATGAGTGCGGTGATTATTGGTATCGTTATCGCCTATATGCTTTAGAATAAACATTTGTTCCAATAGAAATGAGCATTACAAAATGGGGTATAATAAACCAGCATGTAAACTTACTGTAGAATTTAAGTTTCTCCATTCTACAAATTATGGGCTTTAATCTTCTGGCTTTTCACTTCTAGGATCCATTTTACTGGCTTCGAAATCCACTTGGCTCCACTCCATAAAAAAAGCCCCCTCCAAATACATGGAGGGGGCTTTCAAGGAAGGCGGCGACCTACTCTCACACGAGTGCAGTACCATCGGCGCAAACGGGCTTAACTTCTCTGTTCGGAATGGTAAGAGGTGAGCCCCGTAGCTATAACCACCTTAGTCTTAGCTGGGTCCCCGGGATCGGGAGGCGTGCGCGGGGCACGTCGCTCTCGGCCTGGGGCCTGGCGCTGCGCGTCGCGCAGCAAATATCTTGACATATAGAAACAAAGTATAGGGGAAAAGCGA
>JBBQQN010000125.1:0-7244 GCA_038215845.1 Flavobacteriales bacterium | reverse complement strand
TGCATTGTGCCTTAAACGGGAAAGGTGTATAAGTTCCCTTAGAAATTTTTCTTTAATACTTTCTCTATAGGCAGGAAGTTCTACGGATTTTTCAATATGTATTTTTTCACCGATCTGCCTGAGGGAATCCTTATCAAAATTATGCAAGAGGGTTAAGGATATTTTATTGCTTTTAAAAACATTTGAATAGAGGTAGTTCTTTATACCTATACCATCGGGAACTAAAATGCAAATTTTTTGTTTCGTATTCAAGAAGTTACATTTTTAAAAACAATCCATAAATACCATATAAACTCAATAAAAAGATGACTCCATAATTAACGGAAACTAGCCATTGAGAAATTTCTTTTTTATCCACCTTTCTGCAATAAAATAAAATGGAAACCACAAATAACGGAGCAAACCAGCGTACTTCTACAAAAGAAATTGTTATTAATGCGAAGATACACATCATTGTCAATAATATTGCTGGAATATAATTATGGTTCGAGAGTTTCTTTTTTCTGATAAAATCCAAGAAACCCATTATTAAAACTATTGGAAGTATTAGACCCAACTGTCGGGAACCATATAGACAGATATCCAAGAAATCCTTAAAAAATTCTTTAATGGTCAAACCGATATCAAAAAAGATTCCCGATAGAGTGTCCGTAGGTAAAGATGCAACACCGTGTTCATCAATATAAGATTGGGTTTGTTGCCAACTGGGGTGAGTTTGGTTTTTCAACTTCCCTTCATTGACCAATAATTGAGCGTAGTATTGTCGTTGTGCCCAAGTAGCTGTAATCCCCCTAGGAGGAAGTTTAGCATCGTAGGAAAGCGTATGGTTTTTTATCAATGAAGGTGAGTTAAAAAAAAGCATAACGAATACAAATACAATAGAAAATACAAGGGTTCTTTTTTTTAATTTCAATTTTTTCCTTAACATATAAACCGATATAATCACTACTGGAAGAAAAACAACAAAAAGTTCTCTTGTAAAAAAGGCCACTAAAAGGGAGCCTATCCACCACCCCATGTTTCCCTTTTTTGGGTCTTCCAAAAAGAAATAGGTTTCTACAAAAAATACGATGAGTGCTATAAAAAAAAGAGGATCGTTGGTACCACTTAAAAAATAACCTACTGTACTAAAGAAAAACAGTAAAAGAAAATAAAAATGAGATTGCTTTATTTTTTTCCATTTAAAAAAGTAAACGAGCAAACCTAGAAACAATAAGACATTTATAAGCCTAAGTGCTATAAAAGAAGGCATTAGAAAGGTAAACGGATAACAGATTAATATATATAGAATGGATATTCCTTTTTCTATGGCGGCAATCCATCCTTGCTGGTGGACCAATAACAAATCATTTATAAAAAGAAGTTCATCCCCAGATCCGGCAGGCTTTTTTAAAAAATAGATGGTAGCAACAACAGTATAAATAAGTACTATTCCTTTAAATAAAAAGCGTAAGGATTTCTGATAAATTTTACCCATAATCTTTTAAAGCCTGAATTACTATAGTAGGCTCAAGACCTACATATATTGGCAAACGCAAAAGCACTTCACTATATCTATCGGTTCGTGGCAATTTCCTCTCTCCATGTTTTATTTTGTAATAAGTACTATTGTGCAAACTTAGGTAATGGAAAACTGCAAGAATATTGTTGCTTTTTAGGTGTGCTATTATTTCACTACGCTGCGTTTCATCTTTACATAATAAATAAAACATATGGGCATTATTGGAGGCATAGTTAGGAATAGTTGGCAATTTTATTTGAAGTGATTTTGCCCATTTATTTAACTCCTCTTTATAAGTATTCCAAATTTTCTTTCTTTCTTTTTGGATAGTATTCAACTGCTGCAGTTGAGCGTATAAATATGCAGCATTCAGTTCACTTGGCAAGAAGGAAGACCCAATATCTACCCATCCGTATTTGTCTATCTCGCCCCTAAAAAAAGCGCTCCTGTTGGTTCCTTTTTCCCATATTATTTCGGCCCTATCTCTAAATCGATCGTCATTAATTATCAACAGTCCCCCTTCCCCACATTGGATGTTTTTTGTTTCATGAAAGGAGAACGTTCCCAAATGGCCTATGCCCCCAAGCGGATTTTCGTGGTAATAACTATCCATTGCCTGGGCGGCATCTTCCACGACAAAAATGTCATTTTCGGTAGCCAATTTCATTATTGCATTCATATTGCAAGCCACGCCAGCATAATGGACAACAACAATAGCTTTTGTTTTGGGGTTAATCAATCGGCCGATTTTTTCTTCGTCCATCCCCGGATGATCTTCTCGAGAATCTACAAATCTAATAGTAGCTCCCCTTAGTACAAATGCATTTGCCGTAGAAACAAAGGTGTAGGAAGGCATGATTACCTCATCACCGGGCTTAATATCCAATAAGATAGCTGCCATCTCCAACGCGTCCGTGCAACTAGTGGTGAGCAATACTTTTTTAAAACCGTAGGTATCTTCAAAATATTTATGACATTTTTGGGTATAATGCCCATTTCCAGATATTTTGCCACGGGCTATTGCATCCCCGATGTAGATTAGTTCCTTGCCAGATAAGTAGGGTTTGTTAAAGGGTATCATTTTGCCAATAATGTTTTATTATTGTTTTATTTTTAATAGCATAGCCGTTTTTTAGATAAAAGTCGCAAGCATTTTTGTTTTTCAACTGTGTAGATACTCTAAGTTCTTTTATTTTTTTTTCCAATAATTCGGACTCTACTCTATTAATAAGTTCTGAGCCAACTCCTTGTCCTTGCCATTGAGAGTCAATAGCAAATAAGCCAATTTTTGCATATGTTTTATAAATACTATAGGTAATAAAACCGATAATAATATTTTCATTTAGATAAAGTAAAACCTCATCTGCAAATAGTTTATTGAGTGAATTATCTATCCATCTTTTATATAAATTGATAAAATCTGTTTTGGTAAAATTCCTGTCTAGTTTAAATCTACTGTATTTTCCGCTTTCATATGCCAATTTATAAAGTTGGTTCGGATTAAAATTTGTTTGAAAAGCTGAAATAATATTAATATTAGATGTATGTTTTTTTGATAAATCTTTTTTAGAAAATACAACTTTACATTCTTGGTATGACAATTCATATCCTTCAACTTGCAATGTTTCCTCATTGATGGTCTTTACATAAACCAAATCAAATTTCTCATCAAATTTTATAAGTTTGTTTTCATCATTTATTAAAAGCTCTCCAATATTTTTATCGAAAAAATTTGAATCCCAAATGAGTGGTTTTATTTTCATAATTTTTCTTTAATGATGTAAGTAGGTCTATTTTTTACATTTTCGAATATCTTCCCAATGTACAAGCCTACTACTCCCAAAATTAAAATTATAATTCCTGATAAAAACCATATTGAAAGAATCAATGAAGTATATCCCAATACTTCTATTTCACCTAAGTACCATTTATATAATAGGATACATGAAAAAATTGATGCTAAAAAAATTAAAATTAACCCTAGCTTGATAGTCAAACGCAAGGGTTTGTCAGAATATGACAAAATAATGTCCAAAGAAAGGTTTAAGAGCTTTCTATAATTATAACTTGATTTCCCAACACCTCTCTTTGCATGATTCACATCTATTGCTGTCTGCTTATAGCCGACCCATTTAATCATAGAAGGAAAAAATCGATTTTTTTCAGGAAGGTCGTTAATAGTTATTATAACTTCTTTTTTATAAATTCCAAAATTGGCAATGGAAGAGTCATAATTGGCCCCCGATAGATAAGTTAAAATTCGATAGAAGAGTTGTGAAAAAATATTTTTGAAAAATGAATCCTTTCTGCGAATTCGTCTTGCCAATACCACATCAAAGCCATCTTTCGCTTTTGCATAAAGATTTTCAATTTCTTCGGGAACATCCTGAAGGTCACCATCCATAACTACTGTCCAGTCTCCCGTTGTTTCAGCTAAACCGGCAGAAATAGCATAATGCTGGCCAAAATTTCTGCTGAAATTGACACCTTTTACTTCTTGATATGTGATATGCAGTTTTGTTATTACATCCCAAGAGGCATCAGGACTAGCATCATTTACATAAATAATTTCATAATCCACCTCTATTTTTTTTAATACTTTCACTAATCTTTCAGTAAGTTCCTCTAGAGTTTTTTCACTGTAGTAAACAGGGACTATTACCGATATTTTTACTCTTTGATCCATCAGTGATTTATTAATTTATAAATAGACTCCGCCCTATCCCAATCAGCCAAAGTATCAATATTTACAAAGCGATCGGGGTCTGTTTCCATATAGGAAATGCTTTTTCCAAAGAATGAATTTTGTTTTAGCAATACTTCGGTTTTGGTAATATAGATAGCTCCATCGCGAATAAAAGCTTGTGGCAATTCCTGCCTTCTTTTAATAATATGCGTATCGCCAGTAGCAATTTTTAAACTTCCGTTTTTTGAAGTTTCAAATACCCAATGGGGATTGTATTGATGGGGTACTTTTTGTACCGATATGAGGGAGTCATTTCCTTCATCCATGAATTTTTTCAAGGCGGTATCGATATCGGAAGAAGTCCTAAAGGGCGTGGTTACTTGAAGCAAACAGACTGCATCAAACTCTTCCCCTTTTTTGGAAAGAAATTGCAGGGCATGCTGGGCTACTTCCAAAGAGCCCGAGCTATCTTCAGCCAGATGCACAGGACGCACAAAAGGCACGTCCACTCCCAAAGATTTGGCCAATGTAATCAGTTCAGTATCTTCAGAAGAAAAAATGACCCTATCCAGCATTTCGGAATTTAGGGCAGCCTCAATTGTATATTGCAACAATGGCTTCCCACCCAACTCTTTCTTATTTTTGTCGGGAATTCCCTTGCTGCCGCCACGGGCTGGTATGAGGCCTAAAATTTTCATCAATAGGTAATGGTTTTGTGGTACCTTAAATCGATTGTTGCTAAAATATCTGCTATTTTCTTTCCGCTATCCCCATTTCCATATACATTACTTCGACCGTTTTTGGGTTGGGAAATTTGATCCTTAATTGCTTCTTTTATTTCCTCTTCATTATAGTTTACATCGGTTACATTATCGCCGCGTAATCTTCTATTTTGGCGGGTTCCAATATTTACCACAGGCACCCCCAGAAAGGAACATTCCCTAATCCCCACACTGCTGTTGCCTATTAGGCAAGCACTATTAACCAAGAGCTTTAAAAAATCAAAAGGTTCCATATTCTTAAAAAAATGAATATGCTTGGGATTATACTTTTCACGATAGGAACGTATTCCATTTGAAGTGCCATCAGCTCCGGAATCTACATTTGGCCAAAACCAAAAAGTAGGTATGCCCAATTGGTCAATCACTTTTAGTGTTTTTACAACATTCGCTTTGGCTTCATGATATTCCGTAGTAACTGGATGTTGCATTACTACCAAGTATTGATTTTTGGCAGAAATAGCACCTCCTACTCCGCCATATTTTTCAATGGGGTCGAAATCCAATGCGGGATTGTTCAACACTTTTGCAGCTATATCAATGGAAGGGCAACCAGTATTAAATACATAGCCGGCATCTTCCCCCATCTTTTCCACGCGGATTTTCGCATCTTCAGAGGTAACAAAATGTATATCGGCCAATTTGGTATTGGCATGTCGCACTTTTTCATCGATATTTCCCGTTACTTCCCCTCCCTGAAGGTGGATTAAAGGGATATTTTGATAAGCAGCAGCAATAGAAGTGGCGATGGTCTCAAAACGGTCGGCTATGGTAAGGACCGCATCTGGCTGCAAATTATAAAAAACGTTTGCCAATTCCATAAGTCCGAGCCCCGTGGACTTGGCCATTGCGGTTTTGTTTTCGCCCTCAAGTACCATAAATACTTTTTCATTTACTGTAAACCCATCTTTTTCAATAAAGTTTACCGCATTACCATAACGATCGAGTAAGGCAGAACCTGCCACGACTAGTTGTAATTCCAATTGTGGGTGGTCCTTAATGGCTTGGAGGGCTGTTTTTACACGGCTATAGGAAGGACGCGCAGTAATTACGGCACATATTTTACGTTTTTTCATTAGGCAGCTTGTCGAGAGGGTATAAATGTAGAAAAAAGATTGGTTATCTGTTGTCTGTTATCGGTTTGTTGGTTGTGGGTTGTCAGTTGTGGGTTGTGGGTTGTGGGTTGTCAGTTGTGGGTTGTGGGTTGTGGGTTGTGGGTTGTGGTTGTGGGTTGTGGGTTGTGGGTTGTGGGTTGTGGGTTGTTGGTTGTTGGTTGTTGGTTGTTGGTTGTTGGTTATTGTAAATCTTCTTCTCTTAGAAAATCCCATTGATTTAAATCCTTGTAAAGTTTTTTTCCAATTACCATCTTATATTTTGAAGCTTCGATACCATAGCCCCTTGGCTTTTTGGCTTCCAAGTCATTAAATGTCAACAAGTGTCCTTTTTCCAGGAATCTGTTTACAGCAAGCGACTTTTCAAAGATTTGTTTTAGGTCCATAAATTCGGAATTGTCAGTTTTATTTACGGGATGGTTTAAGGCTATGTCTATTTCTTTTACTCCTTCAACCAATTGGGCAGTTTCTTTTATGGTCAATGACGATGAAACATCAGGTCCTTGTTCATTACGGTCAAAAACCACATGGAATTCCAATATTTCTGCTCCTAAAGCAATGGCAGCAATCCCTGTTGCTATTTTCGAAGAATGATCGGAAAAACCTATAGGAACATTATAACGTTTCTTCAATTCTGAAATAACATTCAAACCATATTGTTTGGGTTGGGTTGGGTAGCTGGTAGTGCATTGCAAAATAGAAAAATGAGCTTTGTGTTCTTTTAAAAAATTCACTGTTTTATCCAGTTCATCAAACGAACTCATCCCACTGGAAACAATAAGGGGTTTTCCTGTATCTATTATTTTTTTTAATAACAATAGATTATTGACTTCACCACTTCCAATTTTATAAACCTCAACCTCCGCAACTTCCAAAATATCTACTGCCGCATTACTAAAAGGGCTGCTTATAAACTTTAATCCTACTTCTTTACAATGCTTACCAATTTCAATCCATTGTTGTTGTGAAAATTCCATACGTTTCCAGTAATCGAAACGTGTTTTGTCCTGGGTAGAAAATTTTATGCGGAAAGGCTCGTGGATACTACTTTCAGCTTCCGCTATATGGGTTTGAAATTTAATGGCATCAACGCCCGTTGTAGCCACCGCATCTATATATGCATGCACGGTTTCAATTTTCCCGTTGTGAGCTTGGGCTATTTCTGC
>JBBQQN010000124.1:0-7360 GCA_038215845.1 Flavobacteriales bacterium | reverse complement strand
TGTTTGGATCTACCTTAATTGATTTTGAAGCCGAAATGGATGCCACAAACCAATGGGCTTCTGTTGAAGCGCAATCTTGGGATTACGCGGGGCAGAGGCTATTTGAAAATTCTACCAGTAGCGTTGGGATCAATGAACCGGGAAATATTTCAGGTGCTACCCTGGCCGATGCAGTAGGCCCGGACACTTTGGAATTAAGGCACACAGGACAAATAATCGGGGAAGAACTCCAGGAATGGACAAAGTCCTTTTTACAAAGGAGCAGACTTTCAAAAATTCAAGGCCGTGCAAAATTTATTGGTTTCGGGAAATTAAAACCCGGGGAATTGATTGATCTTCAAGGCGTAGGAGCTCGCTTTACGGGAAAGGCTTACGTTTCGTCAGTAAGGCACGATGTTTACAATGGATCTTGGTACACCCAAGCACAGTTTGGTTTGAAACCGGACTGTTTTGCCCGTGAATATAAAGATATTCTTGATGTAGAAGCAAGCGGACTTCTACCGGCAATTCGCGGGTTGCAGATTGGAAAAGTTGTTCAACTGGAAAATGATCCAGATGGGGAAAATAGGATTTTGGTGAGGTTGCCCATTATTGATAATTCAGCCCCGGGAATATGGGCAAGAATCGCCACCTTGGACGCTGGTAATAACAGGGGGTCCTTCTTCCTTCCCGAAATAGACGATGAAGTTATAGTAGGTTTCTTAAATAATGACCCACGAGAGGCAATAGTATTGGGAATGTTAAATAGCAGTGCCAAACCTGCTCCCATCAATGCCCAAGATGTTAACCATGAAAAAGGATTTGTTACCAGATCTGGAATGCGTATCCATTTTAATGACGACACCAAAACCGTTTCCATTGATACTCCAGAAGGAAATAGCATTAAACTAAACGAGGAAGACAAATCAATAAAAATTGTTGATCAAAACAACAACACCACAACCTTCAATGAAACCGGAATTGAAATGAAAAGTCCTGGAGATATAAAAATTGAGGCTACTGGTAAAATAGACATTAAAGCAGGAACAGCCATGACACTGGCCGCAACCCAAATGGCAATCTCTGCACAAAGCAGTATGGAAGTAAAAGGGGCCACTGCAGCGCTCTCGTCAGATGGAATTACACAAATAAAAGGATCTATTGTTAATATAAATTAAAATCAATATGCCACCAGCAGCCAGAATTACAGACATGCACACCTGCCCCCTTTCCAGTGGGCCAGTTCCACATGTGGGTGGCCCAATTACAGGTCCCTGTGTTCCCACTGTTCTAATTGGGGGGCTGCCAGCAGCTATTGCTGGAGACATGTGCGTTTGCGTGGGCCCACCGGACACTATAGTAAAAGGGTCGGGAACTGTATTTATTGGGGGGCGTCCTGCTGCAAGAATGGGAGATACTACCGCCCACGGTGGGGTTATAGTACAAGGATTACCCACCGTAATGATAGGAGGATAAGATTATATAGTAAGAAAGGAATTGATGATTATAGCAAAAATGAATGAATTCAGTTACCGACGAATAATTCTTTAAAAATGGAAAACGATAAAGCATATTTAGGAACAGGATGGTCTTTTCCGCCAGCTTTTGACAAAACCAGTAAAACGGTGAGTATGGTAAGTGCGGAAATTGATATTGAACAAAGTCTCGGAATCCTTTTGTCCACAAGCCTTGGAGAAAGGGTTATGCAGCCCGAATACGGCTGTAATCTTAAGGATTACCAATTTGAAAATATGGACAATTCTTTTCTTGGATTTATTAAGGATTTGGTTGAACGTGCAATTTTATTTTATGAACCCAGAATACGTCTCGAAAAAGTAGAGGTTACCGAAGCAGATTCCTTTGAGTTGATAGAAGGGCTGATAAAAATAAATGTGGACTATCAAATTGAAAGTACCAATACCAGGTTCAACTATGTCTATGATTTTTACCTACGGGAAGCAGATCAAAGCATTTAGAAAAGAATACCATTAATGAAAAAAACGACCAACATAGCGCATCCTTTAAAAAGTCGAACCGGTTCCAGTCAAGGAAGTCGATCAAGGGAGGCTCTTTCGGCTCAGTATGCACCTATCGATGGGAAAACACTGGGAGACAGATTGTATTTAATTGGTCAATATGCCAAACTTGTAAATTATTATGAAGTCCAAAAAGACCTTGGTGGGAAGGAATATTTACAGGCAGATAATTGGACAGATTTTTTTGAAAATAGCTTGCCTTTTCAACTTGCCAACTTAAGCAAAACCGAAACAACAATCTTAAAAAATCAGTTTTCTTTATTGTATGAAGCATTAAAGGAAAATCCATCTCCACAGACCCTAGAAGCACTACTAAATTTTTTATATGAAAAAATAATCCTTCCAGCTTCAAACTTATATTCAACCGTTGTTGGCGCAGGAAACAGTTTTGGCACTTCCCTGCTATCAATTGTAAAATCTTCTTACCAAGAGCCACTTCGAAAATTTATTGCACTTTACAATGCCAGTATCACTTTTTTATGTGTCCCAAAAAAAAAGTTTGACCTCTTTTTACAGCCACCTTGGCAATTGGGGGTTCAGGAAATTTATGCCTTGGACCCATGCATTCAACAAGTAAAAAAAGGAAAGATCGTTGGGTATTTGTTATCTGGGAAAATAGCTTCCACCCTACTCGATCAATTTTTATCTGGGCTAGAGGAAATCGTGCAATCCTCGACAGATTATATTGAAGAAAGCTTATACCCGCTGGAAACTTCCCTTCAAAAAAATCACGTACCCCATCTAGCCTTAATGTTTACTTTTTTAGAATTGTTCAAACATTTTCAGGGCAATATAAATGAACTTGGAAAAAAACATTTGGATTTTTTCTATAAAAGCGTCCTACAAATGCTTCCCAAAGAAGCAGTAGCAGATAAGGCTCAACTCATTTTCGAAATTGCAAAACACATTGACGACGGCTATTTGCTTTCCGAAGACCTTTTGCTGAAAGATGGAAAGGATACCAATAATCAAGAAATCCAATTTGGGTTGGATCAAGAACTGGTACTCGATAAGGCAAAGATATCTGAACTTCGTAGTCTTTCGTTGTATCCCGTGAAGGATAATGACAATAAGGAATATATTGAGGGGGTTTATATGGCTCCCGTATCAAATTCCTTGGACGGAAAAAGAGAAAAATTTAAGGACAAACAAGCAAATTGGGCCACTTTGGGCAATAAGTTCAGTAAACAACTTCAAGAAGGAAATCCCTTTGCTGATGAAAATCCCCGAGCACGACTAGGCTTTGTACTGGCATCACCCGTTCTTTTACTACAGGAAGGAACGCGTGAGGTTAAGATTATTCTAAATTGTGACTTTCTTTCTGAAGAAGATCCATTGACTCAAGCCGAGGTACAAGCCACAGTCGATAAAATAATAGCCAATCAACAACAGAACAATTTCTACCTAACAGAAAATATTGTCAAAAATTGTGCGGAAAATCTTGATGATAATCTTCACCTTTCGGTAAAAGCCAAAACATATTTTTCGCAATTGTTATTACAACAAAACCCTTACCCCATTCCAGAAAGTGAATGGGACAGTTTTTTTGAAGTCAAGGATCCTATTAGTTGTCTACGAATTTTTAGCGAAAATGATATAACGCAATTAAAACGTTGCCTTAGCCCAACAAAAAAAACTATTACCAATCCCCTGTTCAACATTTCTCTAAGTGGGGAAAAAGAATGGATATCCGTAAGCCCAAATATAAAGATCAATATTCCAGTGGATGGGTCAATACTGCCTAATGGGATTATACAATTTGAAATAGTTTTTACATTGGATGCAGCGGTGCCTGCAGTAACTTTTTACAATGAAGCAGCACTGAAAGAAAAAATTAATTTAAAGCAAACTTTCCCACTAGCTAAGATAGAACTCAATGAAGCCTTAAAAACACCGTACCCGATTGAAGGAGCCCATAACAACAGATGCTGTTTGATGAATGAAGCCAAATCTTCAGGAACCATCACTGTGTCTCCTTATGATTTTTTGAAAAAATTAACGCTTACCAATGCAAAAATTGACGTGAAAGTTTGTGGTGTTAAAAACCTCATCGTACAGAACGACGACAACCTGCAGGATGTAAACAAACCCATCATGCCCTTTGGCCCCCGACCTAAGGTAGGCAGCAATTGGTTTATAGATGGGGGTGCCAACTTTTATATCGGAAGCAAGGAAATTTTTTGTAAAAACTGGAAAAAATTCTGGATCAATACTACTTGGAAGGATAAACCGAGTGATTTAAAGAATCACTATAAATTCTATAAAGAACCGCCGTTTGAGGATGGAAGTACCGAAATTACAGAAACCAGTTTTAGGTTTTTAACCAGTGTTTTGGAAGATGGAGCATGGAGAAAGGATTTGACAATTAAACTCCCTCCTGGGGGAGCGCCATCACACCAGGAACTTCTTAGGTTGTTTGAAAGTTTTGATACAGTAAGTAATACCTGTACGAATACTGTAGATGAGGCAACTTTTTCCCACGGACTTTCCGCTAGTTTTCCTGAAAAGACTGCTTATGTCCCTAAATCAATGACCTTTGAAAAATTGGAGCCACTGAATGTAAATACACGGAAAGGCTTCCTTCGGCTTACGCTTGCAGGCGTAAGTTTTCAGCATGATAGATTTACTTATGTGCTTGCCAGACAGATGATGGCTTTGGCGGGTCTGCTGGATCCGGAATCCGTTGCCAAGGTGCAAAGCAATTTGATTAACTCTGAACTTTTAAGTGATAGGGCGATTGTACTTATAAACTCCATTCTTTCAAAAGTCAATACAATTATTAGCAATATTAATTCTGGTCAGGCACAGGCCGCATCCATTCTTTCCACCGCACAACTCCTGAAAAACAATTTGTTGGACGTTAAAAACAAATTCGATTCAGATCCTCCTGCGGCAAAAGCTGCACTAAATCAAGCCCTCGTCAAAATAGATACTATTATAAACACCTTCGGAAACACTGCAAACGCATCTACTATTTTAGGAAAATTGGAGGTTGTAAAAAATAGAGCCAATGAAACCAAAACCCTCATTGATGCTAACCCAGGAGGTGGCTTAACAATATCCGATTCGGAGGTTGAAAACAATTTAGGCTCTTATGGCTTGCAGATCATTATTATAGATTTGAACAGAAGAATCAAAGAAATTAAGGAAACCCTAAAAGTCGATGCCGATTTGGGGGTTCCAATGGAGCCCTATACACCCTTGATAAAGTCGTTGTCCATTGACTATATAGCCAATGCTGAAATAGACGATATGGAAATTGTGCACTTATATCCCTTCGAAAACACTTCAAAACACGAAGATATTCAGCAAAAGCCAACACTTTTCCCCTATTTTGATGATGAGGGAACACTATATATTGGTTTGGAACAATTGACCCCAGGCAACAATCTTTCCCTATTGTTCCAATTGGCCGAAGCAACAGCCGATTCAGAAATGGACAGGGCTAAAATAAATTGGCATTATCTTACCAATAACAATTGGCAAAAACTTCGCCCTGAGTTTGATGTAATCAACGATGCCACCGATGGATTGACCGTTTCAGGGATTGTTACCATTGCAATACCGGATGATATAAGCAAGGAAGGCAATACAGTAATGCCAGATAAAATTTATTGGATAAAGGTTTCAGCACCTTCCAACGTAAAAGCGGTAGCCGAGACGATAGGAATACATACACAGGCCGCCCAAGCTTCTGCCCGTTTTGGGGAAGTAAGTGACAAAGAACGGTTGGCTTCCCCACTACCAGCCGGAAGTATTGCGAAACTGGTAAATAACGATTTTAACATAAAAAAAGTTGAGCAACTGTATGATTCCTTTGGAGGAAGGCAACCCGAGGCATCGGGACATTTTTATGTTAGGGTAAGCGAACACCTTAAACACAAAGGCAGGGGAATTATGATTGGGGATTATGAAAAAATTATTTTGGAACAATTTCCCGAAATCTATAAGGTAAAATGTATTTCACACACCATGGGCCTTCCCGCCAACAACTATAGACGCGATCTTGAAGTTGCCCCCGGTTACCTTATAATTGCTGTTATCCCCGATCTTACAAAACTCAAATCCGGAAATCTGCTTACCCCCAAAGCCCCCATTAGCCTATTGGAAAAAATCGGGGATCATATTCGTAAAAAAACCTCGCCTTTCGCCCGTATCAAAGTCATGAATCCCAGATACGAAGGAATTGATGTTATTATCGAGGTGCGCTTGTACAAGGGGAAATCCAGTAGTTTTTATGCGAAAAAACTTAAAGAGGAAATTAGCCAATTTCTGGCCCCATGGTTTTTGGGCGATTCAGAAAAACTGGCTTTTGGCCAAGAGGTACTCTTTTCAGATTTGGTTGGCTTTGTGGAACAACTGGATTACATAGATTTTATAATCAATCTTGAGCTTAAAGGTAAGTGCGAACAACATGGCTCCTCCATTAAGCCACTTACGGCAAGATCAATTTTAACCGGCGGGGACATTTGTGTAAAAATTAATGAAGAAGTATGCACAAAAGCAGATATCGAAATAGGCTAATTAGACCAATGAAAGAATAAAAAGAACACAATCAATGTGTCATGGAAGGAATTTTTGATGAAAATATAGCAAAGGTCATAAAGCTGAACGATCCAGATATTCCCGAATACTTGGATTTCGACAAGCTTAGAAAAGAAGGGCTCGAACATATTGGTGAGCTTTCCGGAAAGATATGGACAGACCATAATGTGCATGATCCCGGAATAACCATCTTGGAGGTCTTAATCTATGCCTTGATGGATTTGGGTTATAAAACCAACCTTCCATTTCAGGATTTGATAACCAGCACGGAGAGTTCACAGGAAGAGGACAATTTTTTAACTCCTTTACAAATTCTTACCATCAATCCTGTAACCGTACTCGATTATAGAAAATTGCTTCTGGAATGTCCCGGAGTACGAAATGCTTGGATAGAACCTGCCCATCAGGAAATAAATTTATCGATCACCCAATGGAACAACACCTTAAACTGCGGATCTACTTCCAATAATAGAATACAGGACTGTAACGATAACACCATTAATGGCAATATTGAACTTAACGGATTGTATAAAATCTATATAGAGAAAGAAGAAGGAATTGAAGATAATGAACAATTAAAAACCGCCGTTAGAAATCTATGGTCTCAATACAGAAATTTATGTGAAGACCTAATAGATATAACTATTCTTGACCCACTTGAATTTGGAATTTGTGCAGAAGTAGAGATAAAGGAGGGCTTTGATGCTTCCAAAATCTATAAACAGATACTTCTTGCCATCCGGGAATTTATACAACCCCAGATAAATTATTATACATTAAATGGCCTGCTTGACAAAGGC
>JBBQQN010000123.1:0-7788 GCA_038215845.1 Flavobacteriales bacterium | reverse complement strand
TTCGATAGTATCAATTGTTTAACATTAAAATTTATTATCATGAGCACACTTAGAAACAAAGTACAGTTGATTGGAAACCTAGGACAAGATCCTGAAATTATCACCCTTGATGGCGGCCGCAAACTCGCAAAATTTAGCATCGCCACAAATGAAACCTACAAAAATCAAAAAGGCGAAAAAATTACCGATACGCAATGGCACAATATTGTAGCCTGGGGGAAAACCGCAGAAATTATTGAAAATTATGTTACAAAAGGAAAAGAAGTTGCTGTAGAAGGCAAATTAACTTCCAGATCCTATGAGGATAAAGAAGGTGCAAAAAGATATATTACGGAGGTGGTATGTAATGAGCTGGTCATGCTGGGGAGTAAATAAAATGACTGGCCAAATCAAGCCCCTACTGAAATGTGGGGGCTTTTTAATTTTCAAATCTTTACTTTTACAAAAATGGAAAACAAAACCCCGCCAGACCTTCACGAACTGCTGAAAACGCATTTCGGTTACGAAAAATTTCTTCCCAATCAGGAAGAAATAATAAACACTGTTTTAGAGAAAAAAGACACCATTGCCATTATGCCCACCGGTGGTGGAAAATCATTGTGCTTTCAATTGCCATCATTGATGATGGATGGAACCGCTATTATAATTTCACCATTGATTGCACTGATGAAGGACCAAGTTGATACTTTAAAAGCCAACGGAATTTCCGCGGACTTTTTCAACAGTTCCCAGCCTTATGAAATACAGCAACAGATTCTAAAGGATTTGCAAAATAAAAATCTAAAATTATTATATGTTGCTCCCGAAAGTCTTCCCCAATTATATTTTATTCTGAAATCCATAAAAATAAGCCTATTTGCTGTTGATGAAGCGCATTGCATCTCTAGCTGGGGACACGATTTTCGGCCAGCCTACACACAATTGGGAACGCTTAAGAAAGATTTTCCGCAGGTGCCGTTAATTGCACTTACAGCTACCGCAGATGGAGCAACCCGAATGGATATCGCCAAACAACTCTCTATTCCCAAAGCCAAAACTTTCCTCGCTTCTTTTGACAGACCCAACTTATATTTAGATGTGCGAGCCGGACAGGATCGTAACAAACAAATTCTCAATTTTCTTAAAAATCATTCACAGGAAAACGGCATAGTTTACTGTTTGAGCCGAAAAAGCACAGAAAAACTAGCGGCAACGCTTTGCTCAAAAGGTTATACCGCGGAAGCCTACCACGCAGGTCTTACTTCGGAAGAAAGAAATACCGTCCAAGAAAATTTTATGAATGACAAAACGCCCATTATTGTTGCTACCATTGCCTTTGGAATGGGAATCGACAAAAGCAATATTCGCTGGGTAATTCATTATAATCTTCCCAAAAATATTGATGGCTATTACCAAGAAATTGGCCGGAGTGGTCGCGATGGCTTACCTGCACATACTATTCTTTTTTACAGTTTTGCCGATGTAATTATGCTTAGGAAATTTGCAGAAAATTCTGAAACCAAGGAATTTCAATTGGCCAAGCTTGAAAGAATGCAACAGTTTGCCGAGGCATTAAGTTGCAGAAGAAAGGTATTGCTGGGTTATTTTGGAGAACACATTTCTGAAGATTGTGGCTATTGCGATATCTGCAAAACACCACCAAAATATTTTGATGGAACACTGATTGCCCAAAAAGTATGTTCCGCCATTGTTCGTCTTCAGGAGCAGGAAGCCTTGGGAATGGTTTTGGATGTGCTCCGCGGTTCACAAAATGCACAGGTTTTTGACAAAGGCTATCAAAATATTAAAACCTTTGGGGCAGTAAAAGATGTTTCGTGGCGCGATCTGCAACAATATATAATCCAACTTTTAAACCAAGGGATTTTGCAAATACATTTCCATGAAAACGGTCGTCTCTTGCTCACGCCCCTAGCCAAAAAAGTTTTGTTTGAGGGGAAAAAAGTACAATTGGCAAACATTGTTCAAGAAACAGAAAAAATAAAAACAGAGAAAGCGCCCCGAAAACGAGCCGATCTCTTTGAAAAGCTACGGGAATTGCGACTTAAATTGGCTCAAGAAATAAATAAACCCGCATTTGTGGTTTTCACCGATGCTACCTTGGAGGATATGGAATTTAAAAAACCGAGAACCCGAGAGGAATTTTCAGAGGTTTCTGGGGTAGGACAAGCAAAACTGGAGAAATATGCAGATGATTTTCTAAAATTGATCAATCGATATTGTGATAGTTTGGAAAATGATTTACCTACCCACGAACGCACTTATAAAATGTTCAACAAAGAAAATCTTTCACCACCGCAAATTGCTGAAAAACGTGGACTTTCCGAAGATTCAGTTTATGGCCATTTTATAAAAATACATGAATCTGGCGTGCCTTTTGATTTTTCAAAATTTATTTCATCTGAAGAAATTCAGCAAATAAAAAACGCACAAAAGACAATTGAAAATCCAGAAGCGCTAAAACCCTATTATGAATATTTTGAAGAAAAAATCCCATATTGGAAAATAAAAATGGGACTGTATTTGTGATTAATCCTTACGAAGTGTGATCAACGCCCAATTGTTTTAAAACCACCAGTTCATAATAATTTTTCTTTTCAAGATAAGGAATATTCAAATTAACCCCTTTGAAAGAATGGGTTTAGGAAATGTTTAGCACTTGTAGAAGAAAATACTTTTTGGAATTTAAAGCTTATGCAATTTCAATTGAATTCGTTTACGGGGCACATCAATGTCCAATACTTTCACAATAATTTGTTGGTGCAAATGAACATGCTCACTAACATCCTTAACAAAAGAATCGGATAGATTGGAAACATGAATCAAGCCGCTTTCCTTAATTCCAATATCTACAAAACAGCCAAAATTGGTAATGTTGTTTACAATCCCCGGAAGCAATTGCCCTTCCTGTAAATCATTTATCGTTTT
The DNA here is from genome assembly GCA_038215845.1 of Flavobacteriales bacterium. Taxonomy (GTDB): domain Bacteria; phylum Bacteroidota; class Bacteroidia; order Flavobacteriales; family Flavobacteriaceae; genus Aequorivita. The sequence continues at coordinate 4,863 of JBBQQN010000123.1, read as the reverse complement.
AATATTTTGATTGAAGGCGAAAACTTTTGCCTGCTCGCGTATATCCAAACCTGGTTTTTCCAATTCGCTGAGAATATCTTTTAATGTGGGAAGACCAACTTTTTCGGAAGTGTATTTTTCTAGATCTATATTCTGAAGAAGCACTTTGTTCCCTATCAATTTTGAAATATCCGCCCCTTCATCTTTCGCCATTTTTGAAACAACGGTATAACTTTCAGGATGCACTGAAGAATCGTCCAATGGATTTTCACCGCCTTTAATCCGAAGAAATCCAGCCGCTTGTTCAAAAGCTTTTCCGCCTAAACGTGCAACTTTTTTAATTTCTTCCCGTGAAGAAAAAGCGCCATTCTCTTCGCGGTAATTCACAATGTTTTCGGCCAATTTTGTTCCAATCCCAGAAACATAGCTCAACAAGGGAACGCTTGCTGTATTAATATTTACGCCCACAGTATTCACGCACAGTTCCACAGTGGTGTCCAACGATTTTTGCAGCTTTATTTGGTCCACATCGTGCTGGTATTGTCCAACGCCAATGGCTTTGGCATCAATCTTTACCAATTCTGCCAACGGATCCTGCAAACGCCGGCCGATGGAAACCGAGCCCCGCACGGTAACATCAAAATTTGGGAATTCATCCCGGGCAATTTTTGAAGCGGAATAGATCGATGCGCCAGCTTCACTGACCACAAAAACCTGTATCTCGTTCTTAAACTGAATTCGTTTTATAAACTGTTCCGTTTCGCGGGAAGCAGTTCCATTACCAATGGCAATGGCCTCAATTTTATAGGCATCTGCCAAAGAACTTATCTTTTTCATCGCGCCCTTTACATCATTTTTTGGTGCGTGCGGATAAATGTTTTCGTTGTGCTGCAACCCACCCTGCGCATCGAGGCAGACCACTTTACAACCACTTCGAAAGCCCGGATCGATAGCCAAAACCCGTTTTTCTCCTAAAGGCGAACCCAACAAAAGTTGTTTTAAATTTTTGGTAAACACCCCAATTGCGGTTTCGTCCGCTTTTTCCTTTGCTGCAGTTAATGCTTCATTGGAAAGTGCTGGAAATAAAAGACGTTTGTAACTATCATCAATTGCTAATTTTATTTGGGAAGCGCAAGCATCGTTCGCTTTTATGATCCGTTCCTCAATTTTTGAGATTGCTTTTTCGTCATCAATTTCAATTTTTAAGCGGATAAATCCTTCGGAAGTTGCTCTCAAAATTGCCAGTAATCTATGCGAAGGAATTCTGCTTAAGGCTTCATCCCAATTAAAATAATCACGGAACTTTTGGGCTTTTTCATCATCTTCAAACTTCTTTACCACTTTAGTTGAAATAATTGCGAAACGTTCCATTTGACGACGAAGTGTATTTCGAATATCCGTCCGTTCATTGATCCATTCGGCAATAATGTGGCGCGCGCCTTCCAACGCCTCCTCTGCTGAAGTAACATCTCCTTTTACATATTTTAAAGCAAGCGAAGAAATATCGGAAGTCCCAAGACTTCGGGATTGGGACATAATAATTTTCGCCAACGGTTCCAAACCATTTTTGCGGGCGGTTTCAGCTTTGGTTTTTCGTTTCTTCTTAAATGGTAAATACAGATCTTCCAAAGTGATAAGATCTGTAGCTTCTTCAATTTTTTTCTGAAGTTCAGCAGTCAAAACTTCCTGTTCTTTCAACGATTTAAGGATTGCTGCCTTACGTTTTTCAAGCGCTTCAAATTGCTCTTTAAACTTTACGATATCTCCAATTTGAACCTCATCGAGATTTCCAGTCAATTCTTTACGATAGCGCGAAATGAACGGAATGGTACAATCTTCATTTAAAAGCTTTACCGTGTTTTGAACGCTTTTTTGTGGAAGTTGTGTTTGGGAGGTTATGTAGTTGTAAACTTTATATATATTCAAAATGTAAATAAGACTAAATATTATTCCAATTATGGTTTAAACTCAATCCGCGAATTACATTAAATGCTGCAATTGCTGATAAATTAATATCCGCTATATTTCCATAATCTCGATCTCTTCCATTAATTCCATTTCTTTTAAATTCTTCCGTTAGAAGAATTGCAGTTTCGATTTCCATATTCAAACTATTTTTAGTCAATTCGAAGGAATTTTTTACTGCAATGTTTGCTTGCTTTTTTAAACAATGAAGATAATGGGCGAAAGAATCTCTTTCCCCATAATTTACTGTTGTTGGCTGTGCTCCTGAAAATAGTATATCTGAAAAATTAGAATTATAAGTAGGATCGGTTTTCAAACTGTCTAGTAAACCAGTTCTTTTTGCAATATCTAAAAAGGGGATTTGGTATTCAGTAAGTGCTTGAGGGCAATAATACCATTTACTTCTTCTACCATTCCCGCTTTCAGGATTATTAAATTTTTGTGTGTTAAAATTTCTTGTATTTAACCAATTTCCTGATGCAATACCATCTATTTTTGATAAGGCTAATATTAGATGTTGGTGATTTGAATAGCCAACTATAACCTTTTTCCCTTTCAATTTTAATCCAGCAGTTAAATCTAGAAGGTTCAATAACCAAATTGGGTCTTGAGTTAAATAGCTTGTTGATGGCTCAGGAACTAAATAACATCCCTCATATTCCATTTCTTCCAAATACTCCAACAGATCGTGTAAATCACTCTCATTGTTCATTAATTCTTTCGACAAACACAATGTAATATATATATCTTTTTGTTTTTCAACCTTATTTGCTTCCTCCAAAAGAATAGATTGAAAATTAAACCAATCATCATTAACAATATTTGTAAAAAGTCCTGGTAATATGAAAAATTTTGTATTTAGAACATCATTGTAATCTCGCTTTAGATTAGTCAACATTAAATTTACATCTCCTCTATTGAATAATGCACTGTCATATTGGTCTGGCCAAAACGAATGTGAGATTAGACGATAATGATCTGCTCTAGGAATATAAAATTGAGGATCTAAAACTACTTCTCCGTTTGATTTACCAATTTCTTTTGATAGTTTTTTCATCTGATCCAATTCCATATCTCGAGGGCTTAAAATAACAAGACCCTCATTCCACTTTTTAATTAAGTCTTTACATAGAGGCCCCATATTATAACCGTACTGTAAGTGTAAATCCATAGCTAGAAATTTAAAGTTGTTTTAACTGCATTAAATATTTGTAAAGCCTCTTCAGCATTTCTTGGTCTACGGTTTCTTCTGTGATCCCCTAAGATTTTTATAAAAGCACTTAACTGAAACTTTGAATCTCCATCTATATGCAAGTTTGGCAAGGACTCAGTCTCTAGTTTTTTAATTACTTTAAAAACATCTCCATTTGTTCCTTGCATATAAAAATTTGAACCCTTAATTAATTCATAAGCCACAATTCCAATTGAAAACAAATCCGACCGGGAGTCAATATCTTTTTTAAAATTTCTAAACTGTTCAGATGAAGCGTATCCTATAGTAAATAATCCAAATGGGTTATTCGTGGGAGTAATTGAATTTAAATCCAGATGACGTGAAATACCAAAATCTAAAAGCCAAAATTTACCGTCGGTATCTAAAATTATATTTTCTGGCTTTATATCTCTATGAACAATATTAACTTTTTCAGATAAAATTATTTGCTCTAGCATCGTCTCAATAAAAAGTACTATTTCAGCTGTAGAAAACTTTTTACCATTTAATATTAAGTGCCTCAGATTGTCACCTTCAATTCGTTCCTCAATCAACCATATATTTTTTTCAGAACTTTCACAATTATGCTCATATATTTTGGGAATGTGAACACTTTTTATTTTTTCAACTGCTATTATTTCTCTTTTGGTTCTTTCCAAACCATCTTTATTTGGCTTTATTTTTTTAAAAACAACTGGGCCATAATCAATATGCATTGCAGCAAATACTTCCTTCTGTCCACCTGATGGAAGAGGTTTTAAATTTTTCAATTTACTAATTGGATTATCCATATAATTTTCTGCCAATATGTTCATTCAATACCCAAGAAAAATATGATCCCGGCAACTCTATTCTATCAGCCTTTTTCTTCACTTTAGCTTTAATACCATCATATGTAATAAAACCTATTGTTGGAAACATTTGATTCTCAAAATTACTTGTTTTTTTTTCTGGAAGTAAAATATAACTCAACGAAGAAAAGTTTTGATTAATCAAAGCTTGAGAGATCACCTTCTTATTATTATTCAATTTAGCTTCTACAGCAATAATTTCTCTCAAAAAAAAATTCTGGCGAAACTTGTAAATGAAATATTTTCTACCCTTTCTTTTAATAAGTTGAGCATTTTCAAGCTTGTTTAATGCATTAAGCAAAAACCTATTTTCAAAACCCAATTTTTCAACAATACTTAAAAAATTTACGCCTTTAGATGAATAAAGCGAAATATGATGAAGAATTTTTATATCTGTTTTTGTTAATTTGTTCCTTTCAAGATTCCATTCAATTTTTTTTTCTTTAGGCCAAGTAATAATCAAAAGATCCGGAATACCTATTTCTGCATATGTTTCTTCTAAAATCAAATAATTTTGTTTTGAATTATGGAACAAATGATTTGACTCTAAAAAAGATTCGATTAAATCTGATTCTGATCCTTTATTTCTAATTCTAAACTTTAATTCACCCATAGCATTAATTATTCTCCAAATTACAAAAATTCTACTAATTTATAGTCGCCCCATTCTCAACCCCATCTTCTCCAGGATTTACAAAAACAAGTTTTCCTTCCGCATTTTCGGTCATTAAAATCATCCCCTGACTTTCCGTGCCGCGAAGCGCACGCGGTGCTAGATTTACCAAAACGGTCACTTTTTTGCCAATTATTTCCTCGGGCGAAAAACTTTCGGCAATCCCGGAAACAATGGTTCGC
>JBBQQN010000122.1:0-7849 GCA_038215845.1 Flavobacteriales bacterium | reverse complement strand
ATAAAGTAAAATCCATATCTATACGTCTTACTGTATATATGGAGAATATTACGCCAGCATCCATGAGCCAAAAAGAAAGTCTTGTTACTAGTTCCATTCAAACGTTTGGCGGCAAGCTTTTTGGTTTTATTCGCAATAAAGTGAAGTCCAATGAAGATGCGGAGGATATTTTGCAGGATGTTTGGTACCAATTCAGCAACTTCACCAATGTGGAAGATTTGGAAAATGTAGGCGCTTGGCTATTTCGCGTAGCAAGGAATAAAGTAATAGACCGCTATCGCAAAAAAACACCAGATTCCCTAGAAGATTATAATTTCCTGAATGAAGGGGATGAAGAAACTAGCGTATTTAAGGAATTATTGCTTTTGGATGATACTACTAACCCTGAGCTCTCTTTTATTAATGAAAATTTTTGGGATGAACTGATGGATGCCCTAATGATACTTCCCGAAAAACAAAGGGAAGTGTTTATCTGGAATGAAATAGAGGACATGACGCTACAGGAAATAGCCGACAAAACAGGAACGAACATTAAGACCATTATCAGCCGTAAAGGCTACGCCGTAAAACATTTGCGCGCAAAATTGAATCATTTATACAAAGAATTAAATCAATAATATTATGAAAATGAATAATAACCGCTGGGGTAAAAAAATGTGCTTTGGAATATTTGGGGCATTGCTCCTATTCCTTTTACCATTTGCAATTATGGAGTTGTGGAATGGCATCCTCCCTGACATCATGAACGTATCGACCATTTCGTATTGGCAAGCCTTGGGCTTATTTGTGCTTAGCCGTATCCTTTTTGGCGGCTTTGGCAAAGGAAGAGGTTGTGGTGGTGGAAAACCTTCCTTTGGAAAAAAAGGCCTAAAAGAAAAATTTATGAATATGACCGATGAGGAAAAAGGGGCATTTAAACAGCGCTGGAAAGAGCGTTGCAACAGATAACTAATTGAAAACAATATTATATAAAAACCGTCAGACTTGTTGACGGTTTTTTTTATTGAATTTTGCCAGCTTTTCATATTTTTAAAAAAAAACAGAAAATTCTAAAGTAAAACTTGAATTGATTCGTCTTCCCTACTATACCTTAAAACCAATTGTATGCAGCAACTTCAATTATTAAACTCAGAAAGGATTTTTTTGCCACAAACACAGGTATTGATCTTTGGGACCAATATTGATAGCGACCTAAAAGTTAAGATTGTAAAAAGCCTCTTAAGCGACTTAGTGGGCGTAAAAGATGTAAGTGTTGATAGAGAGGACTGGGAAAGGATACTTCGCGTAGAATGTAGCAGCGAAACTTCCCCAGAAATGGTTTACGCCAAAGTGAGGAATATGGGTTTTCGGTGCTATGAATTGGAAGAATAAATAATGCCTCTTCGCTCTTCTCTTTTCGCTAATTCCTAAGTACAGCAACTTTTGTCTGTGTCCTTCACTCCTATTTTAATTAGTATTTTTTCCATTAAGCACCATTTGGTTAAAGCGGACTGCAACAAATTTGCGCCAACAAAAGCTGTAAACCACAGCCAGTTAATATTCACATAAACTGCCAGCAAAAGGCTGATCAAAATAAAAGTTCCGGCAATTGCCCTAATATATCTGTTAATCATACTATTAAAATTTAAAAATTATATACTTCTTTCTATGGGCACTACAACCGCATGAATAGGGTTATTGGTTTCCATATTTTCATTGAATTGTACAGCCAAGCTGAAAAACAAATCAATTTTTTCATCTTCTGTAAAAGAGAAAAACATACTGCTTTCCGCACCCCCCTTTTCTGACGGAAACCAACTGGAATTCATTATAAAAGAGGATGCATTTTTATAGCCTTCAATATCGGAGCCACTGTAGCTTTCAATATTTGCTTTTTTGAAAAGTTGTAGCACCTCTTTCTGATATTGGTCCACACTAGTTACAATTAATAGTTTCATGACTTTATTCTTTAAAGTTTTTACGTTCAATCATATAATAAACCAGTGGCACTACAAGTAATGTAAGCACTGTAGAAACAATGGTTCCGCCCATTAGTGAAATGGCGAGCCCTTGAAAAATTGGATCAAAAAGTATTACAAATGCACCTATTACAACCGTTCCAGCCGTCAATAAGATTGGCGTGGTTCTTACCGCTCCGGCTTCAATTACGGCTTGTTTAAGAGGGATTCCATCTGCTGTTCGCAGGTTTATGAAATCTATCAACAGCACTGAATTCCGCACCATAATCCCTGCCAAAGCAATCATCCCAATAAAGGAGGTCGCGGTGAAAAAAGCACCCAAAACCCAATGGCCGAGTATAATTCCAATTAATGACAAAGGAATAGCAACCATCATAACTACAGGAGCTTTGAAGTTTTGGAACCAACCCACAATCAAAATATAAATGATAATGATAACACCCATAAAGGCAATTCCCAAATCGCGGAATACTTCTAAGGTTATCTGCCATTCGCCATCCCATTTCACTGTGAAATCGTCTTCAAATTTGGGTTGTTCCAAGTACAATTCATTCATTTTATAACCGGCTGGCAATTTTATTTTGTCCAACTTATCGGTCATTCCCAAAATAGCGTACACGGGGCTTTCAAGCTCTCCGGCCATATCTGCTAACACATACACTACCCGTTTCTGGTTCTTTCTATAAATGCTTTTTGCTCGGGTAGTTTCCTCAATATTTACCAAATCGCCCACAGAAACCATATTGCCTGATTTGGAAGCAATTTTCAACTGCGAAATATCTTGAATAGTAGATTTTTCCTTTTCGTCCAAGGCCAATAATATACCTACTTGGTCAACAACGTTTTCATCATAAAGATTGGTTACCGGCTTATTTGAAAGCGCCATATTCATTGTGTAAACAATCTGTTGGGGCGTAACGCCATAGCGCATTGCTTTCTCTTTATCAATGATGAATTCGTATTCCTTTTGATCTGCTTCAACCATCCAGTCTACGTCAACAACATCTGGCGTTTCTTTCAAAATATTCTCAAGTTGTTTTGCAACTGCAATTTGCTGGTCATAATTAGGACCGTAAACTTCAGCTACAATGGTTGAAAGTACAGGGGGTCCTGGTGGCACTTCCACTATTTTAATGTTAGCGCCGTATTTCTTCCCAATTTCCTGAATACGCGGACGTACTAGTTTTGCTATATCGTGGCTTTGTTCGTCCCGTTCTTCCTTATCAATTAAATTTACTTGTATATCCGCATTATTGCTACCCCCACGAAGGTCGTAATGCCGCACCAAACCGTTGAAAGTTATCGGTGCCGAAGTACCTATGTAGTTTTGATAATTAACCACGAGAGGTTGTGTTGAAAGATATTGTCCAATCTCGCGAGTAACCACTGCCGTACGTTCCAAAGTAGTTCCCTCGGGCATATCAATCACTACTTGCATTTCGTTTTTATTGTCGAAAGGAAGCATTTTCACTGCAACCGATTTTGTAAAAAACAACATCATAGAGCCCAAAAGAAGTACTATAGTAGTTCCCAGAAACAGCCAACGTGTTTTTTTATTTTCGATTAGAGGCATTTCAAATTTTGAATAAATTCTATAAATGAAGGTGCTTTCTAAAGGTTTTTCAGGCTTGGGTGCTTTTCCTTTTTTCTCTTTTTCTCGAAGGAAAATATAACCCAAATAAGGTGTTATGGTTAAAGCTACAAACAGTGAAAGTATCATCGCAATAGAAGCTCCAATTGGCATTGGCGACATATAAGGGCCCATCAATCCGGAAACAAAGGCCATTGGTAATACAGAAGCTATTACGGTGAAAGTTGCCAAAATAGTTGGGTTTCCTACTTCGTTTATTGCGTAAATAGCAGCTTGCTTAAACGGCAAGCGTTTCATCTTGAAATGCCGGTGCATATTTTCCGCAATAATAATGGAGTCATCCACTACAATTCCCGTTACGAAAACCAAGGCGAAAAGTGTAATTCTGTTTAATGTGTAGTCTAGTAAATAGTAACTCAAGAGTGTTAGCGCAAAGGTAATTGGCACCGAAAGGAAAACTACCAAACCACCGCGCCAGCCCATTGCTAGCATTACAACTAAAGTTACAGCAATAATGGCGCCTATAAGGTGCATCAACAGTTCCGCAACTTTATTGGACGCTGTTTCCCCGTAATTTCGGGTGATTTCAACGTGAACATCATCCGGAATTAGGTTGCTTCGCAAATGATCTACCTTATCGATAATCACATCGGCGATTTTCATCGCATCGGCACCCTTTCTTTTTGCTACGGAAATGGTTACGGCTGGATATTCAGAAGCATATTTAGTTACATTTTCACTAGCACCCCCAAAACCGAAGGAAACATATTTACTCGGAATTTCAGGTCCATCAAAAATAATGGCAACCTGCTTCAAATAAATAGGTTGGTTCTGCTGCACGCCAACAACCAAGTTTTCAACATCGGCGGAAGATTTTAGGAAACTACCCGTTGAAACCAAAAACTCGGTATCGTTTTTATCAAAACTGCCCGAACTCATTTGCTGGTTATTTGCCTTTATCATTTCGGCAACAGTTAAAAAGTCCAAACCACTAGCGGCCAACTTGTCTTTGTCCAATATTACACGTAATTGGCGATCACGCCCCCCAATTTTGTGGGTTGTGGAAACCATATCCACTTTTTCGATTTCCTGTGTAAGTTCGTCAGCAATTTGTTTCAGCTGAAAATCGTCATAACTTTCACTCCATAGTGTAACTCCCAACATTGGCACATCGTCAATGGCACGTGGCTTTACAAGCGGCATGGTTACACCCGGAGGCATTTGGTCCATATGCTTGTTCATTTCGTTGTAAAGCTTTACGAAGGAACGCTCAATATCCTCACCTACATAAAATTGTACAATTACCATTGCACCTTCTTCTGAAGAAGTGGAATACACATACTCCACACCCGGAATATTGGAAACCAGTTTTTCCAAAGGTTTCACAACCCTAGATTCAACCTCCGTTGGAGATGCACCTGGGTAACCCACAAAAATGTCGGCCATGGCCACATCAATCTGCGGTTCCTCTTCCCGCGGAATCAAAAACGAACTGTAAACCCCGATGACCATAAACACGATCATCAAAAGCACCGTAAGCTTTGAGCCTATAAATAACTTGGCAATTTTGCCAGCAAATCCGTCCTTCATTTTTAGATATTATTTGTTTTTTATAAGTAAAATGGAATGCCTAAATGATTCAAACTACATTAATTTAAACCTCGTACGTAAGCAGGCATTTCATGATTATTGTTTAATGGTTATTTTAGCACCGTTGAAAAGTTTTCCATCGGCTGAAATAATATAGTTTTCATCTGCATTCAAGCCAGAAAGTACTTCCACATTATCGCCATAAGTGCGCCCCAATCGCAACCAGCGAAGCAGGGCGGTATTGCTTTGACTCACCGTGTAAATTCCAGTTAATTGACCGCGTTTTACTAATGCTTCATTTGGCACTAATACGGTAGTAACATCGGTTTTCTTTTCTATGGGAAACTGAACCGTAGCATACATTCCCGAAAGAATACTCTCGTCGGTTTTGTCTAAAACTACTTTTACCAAATATTGTCCACCCGTGTTTTTTGCTGAAGTACTCACTTCGGTAACTGTTCCGGGAAGTATTTTATCTGAAGATTTTACAATCACTTGTACTTCATATCCGGATTTTATTTTTGAAATTTCACTTTCGGGAACTGAAGCGGTAACTTCAAAATTCCCCGGGCCTTCAATTGAAATTAAAGGTGCGCCGGGATTAGCCATATCGCCAGCTTCAATGGATTTACTTGTAACAACCCCGTTAAAAGGGGCGCGAAGATTTACATAAGCAAACTGCGACTGTACTTCATTTTTCATCTGTTTTGCGCCTTCCAATCGGGCTTTTGCCATTTCGTAGCGGGCGCGCTGATCGTCAAGTTCCTTTTGACTTGCGCTGTTATCTGCAAAAAGGTTTTGAAACCGCTGATAATCTTTTTCTGCATTATTGAAAGCAGCTTGTGCCTCAGTAATTCCGGCACTTGTCTGCGCTTGTTTAGCCGAAAGATCTGAGTTATTGATGCTCACCAATAATTGTCCCTTTGTAACTTTTTGGCCAACGTTTACGAGAACTTTGTCCACAAACCCCATCATTCGTGTGCTGAGGGTTGCACTGTTTGCTGCTTCAATCTTTCCGCTTGCGGTTAAAAAAGGCGTGTTGTTTTCTGCAGCTACAGAACTCACCGTTACGGGAACAGCAGGGGTTTTATCTATGGTTTTTTCTTTGGAAGAATTACCACAGCTGGTCAGGCTTAGAACTGCTGTGAAAAACAAGCTTGTATATAGTAATTTCATATTTATAAATTTTTATTTAATAGGTTGAATTCGGTTTTTATCTGATACCTACAAGGTCTGTGAGACCTCGCAGGAAAATCGGATATTAGTTTTTGGTTAAGAATTGAAGGTATGCCAAGGCGTAATTATGCTGAAAAACGGTGTTGAAATACTCCAACTGTTTCTGTGAAAACTGTGTTTCAGCACTCAATAAATCGGTAGTTCTTTCAAGTCCTTCCCCAAATCTGTTGGTACGAATTCGAAGTGCTTCTTTTGATTGTTCGAGCGCCAATTCAGTTAATTTTAAATTGTTTTTAGCATCTTGGAACATACGTCGCGCCTTGTTAAGCTCCAATTGGCTATCAGCTTTATATTGCTCCAATTCGAGGTTTGCTTTGTTGAATTCGGCTTTGCTTTTTTGGGTTTTTCCGAAACGTTTGGAGCCCTCAAAAAGATTCCACGTCAAGGCTGCGCCGAATAAATATCCACTGGCATCTGCCTGAAAAATCTGATCGTCATAAAGTTCATAGCTTCCATAAGCATTCAACCTTGGCAGAAAAGTCATTTTATCTGCTTTGTAATTTTGCTTGTAAGCATCTGCTACAAATTCCATAGCTTGAATATCGGCTCGGGAATCGGAAAGGTTTTCAACGGGATTTAATTCCGAAGAAACCACAAGGGAATCCGTTGGTTTTAAAACACCTGATACTTCCTCATTCATTAACACCGCAAGATATTCTGAAGCGTTAATCACATTGCTTTTTGCATATTGTAGTTGGTTCTCCACTTCGGTAACGCGCACTTGCACCGCCAAAACATCACTTTGCTGTAAGTAACCTTGTTTAAAACTATTGTTAGCCAAGCGCAAGTTTTCATTGGCTGCTTTTAAAGCGTTTTCCAAAACATCCACACTTTTATAAGCTAATTGCAACTGCATATAAGCCTTTTCAGTTTCTAGGGAAAGGTAATCGCCAGTACGCGCCAGCTGCATTTGGGTTGCTTGCCATTTTGCTTTTGCAGCTTTTCGTTGAAAAATACCGTGAATGTTAATAATTGGTTGCTGAACCTCGAATTTTGTAACGAAAATTTGAATCTGTGATGGATTATTCAATTTATTCGGATCAAAATCTGCTTGGGTAACTATTTCCTCATTCAATTTAAAACCAAAAGCCATCAACGGATTTGTGGTCGCGGTTCCACTATGCGAAGCAGTAATATTGGGCAGAAACACAGCATTGGTTTGGTTATAATCGCCTTTTGCTGCTAGCACTTGCTGCTCACCAATTTTTAGTTTATTGTTTTGTTGAACCACTTTTTCCAGCACTTCTGCTTTGGAAATAGGCACGGTTTGCTGTGCAAAAACTATCGAGGGCAGCAAACCAATTAGTGTAATTATATTTTTAATCTTCATTGTTATATTAAATTTGATGCAAACATACGTCAGAAAATAAGCTTGGTCAGTAACTAATGTTACCAAACAAAAAGCACCCACACGGGTGCTTTTTTTATAACCAAATAAATCTTCAGTTCTGAGGAACGTACCAACCAAGAAACG
>JBBQQN010000121.1:0-8028 GCA_038215845.1 Flavobacteriales bacterium | reverse complement strand
GTTCCGCCATTATGCGAAAAATTAAATTTCATAAAACAGAATCCCGCTTTCGCAAATGCTTCGGCAACCAAATGCCAAGTGCCCCAGTCCTTGAAGCCTTTATAACCGTGACAAAATATTATAAGCGGTTGTGCCGCATTTGTATCCTCCCGATAAATATCATAAAGGATGGGTTTTTTGTTTTCAGAATTGAGTATTAAATTTTTTTTGATATTCATTTTATATTTCTTTTTCAATAAATGGAATGCTTGGATCGCAAATTTCCACAATAAGTTTTTTTAATTCCTGGGTAAAAAATTCTCGTGTTTCAATTGTTATTTGTTGGTTTCGGGGACTATATGCTGATGTTTTCGTGCCAAATTTCAAAAACCCACTGTTCAGGTTTTTAAAGGAAATTATTCCCGCTTCCGCTTTATTTACCGGAATCTCCTTGTTCATCATTAAAGCATATGCAAGTATCTGAAAGGCCTTGCTGTATTTATAGTCCTTTGTTATTTCTTCCCAATCAATAATTTCCACATCTCCTTGGTTAACCATACCAGTTTTGTAATCGATTATCCGAAGCTGCCCATTGAAAGAATCTACTCTGTCCACTTTTCCATGAATTTTTACAGGGAAATCTATTTCGGAAATTTGAATTTCCAATGTAAGATCCGTTTCAATTTTAATAATTTCTATTTCATTTCCCGCCTTTATTTCCAAAAGTTCGCGATCGATAAAATTGGATACATAGCGTTTGGCCACTTCAAAAATAATGAGATTCTTGCCTTTTGTAAAAGTACCGCCACGGAACGTTTTTTTGAATTGGGAAGTTACTTCCTCATGAATTATTTCCTTCATCTTCAAAAGATGTGATTCTTCTAAAAATTCACCTTCTAATGGCTTGTAGAATTTTTCCAGCGTATCGTGAACAATGGTTCCCAAAGTATTGGCAGCCACGGTTTCTTCCACTTCTTCAAATTCTTTTAATTGCAGTATTTTCTGAAAATAAAAATCCAGCGGATTGCGAATATAGCTGGTCAACGCAGAGGGCGAAAAGCCTCTTCCAGCAATTTCCCTTAGGCGCTGCATCACGGCTTCGGTTTTCTGGATTTGCTTTAATTGAACTGGCCGCAAGTTTACTTGAGGTGTGAGAACAATCTTTTGTATACTGTGTTTGGGGTGCTTCTCAATTTCAAGCTGCATTAAAAAACGGCTTTTTTCACCTGTGTTTATCCCTTCGGAATGATTGTTATAAAGCAAAGTGATAATGGAAGCACGGTGCAATAACCTGTAAAAGTGATAGGTATAAATGGCATCTTTTTCCGTGAAAAGCGGCAGATTGAATTGTTGCTTCAAATCATAGGTAATAAAAGAAGCATTGGATTTTCCGGAAGGGAATATGCCTTCATTTACCGAAGTAATGAGTATGTTTTCAAAATCGAGAACACGGGTTTCCAGCACGCCCATAATTTGAAGTCCGCTATATGCATCACCTTCAAAATCTAGGGAGGTTGAAGCTACCAATTCCGCGAATAATCCTTGTACGGTTTTTACCGTTTTCAAATGCGAATATTTGTTGTTTAAGGCTTCAATTTTTTTGAAAATTGAATATAATTGGTGCAAAACCACGCGTTCAATTTTATTTTCCTGAAATGTATGTTGGATTTTTAGGAGCAAGGTTTCACATATATGAAGGGCTTTGCTGCTATTGTCTTCCCAAGATTCAAAAAGAAGTTTTATCGTTTCGTAGTCTGAGGAATCTGAGAGCTCCAAAAGTGTGGAAACCGTTACGTGCGTTAGATTCCGTTCAGATAATTGTTGTGAAATCTCGGAAGCATTGGGAAGTAAAAATGTTCCCATGGGATGGTTCAAAATTGAGAGAATATCCTTGTAATAAAATGTATCCGTTTTTGCAATGTGCATTGAAAACAACAATTCAAAAAATATAACGCCCGGAAATGATTTTAGGGGCGCGCCCATGGTAATGTTTAAACTTCTTACATTGGAAGGCAGGGAGTAAAGTAGGGGCACCAATAGACTTTCGTCGCCCAACACCACGGCAGTTTTTCCCAATTCCTCTTCTGATAATTTTGACAGTAATTCACCAACAAATTTGGCTTGGCCTATGTTTTTTTGAACTTCAACAAACTGGAAATTTTTTTCCTTTTCAAAGTTATTTGCAATAAAATGGGGTGCTGTATTTTTAAAATATTTCCAATCCTTTATATACTTTCTGATAAAATGGGAAGCACCATGATTAACGTCATCATAAAACCAGCTGTCTGCATCCCAATACATCTTTGTATTTCCACTTTCCAATAATTCCTGCACAATCTGTTGCTCGGCAGTATTCAGGGCGTTAAAACCAATAAAAATGTGGGTTTTATTATCATGGTCCACTTTATAATGTTCTAAAGCCGTAACGGCTTCCCTGTAAACCATTCCTTGATAGCCCACACCATCTTTGAGCAATAAAGCATAGAGATTTTGGTAGAACTCAAACAAGCCTTCCCAGAATTTAAGATAGTTGGTTACAAGTTCCGTTTTTTCCTCTTGCACGCCCCATCTTTCCAAGGTTTTGATGCTGGCCAAATAGCCAAAAAACGGTTCGGGATCTATAAGATATCGATCCAGTTCATTAAAGTCATTCAGTAAAGTAATGGCCCAGGATGAAAACGTTTCAAAATCTTCTTTTTCAATAATTGAAGCAGTGTTTAAATAAGCCTCATAACTCTTGAAAAGCAATTCGGTATTGTCAATAATTGTGAGGTTTGAGAGATCCTCTACAAACTCTTCAATACTGCAAATATGTGGAGAAAATTGGGTTTGTTGGATTTGCTTCTTTATTTCATTTTTTAAAAAGCCACCTGCTCTTCTGCTTGGCAGGATAAAGATAATTTCGGAAATATCCGAATGTTGTTTTTTTATATCGGCAAGCGTTTCTTGAAGGAATGTTAGCATAGCCTAAAAATAAGAAACGCCCCCGAAAATCGGAGGCGTTTCAAAATTATTTATTTAAAACTTATCGGTTGTATTATTTCACAAGTGAAATCTCAACACGACGGTTTTGTTGTCTACCAGCTGCAGTATTGTTAGTTGCAATTGGTCTTTCTTCACCAAAACCTTTAGAAGTCATTCTTGAACCGTCCATACCAATGGTAGTCAAGTAATCTCTTACAGAAGCAGCTCTTTCATTAGAAAGCTTCATGTTGTAAGTATCACTACCACGGCTATCTGTATGACCTTCGATCAAGAAGTTAGTGTTAGGATATTCTTTCATGATATCTGCTATGCTCTGAAGTGCAGAGTAAGACTCTTTTCTGATGGTAGCTTTGTCATAATCAAACAAGATAGTTTTTGAGTAATCGTTCAATTGTTTGATAACTTCAACAGAAACTTCAGGACAACCTTTGTTTGCTACAGTACCAGGAACATCTGGACACTGATCGTCTTTGTCAAGAACACCGTCGCCATCTTTATCTTTGTAAGGACAACCGTTGTTTGCTTTTGGACCAGCTTCGTTTGGACAAGCATCATCTTTATCGGCAATACCATCGCCATCGGCATCTGGACAACCGTTAAGTGCTGCAAGACCAGCTACAGTAGGACATTCATCTTGAGGATCAGCAATACCATCACCGTCAGTATCAGGACAACCGTTGAATTCGGCTAAACCTGGAGTATCAGGACAAGCATCGTTTCTGTCTTCGATTCCGTCGCCATCTGTATCAGGACATCCGTTGAATTCTGGAAGACCAGGAGTTTCTGGACATTCATCATCTTTATCATATATTCCGTCGCCATCAGTATCTTTTCCACCAAATTGGAATACAATTCCTGCTGAATGCTGGAAGTGAGAGATTCCGTAAGTGTCTTCGAATGCATGTTTGTAAGTAGACTGAAGGTTAAGCGCAATATTGTCGCTAACCCAGAACTTAACACCTGCAAGAGCGTTACCAGTACCAAAACCGATATCATCTACCCAAGTATAACCACCACCAATACCGATGGAAGGATCAAACCAACTACCGCCTAAAGCATTTCTGAAGCTGTACTTGATTTCACCATCTGCACCGTAGTAGCTTAAATCATCAGCGGAAGAATCTCCAATTTTGTCAATTCTGTTGATGGTACCTGCTGCGGTAAATACAAATCCACCACCAATATACCTGCTTACAGCAACTTTGGAAACTGAAGGTAGAATGTTCCAGTGGTCATTTGCATTAAAAAATTCGTCAAAGTAGTCCCCTTTTAGTGCAGGGTCAATACGTCCTTTGTCACTTGTTCCAGTTGGGTACACATCAACGGCGTTTACACCAACCTCAACAGCCCAAGGATTGTTTTCGTCTTGCGCGTTCGCTACGCCAACTCCTAAGAAAAGGATGGCAGCAACTAATAATCTGTTAAGATGTTTCATATTCGATTGTTTAATTTTTAAGTGTTAATTAGAGCAAAAGTAAGTTGTTAAAATTTATAAACAAAAGCAAATCTACTAAAATTTTCCTAAAGTAATTGCTCAAGGTACGTAAGTTATGGGTCGTCTAAGATATTACATTCAGTTTCTGACCCACTTTTGTAAAAGCCTTTATCGCTTTATCCAAATGTTCTTTGGAATGTGCCGCTGATAATTGAACACGAATCCTGGCTTTTCCCTTGGGTACTACAGGGAAAAAGAATCCTATTACATATATTCCCTCTTCCAATAACATATCGGCCATTTGCTGCGATAGCTTGGCGTCATAGAGCATTACAGGTACAATTGCCGAATCCCCATCAATGATATCAAACCCGGCCTTTTTCATACCTTTTTTAAAGTAGGAAGTATTTTCGGCTAGTTTATCCCTTAGGGAGGTATCGTTTGAAAGCATTTCAAACACCTTAATAGATGCCCCCACAATTGCTGGGGCCAATGAGTTTGAAAATAAATACGGGCGCGAACGCTGACGAAGCATTTCAATAATTTCCTTTTTTCCCGTCGTGTAGCCACCCATCGCTCCACCTAAAGCTTTTCCCAAGGTTCCTGTAATAATATCTATCCTGCCCATAACACCTTTTTCTTCCAAGGTACCACGGCCCGTTTCACCAATAAAACCCGTAGCATGGCATTCGTCTATCATTACCAAGGCATCATATTTATCGGCCAAATCGCAAATTTTATCCAAAGGAGCAACCAAACCATCCATAGAGAATACCCCATCGGTAACAATCAATTTAAACCGGGCACCCTTTTCGGTGGCCGCTATAAGCTGTTTTTCCAGATCTTCCATATTACTGTTTTCATAGCGATATCGGGCAGCTTTACAAAGCCGAACGCCATCTATTATGGAAGCGTGGTTCAAGGAGTCTGAAATCAGTGCATCCTCTTCGCCCAACAAAGGTTCGAAAACACCGCCATTTGCATCAAAACAGGCAGCGTATAGAATTGTATCCTCCGTATTGTAGAAATCGGCAATTTTTTGTTCCAATTCCTTATGTATATCCTGGGTGCCACAAATGAAACGAACGGACGACATTCCAAAACCGTGAGTGTCCATGGCATCTTTTGCAGCCTGTATTACTTCTTTATTTGAAGAAAGTCCCAAATAATTATTGGCACAAAAATTTATAACTGTTTCACCGGTAGAAATAGTAATTTCCGCATCCTGTGGCGAAGTGATGATGCGCTCCTTTTTATAGAGTCCATTTTCCTTTATTTCCTCGAGTTCTTTTTGAAGGTGCTCCTTAATTTTTCCGTACATTTTATTTGATTTTAAGCTAATTTTTATTGGACCAAAATTAAACTTTATTTATCACAATCTCTTCCTGGCTCGTATAGATTAAAATTTTTTCAGAAATATTAAACCCCATTTCTTCCAAAGCCGAGGCATAACTGTTCAGCTGTTCCTTATGCCACAAATGTGGGCTTCCCGTTTTATAGTCAATAATTGCCACTGATTTATTTGAATTGATATTAAGCCTGTCCGGCCTTAAAATAATTCCATTTTGAGCAATGATGTCGCGCTCATTAAAAACCTTTGAAGTACCATCGAACAAATAATCCAACTGGGGATGGTCAATGATTTCGTTTACTGTCCGCTTTAATATTTCAAACTCTTCCGAAGGGACAATGGCCCGTTGTTGCAATTCTTCCAAAATCCTTTCAGAATCGGATTTCACGTAAATCTGAGCCATGGTTTCGTGAAGCAGATTTCCCGCCGTAATTGCCTGCTCGGTTTCGGTTTCCCATAATAATGCGTCTGTTGACACAATTTTTAAATTATGATCTGCCGGATTACTCGATGTATAAGTAGGTATAACTTGAAAAGGGATTTCCTTTTTCCTTGAAATTTTTATAGCATTTTGTCCAAATTCATAATGCATTTTTCCACTGTTCCACAAGCCTTTCTCTTTCAGAAATTCCATAAAAAGATGGTTGTAACAGGTTGGAATTCCGCCTTTGGTTTCGGTGGGTTTTTCGGCAAAAATGTATAATTTTTCAATCGCGCGGGTCAATGTTACGTAAAGCAGGTTAATGTTATCCAGCTCCAAAGTGCTCCGGTGATTGTGGTAAATGGCTTGGCCAACTTCACTGTAATCGGCAATTTCGCCCTTAAAATTAATCTGGGCTTCATTAAAGGAAAAGTCAGTGCCTTCCAAAGGATACCAAACCGTATCGTTTTTGGCATCGTATAAATTGATGTCGGCAAAAGGGAAAATAACTACAGGAAACTCCAAGCCCTTGGATTTGTGAATGGTCATCAGCTGCACGGCATTAGTGCCCTCGCCCGCCGCAATGGAAGCATTTTCCTTTTTGGTTTCCCAATGTTCCAGAAATGAAATCTTGTCGGCCAAAGGTTGTTGTTCAAACTCAAAAACCAAATCCATAAAGCTGAAAAGATAGGCGTCTGCAGCCTCACTTAGGTGAAATTTTTGGATACAATATTCAAAACCTTCATAAAGGGAAACAGCTTTGATTTTCTTAAAATCGAAATCCACGCCGTATTCCTTTAAAGTATTGCCGAAATTTTCCGCAGACCCATTCAAAAATTTCATAAAAAATGTGTGCTTTTCTTCAGAAATGGAAAGATGGTCGTGCAGCAGATCCAGCAAATTTATCTTTGCCTCTTCATTTTTGGGGTAAAGGCTAACCATTAAAGTTAAAACCAACAGTTGCACCAAGTGTGAAGACTGCAGCAACAGTGTTTCCGAAGAAATAACCTGTATTTCCCGTTCCATCAAATACGCGCCTAAAGCTATTCCATCAGCTTTTTTTCGGGTCAAAATACAGATGTCGCTTTCGGAAAAACCTTTGCTTTTAACCTCCAAAATTGCTTCGTAAACACGTTCGGCGTAAACTTCCTGATTTTCTGCCTTAGTCTGTTTTTCAATAAACTCAAGCATTACATAGCCCTCCTGTTTATCGTTGCAGTTTTGCTTGTTGCCGGATTGGTACATTTCGGAATGCACGGGATCAGCAAAATAGGAAGAAACAAAGGTGAAAAACTGATTGTTGAAATCTATTACTTCCTTACAGCTTCTATAATTGGTATCCAGCGAAAGCACATTCTTATTCTGGATTGAAAACGGATTGCCATCGCCATAAAGTTTCATAAACTGTTCGGGCAATCCCCCGCGCCAGCGATAAATGGATTGTTTGGCATCGCCCACCAACAAAAGACTTCCGGGGGATTGACCAATTTGTTGCGATAGTGAGTTGTCTATCAAGGGAATTAAATTTTCCCACTGAAGTAAGGAAGTATCCTGAAATTCATCAATAAAAAAGTGGCGGTATTTTTCGCCCAAACGCTCATAAATAAAAGGGGCTGGCTGATGTTTAATTTCGTTGTTTATCAACGCGTTGAATTCTGAAATGGGCAATATATTTTTTTCGGCCTTAATCGTTTCAATTTCTTTGTTCACTAAATTGATTACCGAAAGCGGGGTTAGGTTTTTAAGAATAGCATCGAGCAACCAAATTTTTGTAACGCCTTCTTTTGTTTTTTGGAACTGCTCAATAAAACTTGATGTCAATTCGTCAATAGTCGCTTTTATTGCATTGGAAACGCG
>JBBQQN010000120.1:0-8114 GCA_038215845.1 Flavobacteriales bacterium | reverse complement strand
TTTAAGTCGTCTCCCTCTTCAGCTCTAGGAGGAGCTTTTCGTTTTGGTCGCTTTTTTGTTGTGAGTCCTTTTTCCTCATTTTGCTTTTTCATTTGTTCCCCAATTTGATTGCTTGCTACAAAGGAGGCTATCATATTGTTGAGCATATCGCTTCCTGCCTGTGGTGAGTTGGGAAGTAAAATAAGGTTGGTATTGGTTGCTTCCCCAATGGATTGTAGGGTATCATAATGCTGTGTAACCACAATAAGCGCAGATGCTTCCTGCGAATTTATACCTACGTTGTTCAGTACATCCACGCTTTCCTCCAAACCTCTTGCTATTTCACGGCGTTGGTCCGCAATACCTTGACCTTGCAAACGTTTACTTTCTGCTTCGGCGCGGGCTTTGGCAACAATTTTTATTCTTTCTGCTTCCGCTTCAAATTCGGCTGCTACTTTTTCCCTTTCAGCTGCATTGATTCGGTTCATGGCGGCTTTTACTTGTACATCGGGGTCAATGTCAGTAACTAGAGTTTTAATGATATCATATCCATATTCAGACATGGCTTCATTCAATTCGGCCTTTACGGCAATTGCCACATCGTCTTTTCTTTCAAAAACATCATCCAGTTTCATTTTAGGTACTTCTGCACGTACCACGTCAAATACGTAAGACGTTATCTGGTCGTGTGGACTTTCAAGTTTGTAAAAAGCATCGTATACTTTCGCCTTTAAAACCTGAAACTGAACTGAAATCTTCAATCTTACAAAAACATCATCTTTGGTTTTTGTTTCAACTATTACATCTAACTGTTGTATTTTTAGGTTGATACGGCCGGCTATCCTGTCAAAAATGGGGATTTTGAACTGCAAACCCGAATTGCGGATACTTAAAAATCTTCCGAACCGTTCTACTACTGCAGCGGTTTGTTGTTTTACTGTAAATATTCCCGAGAGAAGAATAATAATCCCAATTATAAAGAGGGGCACTAAAATTAAAAAGCCGTTCATGTGTTAAAATATTTATGATTATTTGTTGAAGATACAAAATTAAAGCTATTTTCGCCGACCCCAATTACCTTTCAAATTATGAGTTTAAAAAAAATATTTTTCGTTGCAATTGCTCTTTTTCTTTTTCAACAGACCTTCGCCCAAAGAGGTAACATAAGGTACAACTTGCTGGGCCTTAATGGCGGGGTTTCGTTTTTCGATATAAATACAGACGACCTTGTTACATTTCAGAAAACCGGTTTTACGGGAGGCTTTACTACGCGTGGGGCATTTTATGATGATTTCGATATAATTTATGGCATCAACTATTTTAATTCCAAAGTTGCGGTTGAAGGCCAAGGTCTTACTGGGACACAAGAAATTGAATACAGTATTCAAGGGGCGCAATTGAATTTATTGGGAAGTTATAACATTGCCGTAAAACACCTTAGTGTAGAATTTGGTCCCATTTTTCAAGTAAATAGTAAGATGAAGCTCGCGGATGATAAATATGGCGAGTATATAGTAACCGGCTACAACACGTTAATGGCTAGCGAAATTCAGGATATCTCCCGAATTAATCTTCTCGCGGCGGTTGGTTTGACCGCAGGAGTTGAACACTTTAGAATAAGCGGACAATACCACTATGGGCTTACGAATATGCTGAATAAATTAAACGACAAGAACCTTGAAAACAATGACTTTAAAGGGAATAGTTCCACAATAGTTGTTGCCGCGGTAATTTACTTTTAGCCTATTTTCTTTAGTGCATTTTCAATTCGGTGAAGGGTTTCCTTTTTCCCGAGGATTGAAGCAATGTCAAAAACATCGGGGCCCTTCATTTCACCAACCAATGCCAAACGCAATGGCATCATTACTTTTCCAAAACCAATGTTTTCTGAAGTAATCCATCCCTTTATTTTTTCGGAAATATTTTCGGAAGAAAAATCTTCCAATTCTTGTAACAGTGAAATCACATTCTTCAATAGATCGGGTGTTTCCGGCTTAAAGGCTTTTTCCGAAGCTTTTGGGTCATAAGTTTTTGGGGCTTCAAAAAAGAAACTTCCCTGTTCCCAAATATCAGCGACAAAGGTGGCGCGTTCTTTCAAAAGCGAAACGATTTTTTTAATATCTAGTGTACTAACTATTTCTTTTTTCTGAAGCAACTTTTCAAAACCCTTTGCCAGCGTTTCATCATCCACCATTTGAATGTATTGATGTTGGAACCATTTTGTTTTTTCGGGATCAAATTTTGCCCCAGCTTTATGTACACGGTCTAATTCAAAAGCTTCGATCAATTCCTTCAAACTGAAAATTTCCTGCTCCGTTCCCGGGTTCCATCCCAAAAAAGCAAGCATGTTTACAACCGCTTCGGGCAGATAGCCATCTTCCCGGTATCCTGAAAATGAGTCGCCTTCTGCAGTTTTCCATTCCAACGGAAATACGGGAAAGCCCATTTTATCGCCATCGCGCTTGCTCAATTTTCCGTTTCCTGTAGGTTTTAAAATAAGCGGTAAATGTGCAAATTTAGGCGCTTGCCAACCGAAAGATTGATAAAGTAAAATATGTAATGCCATGGAGGGCAACCATTCTTCCCCACGGATTACGTGGGTAATTTCCATTAAATGGTCGTCCACTATATTTGCTAAATGATAGGTTGGCATGCCATCGCTTTTAAACAAAACCTTATCGTCAAGAACGTTGGTTTCAACGTGCATGTGCCCACGGATAATATCATTTAGATGAAGTGTTTCATCTTCGGGCGATTTAAAACGAATTACATATTCTTCGCCGGCATTTATTTTTTGCTGAATTTCTTCCGAAGAAAGTGTCAACGAATTTTTTAATTTTAAGCGGTTGTGCCAATTATAAATAAAAGTTTTCCCATTTGCTTCGTGGTCCTTTCTATGTGCATCAAGTTCTTCCGAAGTATCAAAGGCATAATAGGCATTTTCAGAAGCTATTAAACGGTCTGCGTATTGTTTATACAGTTCTTTTCGCTCACTTTGCCGGTAGGGACCACAAGCTGCTTCCTTTCCCGGGCCTTCATCGTAGGGAATGTTCAACCAGTTTAGGG
The DNA here is from genome assembly GCA_038215845.1 of Flavobacteriales bacterium. Lineage (GTDB taxonomy): Bacteria > Bacteroidota > Bacteroidia > Flavobacteriales > Flavobacteriaceae > Aequorivita. The sequence continues at coordinate 5,069 of JBBQQN010000120.1, read as the reverse complement.
CCTCAATTATATACTCTTCAGCACCTGCAACATAACGGTTTTGGTCGGTGTCTTCAATTCGTAACAGAAAATCGCCACCGTGTTTTTTTGCGAACAAATAATTGAACAATGCGGTTCGAACACCACCAATATGTAAAGGCCCTGTTGGGCTAGGGGCAAAACGAACCCGAACTTTTTGAGACATAATTTGCAATCTTTTAATTGAAGAGCAAAGATACAATTCTACCGCCGCATATTAAAGTATTTACTCCGTGGCGTTATTTCAATTTTTGGAGCAATATTTGCGGCCGGAAAAGAATAAAATATTATTGTAATTTAGAAGTTTGAATACAGTGAAACTAAGCTATGAGCACCTTTGACCTTATTCAGCAAAAGCTGGAGCAGTTTATAAAAAAATACTACACCAATGAGCTCATTAAAGGAAGCATCCTTTTTTTTGCCACCGGGCTGCTTTATTTTTTGATTACGTTACTGGTAGAATATTTTCTATGGTTAAACCCGTTGGGAAGGCGCATATTGTTTATTTCTTTTATTGCCGTGGAAATTGCCCTGTTTGTTAGGTTTATTGCTTTTCCGCTTGCAAAACTTTTCAAACTTAAAAAGGGAATTAATTATGAAGAGGCTTCAAAAATAATTGGAAACCATTTTCCGGAGGTAAGCGATAAATTATTGAACGTAATTCAGCTTAACCAAAACCCCCGCGAAAGCGAATTACTTGTTGCCAGCATCGACCAAAAAGCAACTGAATTACAACCGGTTCCTTTTAAAAGCGCAGTAAATTTTAGAAAAAACGCCAAGTATTTAAAGTATGCAGCAATTCCGGTAATCGTGTTCTTGCTTTTCAGTGTTTTGGGCGGAATGGATATTTTTTCAAGCAGCTACCAAAGAGTCGTGCATTATGATACTGCTTTTGAACCGCCGGCGCCCTTCCGTTTTATTGTGATGAACGAAAATCTGAACGCCATAGAAAGCAAGCCATTTACAATCAAAGTTCGGACTGATGGAAACGTAATCCCTGAAAATGCCAGCATAGATTACAATAACGAAACATACTACATGCAACAGACTGCGCCCGGTTTGTTTGAATATACTTTTCAACAACCTGCGGAAGCCATTGATTTTAATTTAAAAGCAAATAAAGTCACTTCCCGCAGCTATACGCTAGATGTGGTTAAAACGCCTTCTCTGCTGAATTTTGAAATGGATTTGGATTATCCTTCCTATACCGGAAAAAGTGATGAAACCCTTAAAAGCACGGGAAATGCAACAATTCCTGAAGGAACTCAAGTTAAATGGAGCGTTACTACTAAAAATACAAACGCTGTAGCATTAAAAACAGCTGATACCTCCTATTTTTTTAATGAAAAGAATACGGTTTTTGATTTACAAAAAGGAATTTACAATAAACTTGACTATGCTATTACTACTTCCAACGATAAATTGAAGGATTATGAAAACCTTTCCTTTACGTTAAATGTAATAAAGGATCAATTTCCTGAAATTGATGTACAGTCAAAACCAGATAGTACAGATAGCCAGCGGATTCTCTTTTTAGGGCAAATATCCGATGATTATGGGCTTACAAAACTCCGTTTGGTTTATTTCCCCGAAGGCGAGGAAAAACAAGCTAAAACTGAGGCCTTGCCATTAAACAAAACAAATTTTGATCAATTCACATATACCTTTCCAGGGAATCTTCTTTTGAGTGAAGGTATTTCATATGAATATTATTTTGAGGTTTTTGACAATGACGCCATTCATAATTATAAATCCTCAAAATCAGGGGTTTATTCCTTTAGAAAATTCACTAAAGACGAATTGGAGGATGAACAACTTAAAAATCAACAAAATGCCATCCAAGGGCTCGATAAATCTTTGGAAGAATTAAAGGACCGTAAGAAAACCCTTGAGGAACTTTCACGAACCCAAAAAGAAAAGAACCAACTAAATTATAATGATAAAAAGAAACTGGAAAACTTTCTACAACGGCAACAACAGCAGGAAGATGTGATGAAAAACTTTTCGAAGCAATTGAAAGAGGAACTGCAGAATTTTCAGCCGGAAAATATTGAAAAAGATCCCTTTAAGGAACAATTGGAAAAACGGCTGGACGAAAATGAAAAGCTATTAAAGGAGAACGAGAAACTTCTGGATGAACTCGAAAAATTACAGGATAAAATTGAAAAGGAAGAGTTGACGGAAAAGCTGGAGAAATTATCCAAACAAAACAAAAACCAAGAAAAGAACCTCGAACAACTTTTGGAACTCACCAAAAGATATTATGTAGAAAAGAAAGCGGAAAAATTGGCAGAAGAACTTTATAAACTCGGGGAAGAACAGGAAAAACAAGCAGATAAACCAGAGGCAGAAAATACACCCGAAGCCCAGGAAGAATTAAATAAAAAATTTGAGGAGTATAAAAATGAGATGAAAGACCTTCAAAAGGAAAATGAAGGTCTAAAAAAACCGATGGATATTCCCAAGGATGAACCCGCCGAAAAACAAATTGACGAAGAGCAGGAGAAAGCAACCGATAAGTTGAAAGAACAAAAAAAGAGTGAGGCTGGTAAAAATCAGAAAAAAGCAGGCAAGAAAATGAAGGAGATGAGCAAGCAAATGGAAATGCAGATGAAGTCTGGCGAAATGGAAACCATAGAGGAAGATGTTAAAATGCTGCGTCAAATTGTAGACAATCTGGTTGTATTTTCTGTTGGGCAGGAAGATTTAATGGAAACTTTCAAAAAAATTGAATATGGCAATCCTGTCTTTGGAAAAAAATTAAACATACAAAACGACTTGAAATCCAATTTTGAACACATTGACGATAGCCTGTTTTCCCTATCACTCCGACAGCCTTTGATTGGTGGAAAAATAAATACTTCCATTACGGAGATTCAATATAATATTGACAGATCCTTGGAAAGATTGGCGCAAAATGAAACACGACAAGGAATTGGAAATCAACAATATACGGTTACTGGAGCAAATGATTTAGCTGTACTATTGAGCGATTTATTGAATAATATGCAGATGCAGATGCAAATGTCGGGATCTGGGTCTGGTTCCGGAAAAGGAAAACCAAGCCAAGGTGATGGTAGCGGACCTGGCTTTCAATTGCCCGATATTATTGAAAAGCAGGAAAGTTTGAGTGAAAAAATGAAGGAGGGCCTAAACAAAGGAAAAGGTGAGGGAAAAGATAAAGGCGAAGGAAAAGGCGGAAAGGGAGAAGGTAGTGATGGAAATGGGGAAGATGGCGAGAATGGAAAGGATGGCAAAAAAGGAGAGAAAGAGGGAAAAGGTGAAAACGGTAATGGGGAGAGTGAAGATGTAAATGGCGAAATTTTTGAAATTTACAAACAACAACAGCAACTTCGGCAACAATTACAAGATCGTTTAAGTAAGGAAGGATTAAATGGAAAAGGTGGAGATTTACTTAAGAAAATGGAAGGAATTGAACAGCAGTTGCTTGATAAGGGTTTTAATCAAAACACCCTTCAGCAGATGTTGAATTTAAAATATCAATTCCTGAAGCTTGATAAAGCAGATTTAGAACAAGGTCAAGAAACCCGAAGGGAATCTCAAACAAATAAGAATACGTATCAAAACAATATCCGCCTTTCTCCGGAAGAGATTAAAAAATATTTCAACACTATTGAAATTTTGAACCGGGAGCCATTACCTTTGCGGCAAGAATACAAAAGTAAAGTCCAGGATTATTTTAAAAAGAGCGATGATTGAATTTAACTACGAAACCGATTTTGAATTAGAGAACCCTGATAAAGTTTCTGCATGGATTTCCAATGTTATCGGGGATGAAGGATTTGAGGAAGGAGATATTACCTATGTTTTTTGCGACGATGATTATTTGCACAAACTCAATCTCGAGTTTTTGAAACATGATACCTTAACAGATATTATTAGCTTTGATTATAGTATGGGCAAACTTTTAAGCGGGGAGATTTATATTTCTGTTGAAAGAGTTATTGAGAATGCTAAAGATTTTGAAACCAATTTTTCGGAAGAATTGCATCGTGTATTAATTCACGGGATTCTTCATTTCTGTGGTTACAAAGACAAGACTGCTTCTGACAAGAAAACGATGCGCACGAAAGAAGACGATGCCATTAAGAGCTTCAACATAGTATAAACGCAACAGGCTTAAGATAAAATATTTATCGTAACTTTGCAGCCTTTTTTAAAACACAAAACTGTAAGATTTAATTAGTAATGTTCCACGTGGAACAATTAAAGAAAAATATGTTTCCAAAAGAATATGATGTAATTGTTGTTGGTGCTGGGCATGCGGGTTCTGAGGCAGCCGCAGCCGCAGCTAATATGGGCTCAAGTACTCTTTTGGTCACCATGAATTTACAGAATATTGCACAAATGTCCTGCAATCCTGCTATGGGGGGAATTGCAAAAGGACAGATTGTTCGTGAAATTGACGCAATGGGTGGTTATAGTGGAATAGTATCCGACAAAACCGCAATTCAATTTAAAATGTTGAATTTGTCAAAAGGTCCCGCTATGTGGAGTCCCCGTGTTCAAAGTGATAGAATGCGTTTTTCGGAAACTTGGCGTTTAATGCTGGAAAAAACCCCTAATCTGGATTTTTACCAAGAAATGATTTCCGGGATTATTGTTGAAGATGGCAAAGTTTGCGGAGTAAAAACTTCTCTCGGACTTGAAATTCGAGGAAAAAGTGTTGTCCTTACAAATGGTACTTTCCTAAACGGATTGATCCATATTGGCGAAAAGCAATTTGGTGGTGGAAGAGCAGGTGAAAGAGCATCCACCGGAATAACCAAACAATTGATTGATCTGGGTTTTGACGCCGGGAGAATGAAAACGGGAACTCCGCCTCGTGTTGACGGCAGATCTTTGGATTTCTCTAAAATGGTTGAACAACCCGGGGATGAAAACCCAGATAAATTTTCCTTTTCTGATGTTACCCAGCCTTTGAAAGTTCAAAGGTCTTGCCATATGAGTTATACAAGTCCTCTTGTACATGAAGTTTTGAAGGAAGGTTTTGATAGATCTCCCATGTTTAATGGGTCCATTCAAAGTAC
>JBBQQN010000119.1:0-8141 GCA_038215845.1 Flavobacteriales bacterium | reverse complement strand
GGAATGGCTTTGTATTTGTGAATAACCACAGTGGTGATTGGTGAGCAACAATCCTTTGTTTGAAATGATTTCGGAAGTGCAGCCGCCGTTAAAATGCGGAACGGCATCCTTTAAACTGGCGTTGTTGACATCGTAAATGTCCTGGGCTGTCATTTTCATGCCGAGGTTGGTCATTTCGGTTTCATTCATTCCTTCCAATAGGGAAGGAATCCACATACCGCCCTGTTGGGCAAATAGGGGAACGGATAAAAAGATAAAGAGAAGGCGGAAAAGTTTCATAAAATTGTTTTCTAGTGATAGTGTGCAAGATAACAATATGCTGAGAATTTTGTCGAGTAATTTTTAGGGATGAACTTTCATAAAATCCTTTATTTCGGGGTAACGCTTGTTCCACGGCCAAAAATATTGAACAATCATGGGCACGTGTTTTTTGGGAAGTACAATGGGTTCCACATTTGGTTGATACGGTTTTAAGGCATTTAAAAATCTGCGGCTCCCTTCTTTTATGGAAGGATACGTTTTACTGCCCAAATACATCATTATGGGTGGGGTTTTCTCATTCACAAAATATATTGGGGAAGCATTCTTCCAAATTTCTGGTTGGTCTGTCCAAGTGGTGAGGTAATTGTTATCCTCTTCCGGTGGAATTTTTTGCAGATAATTGTACATATCAAGTCCGGCTGAATCGTTCAAAATAATGCCCGAAATAGTAGTTGGATCAATGCCGTATTTCGGGTTCATTGTTGCCAAGGCCACTAAATGTCCGCCAGCGGAATGGCCGGTTAAATAAATACGATCTGGATCACCATTATAATCGCCAATATGTTCTTGGGTCCATTTTATTGCCTCGGCAGTTTGTTCGGTCATTTCATCATAGCTCACCGCGGGGCTCAAGGTGTAATCGGGGATGACGGTAACAACTCCCTTTTTTGCAAAGTTTCTCCCGAAAAACCCATATTGATCCTTGCTGCCGCTATTCCAGTTGCCACCATGTACAAAAATGAGAACGGGAAGTTTTTCTTCGGAAGTTTTTCTGGGGATGAAAATATTGAGTTTGGGTGTTACGGCAATTTTTGGATTGGCTTTCTCAATGTAGCTAATATTTTGATACTTCTTCGCAGCACAGCCAGTTAAGAAAATACTCGCAAAAATCAAAAGTAAAGTAAGGAAACGCATAAAGTTTTGTGGTAAGATACCATTTTGAAAAGAGCAATTTTTATAAGGTAACGTTAAGGTATTTAATTCTAAAAACCAAGATGAATTTATAAATAGCTTTTTAAAACCTCCAGAGAAATGCTTTATTTCCAATGAAGAAAGCTTCACTGTTTTAATTTGGTCTAAAGAGTTTTAAAATAATTAAACACTTTACAATGAAATAAAAAATACTATTTATGGTTTAGTGTTCAAATACTTAAACAATAGAAATCTTCGAGATGAAGAAAGGAGCCTTACTCGTATTTTAATAGGATTTACCATTTCATACACTTCCTTAAAGGAGTATGAAAAGATAAATTTAAATGATCCGGATATGGCGCTTTCACAGAAAAAGCAAGATAGATTTGAAACCAATTTCCAAGTATATAGAGAATCATCTGCGGGAGCCAACGGTGATTAATCTGGCGGAGGATGCGGATGTAACTAATTATTTTTTATTAAGAGCGGAACGACCGTAACTATACTAATTAAGGAGGAATCCCCTTTTCAAATAAAATGAAAACCCTTTTTTTATCCCTTGCACTAGTTTCATGTGGAGCCGTAAGATCACAGAAAGAACCTACTACTTATAAAAAGCGGGTATTGGAATCTACCGAATTGGAATTTCTTGGTAGTTATTATTCACAGGATGGTGGCAATGCCTCAGTAACTGGTGGAATTGGCACCGAACAACTTACCGATTATACTCCAACCATTGTAATAAGTATTCCCATTAATGCTGATGATGTTTTAACCATGGACATTGGCATTTCTACCTATACTTCGGCTTCTTCCAGTAATGGTAATCCTTTTGATATAACTGGAGCTTCCGGAAATGGAAACGGGGAAGACGATGAAGATGATGACAAGGGCTATAATCGCGCCGCGGGGGCAGTTATAGGAAGTCCCTGGGTAGCTTCCACAGGAGCCTCGAGACAGGATACTTGGGTAGGAGGGACTGTAGATTATTCACACAGTTCCAATAGTAGAAATACAATATATAATTTAGATGCTTCCTTTGCCAATGAATATGATTATAGCAGTTTTGGAGTGGGTGCTGGCATAACTCAATTGTTCAATGAGAAAAACACAACCTTAGGATTGAGTGGAAAGGTGTATTTGGATAAATGGAGGCCAGTTTATCCTACAGAGCTTAAAAGTTATGAAGAAGTAGATGGACATTTGAACACCGGATTTTTTACAGACGTTTCTATCTATGATGAAAATGGACTGCACAGCAATGCTTGGAAGCCACTTAACGGTTTTCCCTTGATAGAGAATACCTCCCGTAATTCCTATTCGCTTTCATTGAGTGTGTCACAAATACTTTCTAAAAATGCCCAAATTTCACTGTTTGTAGATTTGCTTCAGCAAAAAGGTTGGCTGGCCAATCCGTTGCAAAGGGTTTATTTTGCCGATAAGCCTAATTTTTATATTGGGAACATAGCCAGCATTCCAAACTACACCTCTCCTTCAAATACGGATGTTTTCCAGTTGGCGGATGACATAGAGCGATTGCCATCTTCGCGTTTTAAAATACCTATTGGATTGCGTTTCAATTATTATATCAATGAAATATTTGTTGTTAGAACTTATTACCGATATTATTTTGACGATTGGGGAGTAAGCTCTCACACTGCAAGTTTGGAGATACCCATAAAGCTGGGCAGTTCTTTTACTATATATCCTTCCTATCGCTATTATCAACAAACGCAAGCGGATTATTTTGCGCCTTTTGACCAAAATTTATCTACAGCAGAATTTTATACCTCAGACTACGACCTCTCAAAATTTACTTCCAATCAATATGGATTGGGTTTAGGCTATACAGATATTCTAACAAAATTTCATCTTTTCGGGGCAGGCCTAAAAAGTATTGACATAAAATATAGTATATACAGACGCAACACTGGGCTTCGCGCATTTATTGTTTCTGGAGGTTTTAAATTTGTGCTTTAAATTGGTAATTCTTAGTTATTGGTTATAGGAAGTTGTTATTTTTTCCTTAATTTATCCTGTTTCTTAAACCCTAACACTAAACAACTTGAAAAAATCCGTCCACATGGTATATATAGGTATCATGGTATCTATAGTTTTGCTTGTAACAGTATATCTGGCATATACTGGATACAGTTATTACATCACTCCCCTAGAAGAACGTTTTTATCATCCACGGCACAATTGGTTTAAGGCCAGTGGACTTTTTGGGCAGGGTCTGGGGGTTATTGGAACTTTTTTAATATTATTTGGGGTTTCCATTTATATTCTGCACAAACGGTATAATATATTGGGAAAGTGGGTACGCTTAAAATATCTTCTGGAATTCCATATTTTTCTTTGCACGCTAGGGCCTATTTTGGTATTGTTTCATACCACATTCAAGTTTGGGGGAATAGTATCTATCGCTTTTTGGAGCATGGTTGCAGTGGTTGCCAGTGGGGTAATTGGCCGGTTTATATACATCCAAATACCTCGAACTATTGAGGGGAGGGCTTTAAGCCTTGCCGAAGTTCAAAATATGAAAACAAATATAACGGAAGTACTGGAGGAAAAATACAGTCTCAATCCACAAACCATACAATTGTTCCTGAATTTTACAAGCATTGAAAACGTTTCAAAAAAAACCTCTGTAAGTACACTTCGAAATGTTCTGAAAGAAAATAATGTATCGAACGAGGAACGCAATTCCATCTTAAAAAAAGTTATGGAGGAGCGCTCACTTTCCCGTAAGATCGCCCGTTTGGAGACAATGAAAAAGTGGTTTAGATACTGGCATGTAATCCATATGCCTTTCGCTTTAATAATGCTTGTTATCGTCATAATTCATGTAGTTGTGGCATTCACCTTCGGGTATAAATGGATATTTTAATGGACGAGATACTACTAGAAGAAACCATAGTTTACGGGGCTGTTTTTTTGCTTTGCGCAGGTATCATTTTCTTTTATCTTCGGAAAAAAAACAAGGCTTCACAAAAAACGTTTCAAAAAGTTGAAATAGCCAAAGAAGAAGGTCTTTACGAACCAGTTTCACTGCATCCTTTTATTGATCCCAACGTTTGTATAGGTAGTGGCGCTTGCGTTGCCGCGTGTCCCGAAAAGGATATTTTGGGCATAGTGGATGGCAAGGCCACGGTAATAAATGCTTCCAATTGCGTGGGTCATGGAGCGTGTTTTCACGCCTGCCCCGTCGAGGCTATTTCTTTGCGAATAGGCACAGAAAAGCGCGGGGTCGATCTGCCACATGTAAACCAAAACTTCGAAACCAATATGAAGGGTATTTATATTGCCGGTGAATTGGGCGGGATGGGCCTTATTAAAAACAGTGTGGAACAAGGGCAGCAGGCTATTGACAGTGTGGTGAAAAGTAAAAAGGTTGCGAAAAATGGGTGTCTCGATGTGGTTATTGTGGGAGCGGGCCCAGCTGGTATTTCCGCTTCGTTGGCAGCAAAAAAAGCGGGGCTTTCATCTGTCACCTTGGAGCAGGATTCCTTGGGGGGTACAGTCTTTACTTTCCCTCGATCAAAAATTGTAATGACTTCCCCCATGAACCTTCCCTTGCACGGAAAAGTGAAATTGTTTAACACCTCCAAAGGCGAACTATTGGAGCTTTGGAAAAAGGTTATAAAGGAGCACAATCTCCAGATAATTGAAAATGTCAAGGTTGAAAATATAATTCCCCAAAAAGACAACACTTTTAAAATTTTAACCAATACAGGTAGTGAATTTGTGACCAATAATGTTCTATTGGCAATTGGGCGTCGAGGAAGCCCTAGGAAATTGGGTGTGCCCGGAGAAGACACCCCAAAGGTCGCTTACCGGTTGCTTGAACCTGAAACAATATCGGGGAAAAAGATAATGGTAGTCGGTGGTGGGGATTCCGCAATAGAATCTGCATTGTTGTTGAGCGATAATAACAAGGTAGTTTTATCTTACAGAAGTGATAAATTTTCAAGATTAAAACCCAAGAACAAAGAATATATACTAAAAGCAGAAGAAGATAATTCAATAAATATTTTTTTTGAATCTAACTTGGTGAGTATTAACGAAAAGGATGTACTTTTAAAATTGAAGGACGATACTACCAAGCAAATTGAAAACGATCTGGTCTATATTTTTGCTGGAGGGGAATTGCCAACAAATTTTTTGGAAAGGGCAGGGGTGAAGATCACAAAACGTTTTGGCTATATTATTAAGAAATATTAAGCTATTAGGTGAATGCATATAGAGAACATATAATTTCTTTTTTCGCACTTTTGGTTTGTTCGGTTGGAATGTCTCAGATTTCCCCAGGCGATTTAACTACGGCCCACTCAAAACTGGAAGGAATGGGCAATTGTACGCAATGCCATGAACTTGGAGCCAAGGTTACCGATCAAAAATGTTTGGATTGCCATACCGAAATAAAAAGCTTGATGGACCAAAATAAAGGTTTTCACGCAAATTCAAAAGTGGAAAGCCAGGATTGCATTAAATGCCACAGCGAACATCACGGCCGTAATTTTGAAATGGTTCGGTTTGACGCCAAAACCTTTGACCACAATTTAACCGGATATGAACTTGAAGGGGCACACAAAAAAGTGGATTGCCGCCAATGCCATGCGCCCGAAAATATTTCGGATTCAAAATTAAAAAAGAGAAAGGGAACTTATTTGGGCATGGACAAAAAATGTTTATCCTGTCACGAAGACTTCCACCAAGGTGCACTTCCTGTAAATTGCCTTCAATGCCATAGTATGGAAGCCTTTACACCAGTAAAAAAGTTTGACCACGACCAAGCGGATTTTAAACTTCGCGGAAAGCACGCCACTGTTGATTGCAAGGAGTGCCATAAAGTAACCATTAAGAATGGAAAGGAGTTTCAGCAGTTCACAGGCATTCCTTTTGAAGATTGTAAGTCTTGTCATAATGACCCCCATAACAATCAACTGCCGGGAAACTGCGCCCAATGCCATACCGAAAGTTCATTCTCGACCTTTGTGGGCAAGGGTAATTTTAACCATACCCGAACCGGTTTCGATTTAAAGGGTAAGCACAAAACGGTTGATTGTTTTAGTTGTCACACCAAAACAAGTAATCCGACCCAGGTCTTTCAGGATAAAATTGCTACTGAGGAAAACAACTGTGTTCAATGCCATAAGGATCCGCATGCAAATAAATATGGCCAGGATTGTGCAAAATGCCATAAAGAAGAAAGTTTTGTATCTCTTAAAAAAATGGATTTCTTTGACCACTCCATTACTGATTTTCCCTTGGAAGGAATGCACACCACGGTGGATTGCAAAAAATGTCATGTTGAAAGGTTTTCGACCCCTATAGATTTTTCAGAATGTAAAAATTGCCATCAGGATTATCACAAGGGCGAATTTGCAGAAAATGGCGTTTCTCCGGATTGCAAGGAATGCCATTCACTCGAAAAGAGCTTTGAACACACTTCCTTTACCATTTCGGACCATCAAAAATCCGGTTTTCTACTTGAAGGGGCACATTTGGCAACTCCCTGCTTTGCCTGTCATGTAGATGAAGCCAAAGACAGATGGACTTTTACGCACTTAGGAGATCAATGTATTGACTGCCATGCCAATATTCACAAAGGGTATTTAAATGAAAAGTATATGCCCAAAAACGATTGTGCTTCCTGTCACGGAAATGAATCCTGGGATTTAATAAATTTTGACCATTCAAAAACAAAGTGGCCTTTAACAGGAAAACATAACCAAATTTCCTGCAGAGAATGTCACTTTGAAATTTCGCCAACCCATGAGGTTATTAATCAGAAATTTAGTACATTAGAAACGGATTGTGCTTCGTGCCATGATAACATTCACGGAGAAAGTTTTGCTGTTAAAGGAGTCACGGAATGTTCCAGATGCCATGTTACTACTAGTTGGTTTCCGGAAAAATTTAACCATAATACAACTCGATTTCCCTTAACCGGTAAACATGAAGAAATAGATTGTAAGGTGTGCCATGAGATGAACAATGAAAAAGGAGTGCCTGTCGTTATATATAAACTAAACAAACTGGATTGCAGAGACTGTCATTCATAATCGTCTTTTTCTTCATCATAGTTCCTGTAATGGGACAGTCCCCTCACGGAAACTCGCTTAAAATAGATTGTGCCCAATGTCATAACCCTGAAGGGTGGACGGTAGATTTACAAACGGTTAAATTTGATCATAACACCACTGATTTTGAATTGGAGGGTACCCACCAGCTTACCGATTGCAAATCCTGCCATACTTCGCTGGTTTTTAATGAAGCGCCAACAGACTGTATTTCCTGTCATACCGATGTGCACAGCCAATCGGTGGGCAATGATTGCGTGCGCTGCCATACTTCGGAGAATTGGTTAGTATTTAATATTCCGGAAATACACGAAGAAAACGGATTTCCACTTATAGGTTCGCATTCTAACTTAAGCTGTGTGGAATGCCATACTACTGAAAGTACCTTAATTTTTAACCGTCTTGGCAATGAATGTATTGAATGCCATAGAAGTGATTATTTGGCGACCCAAAACCCGAACCATTTGGTTTCGGGATTTTCGCAGGACTGTATAGAATGTCATAACCCACTTGGTTTGGGTTGGGATTCAACAGGTATCATTCACGACTTTTTCCCACTTACCCTAGGCCACGATATTCAGGATTGTAGTCAATGCCATGATGTAACAAACTTTTCGGATATTTCGGCAGATTGTTTTTCTTGCCATGACGACGATTTTGCTCAGACCACAAACCCCAATCATACCAACGCCGGATTTTCAACAGATTGTATTGAATGCCATACCACTAACCCTGGGTGGATGCCGGCAACTTTGGATCACGATTTCTTTCCCCTCACTCTGGGCCACGATATTCAGGATTGTAATGCTTGCCATGTAAACGGTAATTTCAATAATACCTCAACTGATTGTTTCTCGTGCCATGCAGACGATTACACACAAA
>JBBQQN010000118.1:0-8721 GCA_038215845.1 Flavobacteriales bacterium | reverse complement strand
ATGGCCTATCATCGTTTTCATGGATTGGAAACTCGTATAGCCCGGATATTCAATACCTATGGTCCGCGGATGCGACTTAACGACGGTCGCGTAATACCTGCATTTATTGGGCAATCTCTTCGGGGGGAAAACATAACGGTTTTCGGAGACGGAATGCAGACCCGTTCTTTTTGTTATGTGGACGATCAAGTGGATGGGCTTTACAAATTATTGCTGAGCGATTACGCCTTGCCTATAAACCTTGGAAATCCCAAGGAAATTACAATTTTGGATTTTGCGAAGGAAATAATAAAACTTACGGGCACTCAGCAAAAAATTATATTTAAACCCTTACCGCAGGATGATCCCCTGCAACGGGAACCGGATATTACAAAAGCGACTGAAATACTAGGGTGGGAGCCTAAAGTATCTCGAGACGAGGGAATGCAAAAAACGTTTGAATATTTTAAAGGACTTTCAAAAGAAGAACTCTTTAAAAGCGAGCATAAGGATTTTTCAAAACATAATAAGTAGCTATAAATGTTCAAAAGGGGAAGATATTCGGGATTGCTAAGGCCTATTTCATACGGGATAGACCTCTTTCTCATTCACTTTTTGGCCTATGAAATTTTCGGCAACTCCTTGCCGTATTTCAATTATATAATCTTTGTGACCATTGCATGGTTTATTCTTTCACTGCGCTCTGGTTTTTATGAAATTTACAGATTTACACATCTCACCAAAATTATTTCCCTCGTTGGAAAACAGGGGGTTGTTTTTGTTCTTGTAGTTTTCAGTTTTTTTGGTTTTTATAACGATGTAATTACACCGGCATCAACTATATTCAATTATATTGTTTTGGTAATGCTTTGCATTACCGTTGTAAAGTTGGCAGTATATTTTCTTCTCAAAAAGTACCGACTGCTGCTGGGCGGAAATGTGCGAAAAGTTGTTATCATTGGTCTTAACCAAAAAACAGATCAACTCCGTAAATTTTTTACGGATAATCCGGTCTACGGATACAAGCTCTATAGAACATTTGATCTGCGGGGGCCTGAAAAGGTTAGCTTAGAGGAATGTTTGGAGTATATTTCAAAAGAAAACATTGATGAAATTTATTCATCCGTGGCCGAGCTTGGGAATAAGGATCTAATAAAGCTTATTGATTTTGTGGACAATAACCTCAAGATCTTAAAATTCCTTCCGGACAATAAGGAAATTTACAGCAAAAAACTGGATTTTACATACTATGGGGTGCTTCCCATTTTGTCTATGCGGCGCATTCCCATTGATGAACCTTTTTATAAATTTATTAAGCGCACTTTCGACATCGTTTTATCACTTATAATAATAATAGGAATTTTGTCCTGGCTTACACCTTTACTGGGTCTTCTCATAAAATTAGAGTCCAATGGGCCAGTGTTTTTTAAACAAAAGCGGAATGGGTTGGACTATCAGGAGTTTTACTGTTATAAATTCCGTTCTATGTTGCCAAACCCGATGGCGCATTTACACCAGATAAAAAAGGGGGACGAAAGAGTTACCCGTGTTGGGAGAATAATTAGGAAAACCAGTATTGACGAACTGCCGCAATTCATTAACGTACTAAAGGGTGACATGTCCGTAGTGGGCCCGCGCCCGCATATGGTAAGCCACACGCACATGTATGCAGAGCGAATAGATAAATTTATGGTGCGCCATTTTATAAAACCGGGAATTACAGGATTGGCGCAGGTAAGTGGTTTTCGTGGGGAAGTGGAGAATGAAAGCGATATTATTAATAGGGTGAAATATGATATCTTTTATCTTGAAAATTGGAGTTTGTTTCTGGATTTGAAAATTGTTTTCCAAACAGTATATAATGCGCTTCGGGGCGAAGATAAAGCTTATTAATAATGCACGGTCTGGTATCTATCATTACACCTGTGTTCAATTCTTCAAAATATATTGCCGAAGCCATAAATTGCGTTCAGCAACAAACTTATACCAATTGGGAACATATTATAATTGATGATGCTTCTACAGACGATTCATCTGAAATTGTGGAAAACTTTGCTGCCAAGGATGTGCGAATCAGATTTTACAAAAATAATGAAAACAAAGGCGCAGCCTTATGCCGAAATTTTGCCACTGAAAAAGCAAAGGGAAAGTACATAGCTTTTTTAGATTCCGATGATCTTTGGGCTCCCAAAAAACTCAGGGTGCAACTTGATTTTATGAAACATCAAAATTGTGATGTTTCTTTCAGTAGTTATCTTCAAATTGATGAAAATAGACAGCCTCTCCATAAAAGAATTATTGCTAGAAAATTCCTTTCATATAAAAAACAGCATTCCAATAATTACATTGGAAATCTTACAGGAATGTATAATGTAAAGGAATTGGGAAAGATTATGGCCCCAGAAATAAGAAAACGCCAAGATTGGGCTGTTTGGCTAGAAGCCATTAAAAGAAGTAACAAGCCGGCTTTAGGAATTCAGCAGGATCTGGCATATTATTGTGTGAGAAAGGGTTCGGTAAGTTCAAATAAGTGGAAATTGATAAAATACAATTTTCAATTTTATCATCGTTACTTAAATTATTCCATTCCAAAATCGGTGTACTTTCTAGTGGTCTTCTTTTGGGAATATTTATTTGAAAGAAGAAAGTTTATTGAAACATTAAAGTAAGGAAACAAACTGTTTTAGTTTGCCTCGCTTGCTTCTTTTCAATATTTCAACTCTTTCAAAAGTTATAATTAATCCCTTTTCTAGATAAGAAAAAAGAGCCTCTTCAATTTTTGAAATTTCTGAAGAAGTCAATTCACTTTCCGAAACATAGATAATCTTAAAGGTGTCAATCGTAGTTTGCTCAATCACAAATTCCTTCACATTTCCATCGTCTTCAATGATGCTTTTCGTAATATAATAAAACGTAAGTCCCGCCACGGTTTTACCGCTGGGTAGTTTTGCCATATCGTTTGTCCGGCCTATCAACTTTTCTAGGATTGGTTTTTTGTAAGTGCTCTGGGGTGCTAAAACCCCAACATCGCCAATGTCGTACCGAAGCATCGGGTGGGCCTTGTTATATAGGGAAGTGATAATTATCCGTCCGGGATTTCCGTGCGGAACAGGCTGATCCTCTTCATCCAAGATTTCAACACATAGCGTTTCACTATTCACTACAAAGGCTTGCTGTTTGTCTGTAAAGGCTATCAAATCCAGCTCCGAAGCTCCATATTCATTGATTACCGGCACCCCAAAAACGGTTTCCATCAATTGCTTGTCGTCCTCAAAAAGCATTTCACTAGTTACAATACAATATTTTAAAGTTGGACAAACCTGGGCAAGTACAATATTTTGTTGCTTTAAAAATTTTGCAAAAAACACGATGGAACTCGTATAACCATTAATATAATGGAATTTTTTTCTTTTGAAAACCTCTAGAAACCCTTCCATTTTTTTATCGGAAAGATCAAAGACCGGAAATCGGTAACGACTGCTCAAAAAATCTTTCAACCTTTCTTTTTGGTAACCTTTAAAATCAAGCGGGATTCCGTAAAATCGGGCTTGCAAGGAAGAGTTAAAATCGATGCCCAAACTGCCAAACCGATCAATAATTTCGGCCCAAGTGAGGGCGTGGCAAAATTTATCCTTTGCAAAAATAAAAGGTGTCCCACTAGAGCCCGAAGTTTTGTTTATATAAACTGATTTTATGTTAAATCCATCGGAAAGCCTTTTCTTTAAAGGTTTTTGCAGATCACTTTTTTTCATCACTGGAATATTTTCCCAAAGCGAAACATCTGAATTTCCAATAAAATTTTGATAAAAAGGATTGTTTTTTAAATGATATTCAACAATTTCACTTCTGGTTTTTTTCACATAATCCTCATAATCATTCGTCTCAACCTGCTGGATTTTTTTCAATTTTCTTTTTGCCTCCGCAATGGGGAAACCATTTAAAACCAGTGTAAGTTCAAACAAATTCATTGTGGAATAAATTAGGGTGTCAATTTACAAACAATTATTTTTGAAGCGGAAATAAAACCATAGAACAATGAACATTCTTATCCTTGGCTCCGGCGGTCGCGAACATACTTTTGCCCATCAAATTTCAAAAAGCAGACGCTGTGAGAAACTTTTTGTAGCACCCGGAAATGCGGGAACACAAACTATAGCTACTAACGTCAATTTAAAGGTGACTGATTTTGAAGCGGTTAAAGCCTGTGTGCTTGAAAACGATATAAATATGGTTGTCGTGGGGCCGGAAGACCCTTTGGTTGTAGGAATTGCGGATTATTTTTCTGAAACCGCTGAACTTAAAAATGTGATGCTTATAGGACCTTCCAAGCGAGGTGCTTTGCTGGAAGGCAGCAAACAGCGCGCTAAGGAATTTATGATGCAGCACAACATTCCTACCGCTGCATACGAATGCTTTACCCCTTCTTCTGTGGAAGCGGGAAAAACATTTCTGGAAAAACTGAACCCACCCTATGTTTTAAAAGCAGATGGTTTGGCTGCTGGAAAGGGAGTTTTGATTCTTACAGATTTGGAAGAAGCTAAACAGGAACTAGAAAATATGCTTACCCATAGCAAGTTTGGCGAAGCGAGTTCTAAAGTGGTTATTGAGGAATTTCTGGATGGTATAGAACTGAGTGTTTTTGTACTTACCGATGGCAAAAACTATAAAATCCTTCCCACAGCCAAAGATTATAAACGCATTGGAGAAGGTGATAAAGGTTTGAATACCGGCGGTATGGGAGCGGTTTCCCCTGTGCCTTTTGCAGATGATGTTTTAATGAAAAAAATTGAAGAGAGAATTGTAAAACCTACTATAAATGGGCTTTCAGAAGAAAATATAGATTACAAGGGATTTGTCTTTATTGGATTGATTAAGGTGAAAAATGAGCCCTATGTAATTGAATACAACGTACGAATGGGCGACCCTGAAACCGAAGTTGTTCTTCCAAGAATAAAAACAGATTTGGTTGATTTATTGGAAGCAACCTATCAACAAAAGTTAAATAATATTGCTTTGGAATTAGACAAAAGAGCCGCGGCAACCGTTATGTTGGTATCCGGGGGTTACCCGGAGGCTTATGAAAAGGGAAAGGAAATTTCTGGCCTGGAAAATATAAAGAATTCATTCGTTTTTCATGCAGGTACAAAATTGGAAAACGGCAAGGCATTCACCAACGGAGGGCGTGTTTTGGCCATAACTTCATTGGATAGTGATTTCAGAAAAGCGCTTAAAAAATCCTATCAAAATATAGAAAAACTACATTTTGATAGGATGGAATATCGTACAGATATTGGGTTCGATCTTATTTAATTCCGTAACGGCTTTCTGGAGAATGGCTGTCATCCTCGTTGTGCTGATGAAAAATTTTCAGCATTCGCATCCAGTATATAAAAAGCACGGCGAAGGTGAGAAGGAAGATCCACGAAACAATATTGGCCAAAAACCAACTGTCCAATTGTATCTTTCGCATTGCATCCAACGGCAAAAAGAGAACATTTTCAAAAAGAGAAGCTATTCCTTCCCAAAAACCTTTCCAAGTCATATCTTTAATCTTTAGAAGGCAAAAGTATAAAAATACCCCGTATGCTAACAAGTTTTTTTGGCAAATCTAACCCAGCAAATTATTTATTGCTTGGTGTGTTTATTGTTTTGGGGGATTTGTTGGGGGCCTTATCGGGATCCACTATTTTATTTACGCCTTTTTTAGTATGGAAATATGGCTTTTTTATGTTGTTGAGCGTATTTTCTATGTTTTTGTTGGATTTTATAATCCGAAAAAATTCCCTTACCAAAAGCAACACTTACGCCATTCTATTTTTCAGCTGCTTTATGGTTATGGTGCCCAATATATTTCTGCAACCAAATATATTGCTGGCAAATGCATTTCTTTTGCTGTCGCTACGAAGAATTTTAAGCCTGCGCACCGATAAAAATTCAGAAAAGAAAATACTCGATGCCAGTGTATGGATTACGGTAGCTTCGTTTTTTTATTTTTGGAGTTTTCTATTTTTTGTACCCCTGTGGGTTGCCATTGCCCAAAAACCCAACACAAGCTACAAACAAATGCTTATTCCCCTCACGGGATTTTTTGCTGCGTGTATAATCAATACGGCATTCCAACTCGTAATAGCAAATTCCTTCAATTGGATTTTTGAGTGGAAGGAGCCCATCAGTTTCGATTTTTCAAAATATAATTCCATAAACTTATTATTGCCCGTTGCGGTTATCATTGCGTTTATAATTTGGACCGGGATTAATCGGATTTCAAAATTTTCCACGCTTTCTTCAAAGGAAAGGCCAAATTACTTTCTCCTGCTATATGTTATAATTACCAGCATATTTGTAAGCTTGGCAAGCCCTCAAAAAACGGGAGCTGAAATTCTTTTTGTTTTAGGGCCATTGGCAATTATTTCAGCCAATTATATTGAAAATTTCGCGCCTACTCGAACCGGAAAAAAAGATATTGGGGAGTTTTGGTTCAAGGAAATATTATTATGGCTCGTTGTATTGCTTCCCATTTTCCTTCTCTTTTTATAAGAAATTCTGAAAAGTGACCCCTGGGGATGAAATACTTTGTAGATAATAGCAATGCAATGCACTTGATGGATACTTTGGCAAAATATGATACCTTTGCAGGGCAAAAAATTCATATAAAAATATACTCAAAAAGGAATTTTTCCTAAAGAGGATCGTCCATTTATATAACAGTGAAGTATAGATGAAACCAATGGTTTCACTTTTCACTTAATTAAAATAATAAACGTATGTTTTCAGACAAAGCCAATAAAATTTTCAGCGAAGTAATCGATAAATATCACGAAATCAATGAGGTGGATCAACCTTTTTTGAATCCTTATAGTGAAGAAACCGATTTAATTGAACATTTACTTTACCGCAAATGTTGGATTGATACGGTTCAATGGCATTATGAGGATATTATCCGCGATCCAAATATTGAACCCACCGCAGCTTTGGTTTTAAAACGAAAAATTGACGCTTCCAATCAGGACCGCACCGATATGGTGGAATATATAGATTCCTATTTTCTTGAAAAATTTAAGGATGTAAAACCGAATGCTGATGCTACAATAAATACCGAAAGTCCAGCTTGGGGCATTGACCGTTTGTCAATCTTGGCGTTAAAAATATACCATATGAATGAGGAAGCCAATCGCTCCTCAGCCTCCCAAGAACATCAAATGGCTTGCCAGGCAAAACTCAATATACTTTTGGAACAACGGGTAGATTTGAGCACCGCAATCAACCAATTATTGGACGATATAAGCCAAGGAAGGAAATACATGAAAGTCTATAAGCAGATGAAAATGTACAATGACGACGAATTGAACCCAGTTTTAAGAGAAAAAAAGTAACCTGCAAGGTGTTGCCGCAGGCCTCCTTGTAGGGCTGCCAAGTAAATATGCCAAAACTAACCCACATACTTATAATCCGTCTATCCGCCTTGGGCGATGTCGCGATGACGGTACCAGTTTTAAGAGTGGTAGCCCAAACCTACCCAGATATAAAAATCACTATCCTTTCAAGACCTTTTTTTAAACCGTTGTTTGAAGGAATTCCAAATCTGGATTTTCTGGAAGCGGATGTTAATGGAGAACACAAACGCTTCGGCCTAATAAAACTGGCAAAGCAAGCGAAGGCATTGCAAATAGATGCGGTTGCGGATCTTCACAATGTAATCCGTTCAAAAATTATTACCAATTACCTCAAGTTAAAGGGCTTAAAAACGGCTACGGTAGATAAAGGTAGAGATGAAAAAAAAGCACTCACCGCTTCTGAAAACAAAAAATTTGTTCAATTAAAAACTACCCAGCAGCGATATGCCGATGTGTTTGCAAAGTTGGGTATACCCATTGATTTGGGCACTCATAAATTTCCCGCTAAAAAAAGACTGCTTCCCAAGCTTAATGCCCTTATAGGCGTAGAGCCAAAAAAATTGATTGGCATTGCCCCTTTTGCCGCTTTTAAAAGTAAAATGTACCCTTTAAAATTGATGGCTGAAGTTATTTCGGATTTAAATGAAACGGATAAATACCGTATTTTTCTTTTTGGGGGCGGAAAAAAGGAAATTGAGCATTTGAAGAAGCTGGCAACTCCTTTTGCCAATGTTGAAAGCGTTGCGGGCAAGTTTACCTTTGAGGAGGAATTGGCACTAATTTCAAATCTGGACCTGATGCTTTCCATGGATAGTGGGAACGGACATTTGGCAGCAATGTTAGGTATTCCGGTAGTTACACTTTGGGGCGTTACGCATCCTTTTGCAGGTTTTGCACCTTTTAATCAACCGGAAAAAAACCAGCTTACTGCAGCCCGTGAAAAATTTCCACTGATACCCACTTCAATATATGGAAACAAATTCCCAAGTGGCTATGAAGCTGCAATAGAAACTATTTCACCGGAAACGGTTGTTAAAAAAATTAAAGAGATTTTATAACAATTTTTTAATTCGAATTTTCCAATTACAAATCTTAAACATCGTCATAATCAATAACCACGGTAGGCGTTGTTGGATGCGCCTGACATGTTAAGATTAACCCATCGGCTATTTCGGCATCGGTAAGTATTTGGTTTTTGCGCATTTCAGCCTTGCCTTCCTTTAATCGGGCAATACAAGTGCTGCAAATACCGCCTTGGCAGGAATACGGAGGATCCATATCGTTTTCGAGCGCGGATTCCAAAATAGATTTGGTCTGCGCCATAGTAAAGGATTGGACTTCATCATCC